>JBDRSE010000272.1:0-2498 GCA_043825095.1 bacterium
AGGGTGAAGTGAACCGCAAGCGGTTCACTTCACCAAGGTTCTTTCACCCTCAGGCCCTGCGGGCCTTCGGGTTGTGGCCGAGGGCCGCTGCCGCGTCCCTCGGCATGACCAGCGTTCGGCAGAAATGCCGAACGCTGCTAGCCTAAGCACCGCCGTTGGGGGTGTCAAGATGTTGGGCCGGAAACAGGACAGGTTCCCGGAGGTTGCACTCTCTCACAGACGGGTGTCCAGGTAGTCCACCAGGCAGCCCACCAGGGCCACCTGCCGCCACCGGACCACGGGCATCCGGCGGACTTGCCCGCTGAGGAAGGTGAACAGCAGCACCCTCCCATCGGCTCCCCCTGCGTAGCCGCTGAGGCAGGAGACACCGCTCAGGGTGCCGGTCTTCGCCCGTATCCTGGCCCGGATCCGGCTGCGCTCGAACCGCCGGCGCTGCAGCGTGCCATCCAGCCCGGCCAGCGGCAGCGCGGACAGCAGCTCCGCGCGTGCGCCGAAGTCGAGGTAGATCCCCTCCAGCACCCGGACCAGATCGGCGGGCCGTATGGCGCTGCGCCGAGACAGCCCGCTTCCATTCTCGAAGCGGTAGGTGCCCGGGGGCAGGCCCAGCCGTTTCAGGTAGCCCTGTGTGGCCAGTCGGCCCTTGTCGAGCGTGGCCGGCCAGCCAAACCGGCCGGCGCCCAGCGCCAACAGCAGGTGCTCCGCCACGACGTTCGACGAGTGCTTGGTCCCCGACCGGACGATTAGGCTCAGCGGCGGCGACTGGTTGACCAGGATGCGGGGCATGCCCTCGGGGACCCGCCGGTACCCGATCCGGTGGCCGACGCGGATGCCGGCCGCGCGCAACTGGGAGATGAAGGTGAAACCGGTGTAGAGGGAGGGGTTGTACACGCGGCGCCAGAAGGTCCTGGCCCGCGCGCGGATGTTGATCCGCCCGCCGACCGAGACCGAGGTGGCCCTGCCCCTGGGGTGCGTGGAGACGTGCAGGCGAGTCGGCCCCGACGTCGTCCGGACCAGCGCCCTCAGCTTGAGGTACGCCGAGGGTGGGTCCACCTCCACCCGCGCCGGCGCTCCCGGCTTCTTCGCGGGCGCCACGCCGATCCGAATCACGTTGTGGTTGAGCGACAGGGCGGAGACCCCGGCGCGAAAGGGGTGAGAGGAGCGGAAACGCCTGAATCCGTCCGGATCGGTGGAACCTTCATAGGCCGAGATGTCGAGGTAGACCGGACCATGGACCGCCTTCACACCAAGCCGCCGGAGCGCGTTCGCCATCTCTACCAGGCGGGCGGTGGTGAGCGAGGGGTCGCAGCTCCCCCTGAGGTAGATGCCTCCCGTCACGGTGCCCCGCAGCAGCTTGCCGAACACCTCGGTGACGAAACGATAGCGCGGCCCGAGGCGGTCGAGCACCGCCGCCGAGGTCACGATCTTGATGTTGGATGCCGGGTTGAAGCTCAGGTTGGGGTTGTGGCTGTAGAGCACCTCCCCACCCGGCAGCTCCTTGACCACCACACCCCAGCGTGCGAGACGGTGTGAGTGCGTGTTGCGATCGAGGCACCGCTGGAGCCGCACAGCGGCATCACTGTCCGCCAGGGCAACCGTGGCTGACATGCAGGCCTGGAGCACGAGGGATGTGGCCATCAGACGCATTGGAGGGCAGATCCTCCGTCGATAGCACAGGTCTGCCGGCCCGGTCCAATTGTCTGCTCCACCCGCCCGCCCCACCGGACTACAATGGCCCTTTGGGGCGGGCCTTGACAGATCAGGCGTCGACGCCATAAAAGGCAGAATCATAAAAGGCAGAAGAATTGGAGGTATTGGATGACGGGGAAGCCCGACTCTCTGTTCGACAAACGAATCATCTCGCGCAACATCCACCGGGGACGTGTGACCCGCAAGGAGTACGAGCAGTTCCTCAAGGGGCTCGCGGACACCACCAACAAGGCGGTCCCGATGTTCTCGGACGAGGAGCGCAGTGGCAACAAGGACGAGGGGTAGGACTCGCGGCAGCTCATGAGGGAGGAAGCAATGGGCGAAGAGCAGAAAGGCGAAGAGCAGAAAGGCGAAGAGCAGAAGGAGGGGAAGGGGTTCGCGGTGAACGACCGCAGGGGATTCGAGGCCGACGGCACGGCGCGACAGGAGCCCGAGGAGCACAGCGCGCGTGGCCGCCCGGAGCACGCGCGGGACATGGACCCCGAGCAGCTGCCCGAGATCGACTTCTCGACCTTCGTCCTCTCGCTCTCGACATCCGCGATGGTCCACCTGGGCGAGGGGCCCCATCCCGACGGCACCCGGCGCAAGGATCTGGTGCTCGCCAAGCAGACGATCGACATCCTCGGCATGCTGAAGCGCAAGACCGAGGGCAACCTGACTGACGAGGAGGCGAGGCTGCTGGGGGAGTTGCTCTACGACATCCGGCTGCGCTATGTCGCGGCCACGGGCAGTGCCTGAGATGGACCGGGCCCGCAGTGGAGCGCGGGCCGTGCTCGGCCTAGCGCTCGCCT
>JBDRSE010000273.1:0-2146 GCA_043825095.1 bacterium
CGAGCCCCGGCTGGCCATCGTACACTTGCATCCGGGCCGGGAAAACCCCGGCCTTACAAAGGCTTGAGCCGTATGCGGGGAAACTCGCACGTACGGTTCTTAGGGGAGCCGGGGCCGGCGACGGCCCACGGCTTACCCGGCGGCTGGTGGGCAGATAGCGTGAGGGAGAGGGTGGACGCAGCATCAGGAGCTTTGGGGCCCGTTGGCCACGACGACGTTCGTGGCCGTTGCCGATCATCTGTTCGGGCGGCGCGTGGTTCCCGAACATCTTTCCTGCGGGGGCCCGGGGCGAGGCGCTATGCCGCGGACGGTGCTGTTCGAGAGCGATGGCCTGTTGGTGGGTGCTGCCTCGGCAGAGCCGAGGCGCACCCCGCGTACCTCGTGGATGTCAACCGCATCGGGGTGGACCGGAGCGGAGAGCAACTGGAGGTCGGTGTGGTCGAGGGGCTGGTGGCCTGTGTGGCGTCGGGGCGCGAGGAAGCGCTGCCCATCTGGTCCAGGATCCAGGCTCTCCCAGCACAGACCGTATCGACATCTTTCCTGCGGGCCGAGGAGGGCCGTGCTGACGACGGCGGCGCCGGAAGCATCGGGGGAAGTCTGCGAACGGCTGCAGGGGTCGTGCGAGGCATGCCGAGCCGGGAGGGCCGGGAGGACGAGGCGCCGGAGGCCTGCGGGGCGGAGGGGCGCGATCGAGGCCAGCTTTCCGTCTCGCAGCTCGTCGATGGTCCGAGCGGCGAACGACGCTCTGCCGTTCGGGCCGCGGGGCGAGACGACAGCGAGGGGGCCTGTGCAGCGGTGGTGGACGCAGCGACGCTGGGCCGAGGACCGAAGGCCGTGGCTCGACCGTTCTATCGACGGCGACAAGCCTGCGGGGGCCGGGGGCGGGTCGCCGTGCTGCCGACAGACGCCGCGCTGGCAACTGGCGTGGTTGTCGGAGGAGCCCGGGGGTACGACGGAGGTCTCCGCACCGACGCTCGGGGGCAGATCGCGGAGCGTGGCGGTGGAGGCCTGCGGGCGTCGGGGCGCAGCGGGGCGCCCACCTGTGCCGACACCCTGCCTTCGACCGGCGGACGGAGTGTTGTCCTGCGGGCGCCGGAGCACGGCCTCGTTGCTGACGTCGGAGGAAGTCCGCGAACACGCAAAGGGGAGGAGCGAGGAACGCCGAAGCGCGCCAGCGGGGGACGCGAGGACGAGGCGGCAGAAGCCTGCGGGGCGGAGGGGCGCGAAGGAGGCCATCTCTCCGTCTCGCAGCTCGCCGACGGTCCGAGCAGCGAACAACGCTCTGCCGCGCGGGCCGTCGGGCCGGGCGAGAGCGAGGGGGCCTGCCCGGCAGCGGGGCGCGCAGAGACGCTGGACCGAGGACCGGAGGCCGTGGCTCGTCCGTTCTATCGACGGGGAAGGGCCTGCGCGCCGGACGTGTGGCGCCGTGCTGCCGCCGGACGACGGACGCAGAGAATGCGCCCGTTGGTACAGCAGACAACCCCGCACCGGACGCCGTTATACCAGGGATACGAAGAAAGCCGCGGCTCTCTTCAGGGAGGTGATCGCCCAGGAACCGAGTATCCCGGAAGCTCATCTGGGGCTGGCACGTTGTCTTCATCGGTTGAATGCCAAGACCGAGGCGAGGAGAGCCTCACTTGAACAGGCGCTGACGCTCCGTCCCAACTACTATGAGGCACTCGTCTCGATGGGCTTGTTGAGCTGGAAGGATGCCGACAAGGCCCTTGAGATGCATCGTAAGGCGGTTCAGCTCAAACCGCAGCACGCCCCTGGGTATTATGGGCTTGCCCATGCATATGCGGTGAAGGGGAAGGGAGACGAAGCCCTAACCATGCTCAAGCATGCAATGGCGCTCGAACCGAACAATCCGGAGTACTCCTCATGGTACGGGTATTTACTTGGTATTTTCAGACGGGCGTTTGATGAGGCGCATAAGTACACCACGGCTGCTACCCGGATGGCTGGTGCGAATGAAAAGACACACGTCGCTCATGCCTACGTGCAGCTCGTGTCTAGGCATTTGCGTCCGATGGGCCAGGTGGCGGGCCTGGGCCAAACCAACCCTGGCGGAGTCGGTCCACATGGCTGTCAAGGTGACGGACCATCGAGCGTTGGCGAATACCAGGTGCCTCCTCGAGGACGATCT
>JBDRSE010000274.1:0-13300 GCA_043825095.1 bacterium
GAAGACCAGCATGAGGATCAGCGTGGCGAACACGATGGAGGACCGGATCTCGCGGGAGGCCGAGAAGATCACGGCGAGCTTCGGTCGCTGCTCGTCGGCAGGAAGCAGGGTGTTCTCCCGCAGCCGCCGGTAGATGTTCTCCACATCGATCACCGCGTCGTCCACCAGCGCCCCCACGGCCATGGCGATGCCGCCCAGGGTCATGGTGTTGATGGAGGCGCCGAACAGCCGCAGCACGAGCAGCGTGGTGAGCACCGACAGTGGGATGGTCAGCACCGAGATCACCGTCGCTCGCACGCTGAACAAAAACAGCGCCAGCACCACGACCACCAGGACCGCCCCCTCGAGCAGCGCGCGCTGCACATTGCTCACCGCCGCTTCGATGAAGGCCGCCTGCCGGAATCCCTTCCGCTCGATGATGAGGTCGTTGCCAAGGGAGCGCTGGAGATCGTCGAGCACGCGATCGATCTCACGGGTCAGCAGCAGCGAATTGGCGCCGGGCTGCTTCAGGATCCCGAGGACCACGGCCGGCTTGCCGTTGTAGGAGCCCACGCCGCGGCGGAAGGCGGGGCCCACCTGGACCGTGCCTAGATCCTCGGTGTGAACCGCCACCCCATGCCGCTCGGTGACGACCACCTGGGCCACATCGGACCGCCCCCGCAGGCGGCCCATGCCCTCGATGGAGTACTCCTTGCCGCCGCGCACCAGCAGGCCGCCCCACTGGTAGTGGTTTGCCCGCCGAAGCGCGGCGACCACTTGAGCCGAGGTCACCCCGTGCTCCCGGAGCCGGCTCGGCTCGAGCCGCACCTGAAACTCGCGCTGGAAACCGCCCGTGGGCACCACCTGGGCGACCCCCGGCACCTGCAGGAGCCGCAACCGGATCTTGCGGTCCACCAGCAGCCGGAGGTGCGTGGGGTCGCGATGCTTGCTGCGCAGGGCGATGAACATGATCTCGCCCATGATGGAGGTGATGGGCGCGAGCACCGGCTTCTCCACGGTTCGCGGCAGTCGCGCGGTGGCGAGCTGCACCTTCTCGGCCACGATCTGGCGGGCCCGGTAGATGTCCACGCCGTGGAAGAACTCCACCCAGACCACCGAGAGCCCATCTGCCGAAGAGGAGCGGATCCGCCGCTTGCCCGAGGCGGCGCTGAGCGCCGACTCCAGCGGCACGGTCACCAGCCGCTCCACCTCCAGCGCCGTGAGCCCGTGGGCATCGGTGAGCACCGTGACCGTGGGCGCCGTGAGGTCCGGGAACACATCCACGGGCATGCGCGCCACCTCCCGGGTCCCCCAGACGAGCAGCCCCGCGGCCACCACCACCACGATGAGGCGCCGGCGCAGGGACCACGCGAGGATCCGGTCGAGCCAGCTTCCCGATTCGCCGAGAGCGGAGGCTTGAAGGTCCGGCTCAGTGGGCATGGCCGTGTCCCAGCTTGGCTCCACCGCGGAGCTTGGTGGCGAGCATGATCTGATACCCGCCCGTGGTGACGACACGCTCACCGGCTCCCACGCCGTGGGTCACCTCGACCCAGCCGCGATCCTCGGCTCCCAGACCCACCTTGCGCATCACGAAGGTCTCCCCTCCGGTCTGCACCAGCACCACGGACAGGCCATCGTTGTCCAGCACCGCTTCCTTGGGCACCGCGACCACGGTTCGCTCGGGGCCGAGCAGCCGGACCCGCACCCAGGTCCCCAGGGGAAGTATCTCGGTCGCCGACCAGGCGAACGCGAGCGGCACGGTGCGCGAGTGGGGCTCGACGCGCCCCCCCACCAGGGGCGGGTGCGGCAGGTCCACCCATCGACCCTCGGGCAGCCGCAAGCTCGCGCCCTTGGCCTGGGTCGCCTTGGCCAGGTCCACAGAGGCCACGTGGGCCACCACCCGGAGGCGAGAGAGGTCTGCGAGCTCCACCAGGAGCTGTCCGGCCGTCACCGCCGCCCCCCGGGCCACTTTGCGCTGCACCACAGTGCCGGCAAAGGGCGCGCGGATCTTCAGCCCATGCCCGCTCCCGGACTGGCGCTTCCGGCTCCGTTGGTACAGCCAGAGTCGCGCCCCAGCGGACTGAAGCGCCGCCTTGTGCCGCTGGACCTCGTACTCGGCGCGATCCACCTCGAGCCGGGCCACGGCGCGCGAGCGAAGCATGTCGCGCAGCTGATCCCGCCGAAGCTCGGCGAGCTTGAGCGCCTGTCGGGCGTGCACCGCCGCGAGCTGGAGCTGCGGCAGATCCGTGCCCTGGAGAAGGACGGGCTCCACCGACACCAGCACCTGGTTCGGCTGGACCCGGGCGCCCATCCTCAGGTTCTCCGACAGCGAGGACACCACGCCGGCGATGGGCGCGCTCAGTCGGGCGTGCGCCCCCGGCTCGGCCTCGATGGTGGCGTCCACCTCGAAGCCCTTGCGAATCGCCCGGTGGTCCGCGGCTGACGTGGCGAAGGGAATGACCCACTGCTGCTCCTTGGGAAAGGAGATCCCTCCGGTGTCGTGATGGTCCCGCCTCCGACGCGCTGCCGCCTGCGCCGAGTCATACACCTGCACCATCCAGCCGTGCTGGTCGCGCGTTCCCGCTGCGTCGAGCTCGAAGGCGACCCGGTACACACCCGCGGCTGGCGCCTCGCCCGAGGGTTCGAAGATCCCGGTCCGCGACAGCCCGTTGGAAGTGAACCGCCGGACCTCTCCTGACGTGCCGCGGAAGGTGACGACCAGCGTTCCCTTGCGTACGGGAACGAAGCGTTTGCCGAGCCGGGTGAAGTGGGCCGTGAAGCGAGCGTGCTTCCCGGCGATCAGGGGCGCGTACTCCACGAAGAGCTCCGTGTGCTTGCCGAACTTGAGCTTCCGGATGGTGTCCCCTCCGCTGCCGTGGCCGTGCCCACCGGATCCGGACGCCTCGGACCCGCCGCCCTGGTGGCTCGACTTGGCGTCGCCGCAGGCGCCGACGCACGCCAGAAGCACGGGGACGATCACCGCGACTGCTTGTTTCATCAGCTTGCTCATGGGTTCATCTCCTCGGCAGCGTGCCCGCCAGCTCGTGCAGCCGGAGCGTGTGCAGGCGCGCCTCCAGGGCCAGCTTCAGGCCGCCCTCGCGCAGCGCGTCAACGGCCGCCAGGCTCTCCAGGATGTTCGAAAGCGCGCCGCCGGAGTCGAAGGCCACCCGCACGCCCCGTAGGAGCTCGGGGAGGCGCTTCAGCAGCCCGACCCGATAGCGGGTCCATCTCTCGCGGGCCCGCGCCGCGCGTCCGTGGGCGTCTCGCAGCAGCACCCGGCTGTTGTCGCCGCGCACCTTCAGCTGCCAGGCCGCGCCCCGGCTCCGAAGCCGGGCGACGCGGACCTCCCGCCGGCCGCTGGAGAACAGCGGCAGCGGCAGCGAAAGCCCGAACACGAGGCCGTGCGAGACCTGCCGGTCGGGCTGCGGGGCTTGCTGCCGGATGTAGCCGAGGGAGAGGCCCAGGTCGGGCCACCGCCGGGCCTGAGCGAGCCGCTCCTCGGCGCGGTGCACCTCCAGCGTCAGGCGCAGCAGGCGTTGGGTGGAGCTCCGGTCGAGCTTCGAGCGGAGCGTCTGGAGCGGCGGCGGCTCGGACGGCAGCAGGGCGCCGGTGGGAACCAGGATCTGCTCGCGATCACCGATGGCCAGCGCCAGCGTCCGACCGAGCCGATCGATCCGCTCCCGCAGCCCTTCCAGCCCGAACCGCCGACGGCGGACCTCCAGCTCCAAGCGGGTCGCGACGATGCCGGCCAGACCCCCGCCCGCGGCGCGCGCGGAGATACGCTTCAGCAGCTCCCGGTGCTCCCGCAAGCTCTGCCGTCGCAGTGTCAGCAGACGGTGCAGTCGCAGGAGCTCGAAGTACCTCCTGGCAAACCCCACACCCCCTGTGGCAGACAGCTGGGTGACCTGCGCCCGCGCCAGGCGGGCTTGCCGTTGGGCGACCTCCCGCTTGCGCGCGAACCGCCCTCCGAGCGGGATCGGCAGCTTCACGCGGATGACCTCCTCGGTGGCCAGCGGAAACACGAGCTCCTGGTCGTAGTCCAGGCTGGGGTTGGCGAACGACGCCGATACGCCCGCGGCCGACGACAGCCCGCGGGCGCGCATCCGCGCCGCCACCAGCCGAGGCGACTGTCGCTCGAACCGTTCGAGCGCGGCGCTGAGCGTATAGGTCCGTCGCGCCGGGATGGCGCTCGCCGCGGCTGCTCGGCGCGGCGCGGGCGCCCGGGCAGCAGCTTCCCCTGCTCCCGTCGCCGCGACCAGGGCGGACGACACCAAGCCCAGGCATTGCTGAGCGATTCGATTTCTCGAGCTGATCCAAACCATGATTCGAGCACTCCACTTCGAGCCGGCCCGTGACTCCCGGGGGAGTCCACGGCACAGTGCCCCCGCACACGGGACACTGGATCGTCACTAGATGTCATTCAGGGGAGCGGCGCGCAGCGGCCGCGCCGCAGGCGCAGCTCGCGCGGCGGCCCGACGCTCGGCTGCAGTCGCCGCTCAGAGCTGGATGTGCTAGGCGATCGGCGGGCGATAGAGGCGGTCGGGAAAGCCCGAGGTCGTTCGGTCCGAAACGTGGATCAGATGTCGCCCCACGTGGGGCGGAGGAGCTGCGACAGCGCCGCCGAGATCCGAGACGGTGACGAGGATCGAGGAGTGGCAGACGCAGGAGTGAAAGAGGCCGGAGCAGTCATGCTCACCGCCGGGCTCGTGATGATCCGCGTGAGGGACCTGGTGGGCCAGGTCACCATGCGTCACGAGGTGCAGCAGGTTCTCGGTCGCTTCGAGGGTGCCCGGCACGAACAGGAAGACGAGCACCAGCGCAACCAATGTCTTGAACCGACTCATGTACTGTATTTTTATATCACCACTGAACTACTAGTCAAGCTAACCATTTGCCCGATCACTCCCCTCTTCGGTCGGGTCCGCTGTCACGAGCCACAACCGCGCCTGCCGATCCCCATTCTGGAGAATCGAGACAACCGCGCCCTCTCGGGAAAATGTCCAGGGAAGAAGGGGTGGACGATGACCACGTCTCCTGGTTAACCTCCTTCGTCGAGCAAACGGACGAGAACGGTTGGTTTTTCCTGTGCAACGCCGAGGTGATCGAATGGCTTCTGGAGTGACGATGCGGAATCTCACCGCCCTGGGAGTGGCCGTGCCCCTGACCCTGTGTCTCCTCGGGTCCGGCTGCGGTAAAAAGTGGAAGAGCGCGAAAAAAGAGGCGCGGGAGCTCAAGTCCTGCCGCGGCTCAGGGGACTGCGTGCCGGGCAACATCTGCGTCAGGGACAAGACCGGTAAGAAGGGAGTCTGCGTGCACCCCTGCAAGGGTCCCAAGGGCTGCTTCGAGGGTTTTCGCTGCACCGGGAACTTCTTCAGGACGATCAGTGGCTCCAAAATCGGTAAAAGCAAACCCTACTGCCAGAAGGCGGTCCTCGCCGTAGGTGAAAAATGCGACGGGATCGGGCGCGGCTGCAAGGAGGGGGCGGCCTGCTTCCAGGACACCTGCGTCAAGATCTGCACCAAGACCGGGACGTGCGCGGCCCAGCAGAAATGCGTTCCCATCTTCGTGAGGAAGAACCCCTACATCCTGCCCTGGATGCGCAAGGCCGCCTACAAGGGCTGCGTCACCGCCACGATCCCGCACAACGGCAAGTGCGACGCCGACAAGGTCCCCTTCTGCCAGCCGGGCAACGAGTGCCTCGGCGGGCGGTGCGCCCGGGTCTGCAACAAGGACGACACGTGTCCCGCGGGCAAGAAGTGTCATCCCTTCGTGGCCGAGGTGCGCAAGCCGCTGTACAAGACAGCGCTCGAGACCCTGTTCCACGCCTGCCAACCCGCCACGCGGGAGGACGGGGCCGAGTGCAAGAAGAACGCCTGGCCCCTGTGCAAGCGCGGCCTCCGCTGCACGCACGGAAAGTGCGCCAAGCTGTGCGAGACGACCAAGGATTGCGGCACGACCGCCAAGTGTTCGAAAATCACCCAGACCTACGGCATCCTCAAGAACAAGAAAAAGACCCTCTACAAAGCCTGCGTGCCCGCCACCATTGCCGAAGGCGGCAAGTGCGGCAAGGGAATCTGGGAGCAGTGCCTGCAGAAGCACCGCTGCCACAAACAGCGGTGCGTGCGCCAGTGCCGCAAGCACGAAGACTGCGCACAGGAAAAGGCCTGCTCCGGCCGGGGCTTCTTCGAGAAGAACCTCACCAAGGCGAGCCTGGCCAAGATCACGGGCGCCAAGGGTGACTTCTACTTCTGTCAGACCGGGCATCGGCGATTCGTCCCCCGGGCGACCTACAACAAGTGCAAGAGCAACCGGCAGTGCCTGCCCGAGCACACCTGCTTCCGCGGCAAGTGCCGGCCGCACTGCGCAACGGCCGAAAACTGCCCGAAGCGTCTGAGCGTGAAGGTGCCCTGCAAGGAGGTGCGCGGCCGCTCGGGCAACAAGAAGTGGAACGTCTGCCTCGGCCTGTTTTAGGACCGGGGGTCAGTATCGCCGGAGGAACCGGCCGATGCGGCTGTTGCGGCGCATGTCTTCGTAGGCCTTGTACTGGTCGTCGTTCACCATGGCCCGGACCTGCTTGTCGGTGGCGTCTCTGGCCGATCGGGCTTCGCTCAGGGCGGTGGCCACGTCCTTCTTGCCGCTTCTGAACTCCTCCCACAGGGGTCGCATCTTCTCCCGCTCGTCGCTGATCAGGGTCCCGATCTTGGCCGTGGTGTCCTGATCGAGGTTGTGGTCCTTGGCGAGGCGGCTGAGCCGCTCTTGGAGCATGTGGGCGGCCACCTTCTGCCACTGCTGGCGGCGGCTCTGGCGGTCCTCCTTGCGGGCCTCGCGCAGCAGCTTCTTGAGCCGCTCCTTGCCCTCCTCGGTGGACAGCGCATCGCCGGTGAGCACCGAGTCCACGTCGTCCCGTAGGTTGCGCAGCTCGTTCTTGATCCACTTGAGAAGCACCGGGTCCGACTTTCCGCTCGCCTTGGTGCCGGAGGTGAGGGCGAAGCTCACAAGCCGCCGCACCGCGCCCTCCAGGGACTTCAGTCGCTGGTTCAGCCTCCGGACGTCGTCCCCGTCGCCACCGCTCTTCTTCGTCACAACCGCCGGCCGCGGACGCTTCGCCAGCTCCCGCTCGAGCCTGGCCACCCGGTCGGTCTGGTGAATCACCAGGCCGAGCGCGATCACAGCCAATCCGCTGGGAAGGTATCGCCAAAATTCCCGCATCGGTCCAACCTCCACGTTCAGATTCGACGACCGAATCAGCCGGCTGCCTCGACCGCCTGGCTCAATCAGCCTAGCTCCCCTGCTCCCAGAGCTCCACACCGTCGGCGTTGGCGGCGGTCAGGACGTCGGCGCCGTCGAGTCGCAGGTAGGTGCCACGGCAGAGCACCGCAAAGGCGCGAGGGCCGCTGAGCCGCAGCGCCACGAACCGGGCGTCGGTCTCGAGCACCGCCCCCCCCGGCAGCGTGAAGCTGGTGGGCGCCGACGCGTCCCGCTGCAGCGCCAGGTCCTGGGCGTCGGGGAGCGCGATGGACCACGCGGCGGCCGTACCCGCCGCGCTCGCGGCGCCCAGATCGACAGCCGACACCGCGAGGGCGTCGTCCACCGCGCCGGGCGCGGCGCCCACCCGGTAGGGCATCAGCACCGCCAGGAACTCGGGCTCGGCGGCCAGCACGGTGGCGTCCATCACCCCGTGGTGGGCCACGTTCCGCTGCCAGTCGAACTGGTGCACGTGGGGCGCCTCCTCGGCCACGAAGGGCGGCTCGACCACGGCGAGCGCGGTGGCCCCGTCGGCGCCGGACACGGCGAGATAGACGTCGACCCCGGCGAGGGCGCGCTCCCAGCGGGCGCCGTCGGCCCGGAGCTCGAACACGCCCCCCTCGTCGTAGCCCGCGTAGCCGTGCAGGCGGTAGGCGTGCGCCCGGGGCCCGGTGGCGTCGGTGCTCAGGTGATCCGCCACCACGAAGTAGCGGTTGTCCACAAAGGCCACCGAGCGCTCCACCGTGGTGTCCTGGTACCACTGGTGGGACTCGGCGTAGGCGATGAGCGAGCCGTCCAAGGTGTTGCGGATCCAGGCGTCGGCGTCATCGAAGTCGGTGAGCAGCCCCTTGTCCGGCGCGGCGCGGCCCTCGATGAGGACGACGTTGTGCGACGGCGAGTGGGCCGTGACGGCGTTGTTCAAGTCGTTGGGCTTGTAGTAGCCGGTGTCGATGAGCAGGTACTCGCCGTAGGCTGCGAGGCTGTAGGACGTGCCGTCCACGTGGTCGTGCAGGGTCTTGCGCGCGGCGCCTTCCTCCCCCATCAGGAGCAGCCAGCGCGCGTCGTCGTCCCAGCCCGAGCGGAACACGGCGTTCCCCGCCGCCGGCAGGAAGCGGTTCTTCCAGCTTGGCTCCAGGGCGGCGACGCTGTCGTCGAAATAGGCCAGGTGGTGCAGCTTGGTGTCGGCGCCCCAGCCCGTCTCCAGGTCCTTGTCGCGCACGTTCTCGAAGTCCCAGCGGTACCAGCCGCCGTGGCCGAGGCCGGTCAACAGCGCCACGCCGGTGGGCGGCGTGGAGAAGTTCGCGTCCCCGAGCGGCGGCCGCGGGCCGAAGGGCAACCGCAGGTTCATGGACCAGTCGATGGTGGCGACGAACTGGGGATCGAACAGCGGGTTCTGGAACACGAAGGGCTCGCCCTCGGGGCAGTCCGTGACCAGCCAGGGGTCGATGGGCTGCCGGTTGCGACAGTCGGTCTCCAGCTCCAACGGCTCGTCGCCGTAGAGGTTGTGCACGGCGATGAAGATCACGTTGGCGACCCCCCAGGCGAAGTTGTAGTAAAAGGGCCCCTCGGACACGCCGCCGTCCGGCTGCACGTACCGGCCCTCGGGACCCCAGAGGTACTGCAGCTCGCTGAAGGCCCAGTTGGCCCACTTTGCCGCCTCTGGGTGGTCGGGAAACGCCAGCGCCACGTAGCCGATGGCCGAGGCGGTGCGGATGGGGTGATTGTTCTGGGACTGCCCCAGCGCGATGGTCCGCATGAAGTCGTCCTCCAGGAACCGGTCGAAGAACTTCCCGGTGATCTCACAGATCTTGTCCGCGGCGGCGGCGGCCTCCTCTTCCGGGAACCAGGGCGTGGCCATGAGCAGATCCCAGGCGTCGGTGAACCCCATGAGGGGGTGGGGCATGCGGATATTGACGTCCCAGGTGGAGTTCGTCTCGAAATCGGTCTGCAGCCGGTCGAAGAAGTCCCGGGCCTTCAGCGCCGCGTCCTCGTCGTCGTAGAGCCAGGCGAGGACGGCGTTGGCCTGGGCGGTCGCGCCGTTCTGCCCCTCGGCGCCGTGATCCCACACGGCCGGGTCCTCGCGCTCTCGCCAGTCCCGCGCCGCCGCGTCCTCGAGCTGCGTCATGAAGGTGAGGTAGGGCTCCCGGTCGACCCGCGACAGGATGAGCTCCTTGTGCTCCGGAACCACGGCCAGGGAGGGATAGACCCGGTCCGGCGGGTTGTCCTCTCCCTTCTTCTCCGGGCAGCCTGGGAGTATCAAGCCGAACAGAATCCCACTGATGATGATGTTGAAACGCATGCAGTCAGATTATTGGGCACTGCGATCAATTGCAAATGCTGAGGTGAGTCAGTGCACCATTTGCTGTCCCCTTCCCTCTCAACGCGTAGTAATGTCCTGGCAGCAATCCCAAAGCCAAGAGGAGCTCGCAAACCATGAGCGACCACTATCCACAGTTCACCGATGACCACGACATCTTCAGAAAGAGCGTCCGGAGCTTTGTCGAGCAGGAGCTGGCGCCCCATGCCGAGCAGTGGGAGGAGGAGGGCATCTTCCCGCGCTGGGTCTTCGAAAAGATGGGCGAGCTGGGCTTCCTCGGCATCCGCGTGCCCGAGGAGTACGGCGGGTCCGGCCTCGACTGGTGGTTCACGGTGGTGTTGGCCGAGGAGCTGACCCGCGCCCGCTGCGCCGGCCTACCCATGGGAGTCCTGGTCCAGACCGACATGGCCACCCCGGTCATCGCCGAGCTCGGCACCCACGAGCAAAAGAAAGAGTTCCTCGAGCCCGCCGTCCTGGGCAAGAAGATCGCCGCCCTCGGCGTGACCGAGCCCGACGCCGGCTCCGACGTGGCCAGCATCCGCACCACGGCCAAGGCCGACGGCGACGACTACGTGATCAACGGCTCGAAGACCTTCATCACCAACGCCACCCGGGCCGACTTCATCACCCTCGCGGTGCGCACCGGCGGCCCGGGCTTCCAGGGGATCAGCTTCGTGCTCCTGCCCACCGACACCAAGGGCTACTCGGTGGCCCGCAAGCTCGACAAGCTGGGCAACCTCTCCTCGGACACCGCGGAGATCGCCTTCGATGACTGCCGCATCCCGCGCCGCTACCTGCTGGGCGAAGAGAACATGGGCTTCGTCTACATCATGCAGAACTTCCAGGGCGAACGCCTCGTCGCCGCCGTGGCCGCCGTGGCCGGCGCCCAGCGCATGATCGACCAGGCCGTCCTGTACACCCAGGAGCGCAAGGCCTTCGGCCGGCCCCTGATCGGCTTCCAGGTCACCCGCCACCACTTCGCGGACATGCTCACCCAGGTCGCCGCCGGCCGACAGCTCGCCTACCACTGCGTGGACCTGATGAACCGCGGCGTCGAGTGCACCCGTGAGATCGCCATGGCCAAGCTGTTCTGCACCGAAACGGCCGTCCAGGTCTCGAGCCGCTGCCTCCAGATGCACGGGGGCTACGGTTACATGAACGAGTACGAGATCTCCCGCGCCTGGCGCGACACCCGCCTGCTCACCATCGGCGGCGGTGCCTCCGAGGTCATGAAGGAGATCATCACCAAGCTGTCGGGAATGTGAGCGTAGACACCGGCGACATCGGCGATGCCGGCGACACCGCCGGACAGGGGAGCGCCCAGGGACCGCCGTCTCGAAGCAGACTCTACCGGCTACGGCAACGAATGGGTGGCGAAGAAGTCCCACGACATCTGAGACGCGGAGATGACGTTCGTATTGTACCCGAGCCCGGGGATCGTGAACCCGCCCGGCCACTGGTGTCCCCCGCCGGTGACGGTGCAGAGCCGGACCGTCGCGTTGTCCTGGCAGCCGGTCCACTCCTCGCACTCCACCTCGGCCTGCTGAAAGAAGACCGCGCTCTGCGCCGTGCAACCATTCCGCGCGACCCAGTCCGCCATGGTGGCCGGCACGGCGAGCTGTCCCATGAAGCCGTCGTAGGGCACCACGGTGTCGGCGGTCCCGTGAAAGTGGAGCAGGGGCACCGCCCGCGAGGGAGAACAGCTCAGCATCGCATTGGTGCCGGCCACGGAGCTGAAGGCCGCGATCCGATCGGCGAGCTCGCAGCCCAGCCGGTGGGCCATGAAGCCCCCGTTCGACAGGCCCGTGGCGTAGACGCGGCGGGGGTCGATGCACAGCTCCGACTCGAGCCGGTCGAGGAGCGCAGCGGTGAAGCCCACGTCGTCGACGTTGTCGTCCATCGCCTGGCCACAGCACAGCCCAGCATTCCAGGTCATGCCGATCCCCTCGGGATGCACGGCGACAAAACCCTCCGCGTCAGCGAGGTCCGGCAGGTGGGTTACCAGGATCTGCGACTGCGCGTTCGTGTTGCGCCCGTGGAAATTCACCACCACCGGCGTGGGCACGTTCGGATCGTACCCCGTGGGCACATGGACGGAGAAGGTCCGCGCGAGCCCGTCGTGGGTCAAGGTCCAGGCCAGGTCGTTGCCGCTCACCGCGCGCCCGCACCCCCCGCCGTCCACCGCCGCCGCGTCGGCCTGCGCCGAGCCGTCCACACCCGCGTCCCCCGAAGAAACGCCGGCGTCAGCGTCAGCGTCAAGGTCGGCGTCGGCGTCCTGTCCAACAACTGCGCCGCTGTCCGCCTCTCCACCCGAGCCGGACGTACAGCCTCCAACCACGACGGCCGCGAGAATCAGTGCCGCCGCCAGGCAAAGAGCAGCCACACCCCTCATCTGCCCTACCCAGAAGATGCGGTTTCGCATATTCTCAGTATCCTCGTCTGAGAACCTTCGGGTCAAGAGGCAACCGACTCATCGACACCGGCACCCGTCGCCGACGCACACGAAAGGACAAGCTCATGCATCCGAGCGCCACGATTTACACCGCCGTCCTCACCTTGCTGCTGAGCTCGGTGACGCTCCACGCGGGCTGCGCCGAGAAGAAGCGGAAGGTGTCCACGGTCGACGCGGAGAAGCGGTGGTGCGCGCGAAACTGGAGGTGCGAGCTGAAGCGACGAAAGGTCCGGCGCTCGCCGGACCTGGAGGCCGCCGGCAAGCTCTATCTTCATGAGTGCGTCCGGAAAAACGAGCAGCGGACCCAAAAAAAACCCGCGCTGAAGCAGAAGCTAGCAAACTGCCTGGCCGAGGCCTCCTGCGACAAGTTCCTCCGTTGCAGCGAGGAGCTCATCGACAGGGGCAGAGGCGAGAAGGCCCAGCCCGCGCGAGCCCAACCCGCGCGAGCCCGGGAGGTGAAGTAAAGCCGCCGCCTGATCTCGTATGTTGTTGCCGCGAATCGCGCAGGAACCGGCCCCCGTCACATACCAATCCCCAGCCGACGTAGATCCGGAGCAGACGCCTGACCGACTACCTTTTCCAAACCATCCTGAAGCCATCAATATTGGTTCCGTAGTAGTTTTCAACCCGCTCTTCCTTGGTAAAGCCGTTGGAGGCGTAGAAGGCCTGAACGTCCTCCCGGACACACCTCACCATCAGCTTCAAGAACGGATGAGCTGCCTTGACATGCCCCAGGATGAAGGAACCGATGCCCTGGGAGCGTTCATCCGGATCGACCACGATATCAACCAGCTCATCGAACCCACGGGCATCCCTTTCCAAAAAAGCATATCCCGCCACCTTGCCTCCCTTGACCGCCAGGTAGCACTTCGTCGAGAGAGACAAAAGATCGATGATTCCGGTAGAGTTGTTCCAGACCCGGTTGTTCATCAGGACAATTTCCCGGACATCTTCGAGTGACCGTATCTCCTTGATCTCTAGCGCCAAGCAACTTCTCCTTCGAAATTCCTCGAAACCCGATCCAGCCATTGCGCGATCGCAGCTGGGTAGAGCGCTGAAGCTGGAGAGAAATCGGAATAACAAGGCTCCGGGGTCTGCCACTTGTCCGGGGGACTCTCGTAACAGTAACAATCCTTAAACTCCGCAAGAAATCTCGACTTGCAGTGCATTGTGCCAAGACTGAGATCATATGATCTCACGCCCCTGGAGGATGCCACCTCGAGGTTTCGCAGAATCGCATAGCTTCCCAGACTCCTGGGAAGCATCTCCTCCGACATATCCCTCAGACAGAGATAGTCATCCACCTC
>JBDRSE010000275.1:0-2387 GCA_043825095.1 bacterium
TTGGGCCTGCTGGTGGCGCTGGCGATCATGACGGTCCTGGCCGTGGCCCACGAGGGTGCCTTCTCGGAGCGATTCGAGGGCCAGTGTGCGCCCGAAGGCGGGCAGCTCGACTGCGCTGCCGAACGCCGCTTGCTCGGTGCCTGCCTCTCCCGGGCCGACCCGACCTGAGGGTCGCGCCAAAGCGGTTCGGCGATCGGGGGACCGGGATTTTTCCACCCGTATGTGAAGAAAGGTGAGACTTCATCCGTCCCTTGGCCCAGGTTTCTGCCGATCCCCGTTTTTTGGGGCGACCGGGAGCAGACCGTGGCGGATCGCGTATTCTCTTTTATTAACATACTGATAGGCAGGCTTGAAAGCCCGTGGAAAACCCCTTAGTATGTGAGCCCCAAAAGACACGGTAATCCAATGTCGAACCTGAAGGAGGAGCGACTATGAAGGGCAGTCGTCTGAACATGGGCCTGGCGGTGCTGGGTCTGACTATGGCCATGGTCTTACCGGCCGCGGCCACGGTTGTGTTGCAAATGGAAATCGAGGACATGATCCCACTCACGCCGGTGGTGCTGATCGGCGAGGTGAACAGGGTCGAGGCCAGCTACAACGCCGAGAAGACCAAGATCCACACCCGGGTCTGGATCACCCCTAGCGAGATATTGAAGGGCTCGAAGGATCTGGGCACCGTCGTGGTCAAGACCATCGGCGGCCAGGTCGGAGACACCGTCGCCCACCTGCCCGGCGCGCCCAGGTTCGAGCAGGGCGAGCGGGTGCTGGTGTTTCTGGAGCCGCGCGAAGACGGCGAGGGCTACCTGACCATCGGCTTCTACCAGGGCAAGTTCAAGATCTTCAAGGATCCCAAGACCAGCCAGGACATGCTGCTGCGGGACACGCCCGAGCGCGGCGTGGGCGTGGTCGCCACGGGCGCCAACCACTTCGATTCCAAGGTCCGCTCCCTCGCCGAGGTCCGGTCCCTGTTCGCCGGAGGTGGCCAATGAGGCTCTCCAAGCGGTTCTGGGGTCTCGCGCTTTTCGTCGCCCTGATGCTGGCCGTGGCCGGCTGCCCGGGCGGCAACTCAAACCCGCCCGCCGACGGTGGTGACGACGGTGACGGCGGTCAGGTGGACTGCACCAGCGCCGCCGAGTGTAACGACGCCAACGTGTGCACCGACGACGCCTGCGTCGGCGGCGAGTGCGTCTACACCAACAACGCCATCGGCTGCAACGACGGCCAGGCCTGTTCCGAGAACGACGTCTGCTCGGATGGGGTCTGCTCCGGCACCGCGGTCGGCTGTGACGACAACAACCCGTGCACCAACGACTCCTGCAATGCCGACGGTTGCGTGTACATCCCCAACTCTGCGCCCTGCGACGACGGCGACGCCTGCACCCTGGGCGACGTCTGCACCGCTGGCGCCTGTGTCGGGGGCGCGGACATCGACTGCCAGGATGGCAACGAGTGCACCGACGACTCCTGCAATCCGGCCGTGGGCTGCGTGTACACCCCCAACAACGCGAACTGCGACGATGGCCAGGCCTGCTCCTCCAACGACCACTGTTCCAACGGCGTGTGCGTGGGCGACTCGGACGTGGAGTGCGACGACAACAACCCGTGCACCGAGGATCGCTGCGACGACTCCCTGGGCTGCGTGTACGCCTACAACGTGGCGCCCTGCGATGACGGCAGCGCCTGCACTTCCCCGGATGCCTGTTCCCAGGGCGTGTGCACCGGCATTCCGGTCAACTGCAACGACGGCAGCATCTGCACCACCGACTCCTGCGATCCGGCCAGCGGTTGCCTGAACGAGAACAACGCCAACCCCTGCGACGACGGCGACACCTGCACGGTCGGCGATGTGTGCGGCAACGGGGCGTGTGTCTCCGGCGGCCCACGTGACTGCAACGACAACCAGATCTGCACCGACGACTCGTGTGTCCAGGGCCTGGGCTGCACCCACGCCAACAACACCGCGGCCTGCGACGACGGCGACGCTTGCACCGACGGCGACATTTGCATGGGTGGCTCATGCCAGGGCGGCGGCAGCCCCTTCGACTGCGACGACGGCAACGCCTGCACCGACGACGACTGCGATCCGGTCAACGGTTGCAGCTACTCCTACAATACCGACGCCTGCAACGACGGCGACGCCTGCACCATCAATGACGTTTGCTCCAACGGGGTTTGCTCCGGGGCGGCCAAGGACTCAGACGGCGACACCTACATCGACGAGGCCTGCGGTGGCCAGGACTGCAACGACGCCGACGCCAGCGTCAACCCGGGCGTGTTCGAGGGCCCGGCCGGCGATCCCAAGTGCTCGGACAACGTGGACAACAACTGCAACAACCTGACCGACCTGGCCGAGGCCTCCTGCGGCTCGTGCAACGACAACGCAGACT
>JBDRSE010000276.1:0-13271 GCA_043825095.1 bacterium
CAGCGCAACCCCTCTGCTCCGCCGTCGGTGGCTTCTCCCTCCACGCCGCCCGCACCGTCGATGAGCATGACCGCGAAGGTCTCGAAGGGCTCTGTCGCCCTGGATTGCGAGCACCCTTTTCCCAACGGAGGCTCTCTGTGCTCCCAGACGGTAGGGTGCGCTACGAACCTGCCCCGCTCTGCTTGACCTTCTCGTACTCCCAGTAGCTCTCGAACAGCTCATCGTGCCACATCATCTCGGCATCTTCTGAGTCGTCATCCGGTTCCACCGGCATGAGTCGAGCTCCGTACCATTCCTCAATCTCCTGCACCTCAGGGTCTCCGACGCCGTCCACAAGACACAGCAACTGAAAGAAGGCGGAGCTGCAGGCGTTCGCGACTATCGCCCTCAACGCCGTTCGAGTCTCTCGTGACAATGGCAGAGCTCGGATTGCAGAAACCTCCGCGTCGTCGAGGACCGGCTTTGGTGGATAGACGATGCTGCTTGCGTCGAAATCTGAGCCCAACCCCTCGACGGTCTGCTCAGCTGCCTCATCGACGATGCGGTGCATCTCGAGCAGGAGCGTCTTTCTCAGGATCGCTTCATTCATTGCTCTTTCCTCACCTGCCGCTCGAACCAAGCCGCTCGATCAGCTTTAAGATGTCCGGTTTGACACCGCTTTCGCTCGCGATGTCCAGAAGTTCGTCCGCGCACTCGGCGGTCATAACAACGTCTAGCTCGTACAGGTTTTCCACGAGTATCTCGACGCCGATGCCGTACTCCCCGTGTGCGACGAGGTCCAGCGCCGATGCGCCTCTCTCGCGAAGCAGTGCAACGTGCTCCTCCGGATACGTCGGTGCGATTTGCACCAGCAGCTTCTCCAGCCGAGCCTGCAACGCAGCCTCCACAGTCGTCCGCATGATGTAGCCGTTCAGCTTCCCAGGTTTCCAACTGGGGATTTTTATCGCCACCGGGCTCAGGGCCGGCTTCTGGGTTCGGGCCTGGTGGCGCCGGGCTCTACGCCGGGCTCACGCTCCGGGACGCTGATGATGTTCCGCAGGGTGGGGCGCTTGCGTGGGTGAGGCCGGCGGTTCCAGCGCGCGAAGGGGGTCAGGCCGTGACGCAGGCACCCCAGCGAGTCGTAGCGCCACCGGGTCACCACCCCCCGGTGGCCCACCAGCACGAGACGAGGGTCGCCCTTCGGCCCGGTGATGGCGATGGGGTAAACGCCGGCGCGGGCCTGCTCCCGGCTCAGGCAGGAGGGGCTCTTCTTCTCCAACGCTTGCGACACGATCCGGGCTCCGGTGCGGACCGAGTGCACGCTCGTCACCCCGGCCCAGTGCACGAAGACGAACTGTCTGCCTGCCGGCTCCAAGCTGCCAGTAAAGCGCAGGACCTTGCCTGCCGGCGTGACCAGCACGCGGGTGCTGCCCCTCGTTTTCAGAACGTGGAAGGGGAGGCGGTCGCCCCATTGATCGATGTGTACGGAGGAAAAGTGCTCCGGGAACTGCGGCGGTAGGATCTGCTTGCCGTCCCGGTTGAGCACCCCCCACTTTCCGCCGCGTTTGACAAAGACCCGCCCATCCGTGAGGTCCAGCTTGTCCCAGGCCGGCGCCACGACCACCCGACCGCGCTGGTCGATGAGCCCCCACCGGGCCGTGAAATTGGTCCCTCGAACCATCACCGGGATCCGGCCCCCCACGAGCCGCAGATGGGTTGCCGATGAGAGAGGATTGAACCCGATATGGTGCCAGGTTGGCGGCACGATGATCTTGCCCTTGAGGTTGGTGAGGCCCCAGCGACCCAGCTCGGAGAGGTTCTTGGGCGACCGCAAAAACGCGAGGATCCCGTCCGGGCTGAGGTCCTTCAGAAGGTCGCAGGGGGAGAGCTCGACGGTAGTGGTGTTCGGCCGCAGCACCGAGCACCGGTTCTTCGACAGGGCGATCACCGGCCGATCCGGGTTCACGCGCTGACTCGGTTCCCCGTGGGGGAGCTTGACCGGGCCGCTGTGTCGCCAGCGGCGGACCCCGTCGAGGTCGAGGACCTGCCAGCGATGGCAGCGTTGCTGGTCGTTCACGAGCTCCGTGGTGGAGCAGCTGTTCCCCACCAGGACGGATTTCGTGCCGAGCACCTTGATCACCTGGTGCGCGGCGGCCATCACGACCTTGCCCTTCAGGTCCACGAGGCCCCAGCGGTCTTTTTTCAGAAACGGCACCACCGTCGCCCGGGGAGGCACCGTCATCTCATACAGGATGAGCTTCCTCCCTTCCAACGAGGCCACGGGGAAGGCTTCGACCAGCGTCTTGATGACCTTACCCGTCTGGTCGTGAAGCTTGTACTGATACTCGTGGACGGGGACGCTGTAGTTCGAGTAGCCGCTGGGCTCCAGGTCGATGGTCAGGGTGACGAAGGCCCGGCAGGAGCCCACGCACTGGATGCGTCTGTACACGAGCCGCAGCACGGTCCCGAAGGTGGCGTTCACAGCGCCGAGCCTGTTGCCGGCGCTCGACTTGGCGTATGGGTCGGTGAACAGGTAATGGAGCGTCCGCCCCTTGCCACCCAGCACCCCCACCAGGTAGCCCGGGAGCTTGGCGCCCAGCCGGGTACCGAGCTTGCCGACGCGATGCACGGCGACGCAGCCCAGTGCGGCGCGAGGAATTTTTGATTTTCCCCCCGGGGCGCACGCGCTGCCCAGCTTTGGTGTCACGAAGCGGTGCGGGAGCCGATTGGCCACGCGAACGACCTCCTTGCCGCGCGTGTCCAACCAGCCTCCCTCCAGGTCTGGCAGCGGGCCGCGGGGACGGGGCATGGCCTTGACACGCCCAACGGGCTTGGGGCGCGCTCCGACGCTCTCGGGCGGCCTGCAGCCCAGAGTGCCCACCCACAGCAGCAGGCCCGCACTCCACCAACGGCATCTTCTATGCATACCTCGCATCATGCGGAAAAACCGGAGAGGGAACAAGGGCGTTGTTGCATGACTCGAACTGACAACGGACTTGCTCCCTTGGTTGTTCGCCCTCACGCCGCAATCGCCTCGCTCTTCGGCGTGCCTAGCTCCGTCATGCGATGTAGCACGTTGACCCCAATCATCCCCTCCCTCCACTGAGCATCGAACGTCCTTGCCTTCAGCCCGACTCCGATGATCCGTTTGTACCGGTACCTCCCGTTCTCGGCTCGAGCCTGCTGATGAGCACCAGACTCCTTTCGCCACTGGCGTCTACCGACCTCGGCGATCCTCTCGATGGCGTCGTTGCGCTGATCCAAGGGTCCGGTAGCCCGCGGATCGGCTGCCGCCGTCCTCTTCGGTGGAATCACGATCCTGACGTTGGCGGCACCCGATGCGGTGAGTGCTTCGTAGATCGCCCGCCTGTCGTATGCCCCGTCAGCGGTGAAGCGTTCGATGACCACTCCGATCTCCTCGATCATCGTTACGCCGACGGAGGCGTCGGCGACGGAGCTGTTGGCGAGCTCGCACCAACGCCTTGCTTTCGCACCAGACGCGCTTGAATGTCGCATGAAGATATGATACATAACGTCTGTCATTGATAACGCGGATAGGCTATTTGTATCATGTCATCCACCACCGCATCGAAGGTCCAGGCGCTCCTGAATCTCGCCGATAAAGGGCCGGTCCGAGCTCGCGATCTCGATCAGGCCGGCATCCCCCGCGCCTATCTGAAACGGCTCTGCGAAAAGGGAGTGCTCGAGCGGGTGGACCGCGGCCTGTACCGGCTCGCCGAGGCTACGGTCACCGAGCTGAGCACCTTCGCCGAGGTCGCCAAGCGCCTCCCTCACGCAGTCGTCTGCCTGCTGAGCGCCCTCCAGTTTCACGGGCTGACCACCGAGTCTCCGCACGCCGTCTGGATCCTGATCGACAGACACGCCCGCACGCCGAAGCTGTCCAACCCGAAACTCGAGGTCATCCGCGCCAGCGGAGCAGCGCGCCACCATGGCGTCGAGACCCGTATCATCGACGGCGTGACCGTACAGCTCACAACGCCCGCGAAGACCGTCGCCGACTGCTTCCGCTTTCGTCGACACGTCGGGCTGGAGGTCGCCCTCGCCGCTCTCAAGGACTACCTCCAGAGGCGCATGGGCACCATCGACGAGCTCGTGGACGCTGCCCGCGCCGATCGCATCTATGCGTTCATGCGCCCGTACCTGGAGGCCCTTGTATGACGAAGACACCAAAGGAAATCGGCTCGTCCGTGCGCGCCCGCCTGCTCCATCTCGCCCGTGAGTGGGGCGAGGACTTCCAGTTCGTGCTCACTCGCTACGCGAACGAGCGGCTCCTGTACCGGTTGGCCTCGTCGACCCACGCGTCACAGTTCGTGCTGAAGGGTGCGGCCCTTTTCACGCTCTGGACCGGTCAGCCCCATCGCGCGACGCGCGACCTGGACCTGCTCGGCTACGGCGACCCCGGGACAGATCACCTCCGAGCCCTCTTCGCCGAGGTGCTCACCCTCGAGGTCGATGACGACGGTGTTCGGTTCGACCTCGAGTCGCTCACCGCCGGGCTCATCCGGGAGGAGCAGGAGTACGGCGGCGTGCGCGTCGAGGTCATCGCTCGCGTTACGGCCGCCCGGGTCCGGCTGCAAGTCGACGTCGGCTTCGGGGACGCGATCACGCCAGATGCCGCCGAGGTCGAGTTCCCGACGCTCCTCGACTTCCCTGCCCCGCGCCTGCGCGCCTATCCCCGCGAGACCGTCGTCGCCGAGAAGCTGGAGGCGATGGTGCAGCTCGGGATGGCGAACAGCCGCATGAAGGACTTCTATGACCTCGCCGTGCTCGCACGGGAGTTCTCCTTCGAAGGCGAGGTCCTAGTCCGAGCGATCCGGGCAACGTTCGAGCGACGACAGACGCCACTGCCAGAAAGTATCCCGGTGGCTCTGACGGATACCTTCGCAGAGGACGCGACGAAGAAGACCCAGTGGGCCGGCTTCGTGCGCAAAGCTGGCATTCCCGTTCCGGGCAGCCTTGCCGAAACCACGAAGGTGGTCGCTCTTTTCGTCGACAAACCGCTCGCCGCGGCGGCACAGCAGGCCCCGCCTCCCTCCACGTGGCCGTCGGGCGGGCCGTGGAATTGAAGCGAGGCGGCCACGCCCTGCTGTAGGGATGTGCTGTAGGGATTGACAGCTCACGACACGACCGGAGATACTCACAGTAGAGGATCAATCCACGCGTCGCGCGTCGCGAGCGTCCGAACCGCTAAGGAGGGAACGATGATGACCGACAGAAAAGTGGCATGGACAATGGCGATGGCAGGCCTCCTGATGACGATGGGGCTGGGGGCCTGCGGCGACGATGACAGCTCGACCCAGGAAGACGCCGCGGTGGCCAACTGCACGGCGACCGGGATGTCGTGCCTCGCGGGGGACGATTGCTGCTCCGGCCACTGCGACGAGGTCTACGCGGTCTGCGCCCGGCTCCCGGGCGCCTGCCTCGAGGCGGGCGGCGAATGCCAGGTCGGACCGGAGTGCTGCTCCTACGCGTGTGTGAACGCCGCCTGCTCCGACACGCAGTGCGTGTCGGACAATGAGCAGTGCGACAGCGACGGCCAGTGCTGCGGCGGCGCCTGCGTCTCGGGCACCTGCCAGCCCCTCAACCCGGTGTGCCGGACCTCGGGCAACACGTGCACGACTGACAACGAGTGCTGCTCCCAGTACTGTCCCGACGGAGTCTGCTCCGCGACACCGTCCTACTGCACGCAGTCGGGTGACACCTGCTCCGCCGATTTCGAGTGCTGCGGCGCGTTCTGCTCCATCGCGGCGGACGCCACCCTCGGGACCTGCGCGCTCGTGCCGGCCGCCGGCGCCGGGGGCTGCCTGAGCGCCGGCGAGGTGTGCGGGGGCGTCTACGACGGCGGCGAGCTGCCCATTTGTGGCGGCGAGTGCTGCAGCAAAGCCTGTCTGCCCTATGGGCCCACGGGCGTCCTCATCTGCCAGCCTCCCTCCGGCTGTCGCCCCACCGGAGAGGTCTGTGAGACCGACCTGGACTGCTGCGGCGCCGAGGGCAACCCCGACGGTGACAGCGCGCACGTCACCTGCTCGAAGGAGGGCGACAATCCGCTGGGGCGTTGCGATGCCGGCAACTCGTGCACCCCGGCCGGTGGGATCTGCCGGCTGCAGAGCTCCTCCTGCAGCGCCAACGCCAACTGCTGCTCCGGGAACGTCCTGCAGAACGACACCTGCCAGCTGGACAACCTGGGCATCCCCCGCTGCCTGATCGCCGAGATGGACTGCACCGATCCCGCCCCGTACGTCGGCCAACCCTGCGCCACGTCCGCCGACTGCTGCGGCCTGCCCTGCACCCCCGTCGGCAGCGGTGAGTTCCCGGTGCTGATGTGTGGCGGCACCTGCGTCGAGGCGGGCGGCACCTGCACGACCGCAGCCGACTGCTGCTCCGGCCTGCCCTGCGTCGTGCCCGCCGGCTCCACCCAGGGCGTCTGCGGCGAAGACGCCGGGTGTGCGTCGTTTGGCCAGGAGTGCACCGTGGCCGCGGACTGCTGCTCGGGGCTGAGCTGCATCGACGGCTACTGCGGCGTGATCGTCGACTGAGCCCGCGCCTGACAGGCAAAAAACAACTCCGTACAACGGGACTGCGGGCGATCCTTGGACACTGCGGTCGGCGTCCGCGCGAGACGAGCGATCCGCAACCACTGAGCACACGCGACAATGACGCAACTGACTGCGACGGAGGTCCGGATCGCCTTGGCCAAACGCCTGCGGACCGCGCGAGAGCTCCCCATCTCGGGCGAGCTCCTGGCCCGTGAGCTCGGGATCAGTCGGGCGGCAGTGTCCAAACACCTGGGCGCGCTGCGGGAGGGCGGCTTCCAGCTCGACGCCTCGCCCCGACGGGGGTATCGGCTCCTGCACTGGCCTGACACGCTGGCGCCCGAAGCCGTGATTCCACTGCTCGAGACGCAGGCCCTGGGCCACCCGCTCCGGTTTCTCGCCGCGTGCGCGTCCACGAATACGCTGGCGTTCACCGACGCCCTCGAAGGGGCGCCCCACGGACACACCGTGGTCGCCGACGCCCAGGAGCAGGGCCGCGGACGCAAGGGTCGACCCTGGCACTCCCCACCGGGCATGGGCATCTACGTCTCGGTGGTGCTCCGCCCGCCGCTGCCGCCGCAATCGGCGCCGCCGCTGACACTGGTGACCGCCGTGGCCGTGGCCGAGACACTCGAGCAATCGCTGGGCCTCACCCCCCGCCTGAAGTGGCCCAACGACGTGCTGCTCGGAGGCCGCAAAGTGTGCGGCATCCTCCTGGAGATGAGCGCCGAGCTGGATCGCGTGGCCTTCGTCGTGTGTGGGATCGGGTTGAACGTCAACACCGAGTCGTTCCCCGACGACCTCGTCTGGCCGGCCACCTCGCTGCGGCGGGAGCTCGGCCGTACGGTCAGCCGACCCACCCTGCTGGCCGCGCTCCTGGCGAACCTGGAGCGTTGGACCGAGCGTTATGTGTCCGACGGCTTCGAGCCCGCCCGGCAGGCCTGGCTCTCGCGGGCAGCCCACCTGGGCCGGGAGGTCCGTGTCGACGGGCCGGACGGAGAACGGGCCGGTACGGTGGAGTCACTCGACCTAGACGGCGCGCTGCTGCTGCGGGACGCGGACGGCATGCAACGCCGCGTCCTGGCGGGCGACGTCTGGCCGAACGTCATGCCGGTCGACGAAAAGCCCGGTACGCGCTAAGCTGAATCAAAGAGCCATAGAATCTTAAGAATCGCAGTACCGTAGGACGACCATGGCCAGCGCCTCCGACCCCAGCCAGCAGGACAAGACCCGGAGACGATTCTGGGACAATCCGTTCCTGGCGTCCCGGGCGACAGTGCCTGCCTACCGGATCCGCATCCGCCAGAAGCGAGCGCTGTGGCTGGTGGGGATTGCGCTGGCCCTCGCCGGCCTGGGTGCGCTGCTGGGCGCGAACCTGCTGCAGAAGCCACGCCAGGTCCGCACCACGGTCAAGGCGGACCTGCGCCTGCTGGACGCGCGACTCTGGGACACCGTCAGCTGCCTGGCCGGCCCCACCGCCCACCGAGACGGCTCGGACCTGGCGCCGCGCATCGTGAATCACTCGCTTCGGCTCGCGGACTGGCCCGAGCGCGTGGCCCGTTGCCGCCGTATGTCGGCCCTCCTGCTCTCCACCACGAGCGCGATCATCGCCTCGGCCTCGGCCGCGCCGGGGCGCCTCACCGAAGACATCCGGAAGGAGTACCGCAAGGTGCTGCAGGCAGCCTCAGCGCTGCACCTCGCGGTGTCGGCGGTGGCGGACGAAGCGCTCGCCGGATATCGAATCCCGGCCTGGCCCCGGTGCGTGGCCGTCGGCCGCGCCGTGGGCCAGTTCCAGGCGAGGCTCAGCCGGGTGGAGCACTTCGCCACGATTCACGACCCCCGGGCCGCGCCGGCACACAAAGAGCCGTCGCCCCCCCGCTGGGTGGAGCCCGCCCGCCTGACGCGCCGAATCTCCGTCCCGGGAGCGGCGCGCTTCAGCACCCTGGCCCGGCCCTCGGCCGAGGCGCTCCTGCTCGAGGATCTCGACGCCGCTCGGCCGCCGTCGCTGCTGCTGCTGGATCCCCTGGGCCAGGCGCACCTGGCCGCGCTGCCAGCGCCGCTCGCTCCGGCCACGCCGGACCTGCTGTGGCTCGACCTCGTCACCCCGGCCTCCAGCGCGTTCACGCCGGGACTGTTCTGGGCCCAGGCCGGGTTCGATCAGCGCTCGGCCATGGGCACGATCCAGACCGGCACCTCAGGTTCGCAGCGGATTCAGGCCAGGATCTCCTGGCCTCGGGTCCGGGGCGTGGCGGCGCGACCCGTGGCCGGCCTCGCGCGGGGCAGCGCGCGGCAGTTGGTGGTCTCCGCGCCGCACGGCCTCGCGGTAAAGCTTGCGTTGTTTCGCTCCTCGGACGAAGGCCGGACCTTTGGTCCGCCGTTGCTGTTGGCCGAGGACGCTTCCTCGACCGGCCCGCACACCCTGCTGGATTCCCAACCCGAGGGCACGCCGCTGCTCGCCTATTCCCTCGCCAGCGGAGGCACCGCCCTGCAACTCCTCCCCCAGGGCGCGGGCGCACCACCGCCTCGAGTCCTGCTGGATACCGGCCTCAGACCCCGCGCCCCGACCATCTGCTGGGCCGATCCCAAGACCCTGTTCGTGGCCGGAGCTGGGGGACGACTCTGGGTGAGCCGGGACGGCGGGGGCAGTTTTCGCACCGTCCGGCAGCCCCAGAACGCCAAGCTGAACGGCCTGACCCGCCTGGCCTGTCTGAAGAGCCGTGTCGCCGTCACAAAGCGGCGCACCAGCTCAAGCTTCGACTATTTCACCTGTGGCTTCGACGACTGCAGCCCCCTGGTCCGTCTCTCCTGGAGCCGGCTGCACGACGTCCGCCTCACGGCGACGAGCACCGCCGTCCAGATCCTGGCCGCCGGTCCCCGCATCCTGTTCTCTCGCCGCGACAAGGCGGCCGCCGGCAAACCTGCCGCTCCGCGCGCGCTGACCCGGTGGAAGACCCCCCCGGTGTCCTGGCACGTGATCCGGGGGCCGAACCCCGACCACATCGCCGTGCTGCTCCTCAACGGCACGGTGAGCCGACTGCGCACTACGAACGGCGGCGTTCGCTGGGCCGGCGAGTGATCCTCGGAGCGCACACCTCCATCGCACAAGGGCTGCACCTGGCGCTCCATCGCGGTGCGGAGCTCGGTACCGTGGTGGAAACCCCGATCACCACGCATGGCGGCCACGGGGGCGACCTCGCGCGACTCATGCGCTTCCAAGGGTGACATTCCCGCCCGATGGCGATATCTTTTTGCGCATGCCTACCCCCTTTGAAAAATCGACACTGCGGGCGGCGCTGCTGGAGCTCATCCGGCGCGCCTCGAGCGACCTGCCGGGCGACGTGGACGCCGCCCTGGGACAGGCCTTCCGCCGGGAGGTCTCCGGCTCCACTGCCAAGAGCGCCATGCGGACGATCCTCGAGAACGTGGCCCTCGCCCGGGAGGCCTCTACCCCCGTGTGCCAGGACACCGGCACCAACATCTACTTCGTGGGGCTCCCCGTCGCCCTGCCCGAAGCCACGGTGAGCCAGGCGATCCTCTGGGCGACCCGACGGGCGACCTCCCTCGGCTACCTTCGCCCCAACGTCGTGGATCCGATCACCGAGAAGAACACCGGCGACGGAGTCGGCCGGGAAAACCCGCTGATCCACGTGCACCAGCACAACCACAAGTCACTAAAGGTGCAGCTCCTGCTCAAGGGCGGCGGCTGCGAGAACGTCTCGACGCAGTTCACGCTGCCGGACAACAACCTGTTCGCCGGTCGAGACCTGGGCGGCGTGCAGCGGTGTATCGTCGGCTCGGCGGTGATGGCCCAGGGCAGGGGTTGCTCGCCCGGGATTTTCGGGGTGGGCGTCGGGGGCGACCGCATGAGCTCCTACCTCGTCGCCAAGCGGCAGCTCCTGCGGCTGCTCGACGACAGCAACGAAGACCCCGTGCTGGCGAAGCTGGAGCATGTCTGCCATCGCCAGATCAACAGCCTGGGCATCGGGCCCATGGGATTCGGCGGAAAGACCACCTCTCTCGGAGTGAAGGTGGGCGTGGCCGATCGCCTCCCCGCGAGTTACTTCGTTTCGGTGGCCTACATGTGCTGGGCCTGCCGTCGGCGCACGCTGCTTGGCAAACCCAACGGCCAGTTCACAGTGGAGTAGCCATGATCGACATTCAGCTACCGATGCCCGAGGAGCAGGCCCGCAGCCTGCGCACCGGAGACGACGTCAGGTTGCACGGCAGGATGGTCACCGCGAGGGACGTCGCCCACAAGTTCATGGTCGAGAAGCGGCCGACGTGGCTGCGCCCCATCCTGGAGGGCTCGGTGATCTACCACTGCGGCCCGGTGGTCCAGCGACGCGGGTCGGAGTACGTGTTCACCGCGGCCGGCCCCACAACGTCCATCCGGGAGGAGCCCTACCAGGGCAAGGTCATCGCCGACTATGGGGTCCGCGGGGTGGTGGGCAAAGGGGGCATGGGCGCCGCCACGCAGCAGGCGCTCGTGGACCACGGCGCGGTGTACCTGCACGCCATCGGCGGTGCGGCCGCGCTCCTGGCACGCTGCGTGAAGCGCGTGGAGTCGGTGTACATGCTCGAGGAGTTCGGCGTGCCCGAGGCTTTCTGGGTGATTCAGGTCGAGAGCTTCCCGGCCGTGGTTACCATGGACAGCACGGGCGACAGCCTGCACGAGCGGGTTCTCGCGGCCTCGAAAAAGAAGGTCGCAGGCCTCTTCCCGGGATAGCCTCCTACCGCACGAAATACCCCACCATCTTGTAGACCAGACGCGCGGCCAGCACATCGCAGCAGTGCAGGCCGGGCGTGGGCAGCAGCTCGCACACATCGGCCCCCACCACGCGGCGCTCCCGGCCGACCCGCCGGAGCAGTCGGAGCGTCTGCCACCAGCCCAGGCCGCCCGGCTCGGGGGTCCCCGTGGCCGGCATGAGGGACGGGTCGAGCCCGTCCACATCGAAGGTCAGGTACACGCGCGGCCCCAACCGCTCCAGCACCTCGTCCATCCAGCCGTCGCCCTCCTCCTCTGCGATCCGCTGGGCCGTGATCGGCCAGCTCTGGCGTGCGCGCAGATACGCCGCGTCTTCGCTGCTGATGCTCCGGATCCCCACCTGCACCACCTCTCCCACCTCGGAGAGCCTTCGCGCCGCACAGGCGTGGCTGTACGGAGAGCCCTCGTAGCTGTCACGCAGGTCCGCGTGGGCGTCGAGCTGCAGAAAGGTCACGCCGTCGAAGTGCGCCGCGTGAGCACGTCCGGCGCCCACGGCGACGGTGTGATCGCCCCCCAGCGTGATGACGAATCGGCCCTGCTCGAGAAGCTTGCCGCAGCGTCGCTCCACCCGGGCCACTGTCTCCGCCGGATCCGTGGGGTGCGGCTCGACCGGATCGCAGGTGTGGATCCCCACCTCCATCGGCTCCCGCTCCAGCTCCTCGTCATACTCTTCGATGTGATGAGAGGCGCGCAGGATAGCCTTCGGGGCGTGTCGCGCTCCGGCGAGGTAGGAGGTCGTGGCGTCGTGCGGCACCGGCAGAATCACCACCCGCGCCTGCTCCAGCGCAGCAAGTCGCCCCTCGATTCCCAGGAAGTTTTCCATACGGCCCCTCCGGCCACGTTGGTGGGAATGGCTTACACGACTCGGCTCAATAGTGGAACAGGCGGGTTGAACAGGGAGAATTCGCTAGTGTTTTCGCACGAGTAGCAGCAGTAGTGGTAATCCGGCGCAGAGAGTCTTCGTGCAGCGACAGAATGAGAAGCAGTTCAGTTTCCAGTTCAGATTGAGCTACCCCGTCTGGTCCGAGTCATGTAAGCCATTCCCACCAGATGGTGGTGAAAATCACAGCCATGCTGCAAAAATCTTGCAGTTCTTAACATCCACACAGAGCTGGGTCAAGGGGGAACGGACACCACGATCGGGGATTTCAGCAGTCAATCAGAGGGTGTGCGCTGCCAGGGTGCCAACGGGCTCCCGGAGCGGTTCCATGTTATACACGATGGTGACTCCCGCGCTCGCGTCCGCCGGGGAGATGAAACGACCCATGAGCATGCTCTTCGCCGACGATCCCACGCCGCTCGACTTCGAGGTCGGCCCCATCCGTCCACCAAGCGAGGCCCGCAGCCTGCTGGTCCGCGTGAGCCGGAACTGCCCCTGGAACAAGTGCACCTTCTGCCCGGTGTACAAGCGCCGAAAATTCTCCCGCCGACCGGTGGAGGACGTCGAATCGGACGTCGAGGCCATGGGCCGGGTGCGCGATCGGCTGCGGGAGGTTTCCGAGGAGCTCGGCCACGGCGGTCGCTTGACCCAGCCCGTGATCCGGAGGGTGATGCAGGAGGCGCCGCTGCACGCCGGCATCGGGCAGGTGGCGATGTTCCTGATGGCCGGCGGCAAGACGGTGTTCTTGCAGGATGCCAACAGCCTGCTGCTGAAGCCGCCCGAGCTCGAACGGGTGGTACGAAAAATCATGGGGGTGTTCCCAGAGGTGACGCGGATCACCAGCTACGCGCGATCGCAAACCCTGGCGCGCACGCCGGTGGAGGGCCTGCGCAGCCTGTTCGAGGCGGGGCTGAACCGCATCCACGTGGGGCTCGAGACAGGTTCGGACGAGCTGCTCCGGCGCGTCCGCAAGGGGTGCACGAAGGAGCAGCACATCCTCGGCGGCCGGAACGTCATCGAAGCCGGCCTGGAGCTCTCGGAGTACGTCATGCCCGGCCTGGGCGGCGTCGAGCTCTGGAAGGAGCACGCTGAC
>JBDRSE010000277.1:0-22268 GCA_043825095.1 bacterium
AGCCGGACGGCGACACCATCCTGGTGACCTTCAACGGCGCAGGCGCGACCCGGCTGAAGCTGCTGCGAACCGCCAAGATGCGATTCCAGTTCGCCCTGAACAAAGGGAAGTACAACATCATTCGCATCAAGAACATTTCGAACGGCTTCTATCCAATCAACACGGCGAACGTGTACATCACCGGCTGCGGCCGCGCACGGTGGAAGATGAAACAGGTCGGCGTGACCCGACTGATCTACATCTTCCGCCGGTGACCCTGAAAGCCCATGAAGCGTATCCTCCTGGCCCCGCTTGCCCTGCTCAGCACCCTACCGGTGGTGACCGGGGCGCAGGCCGCGCCGACGGACCGGGCGCGGGCCGTTCCCGTGGTGCGGGTCGAGCCGAGGGACGGGGCAGGGGACGAGGGCAGGGGGTTCGTACAGGAGCGCCGGGCCGATCAGAAGGTCAAGAAGCTCACCGATGATCCCGGCAAGGGGGAGGTCGTCCCGCGGGGACGGCTCGAGGCCACCTTCGGCGTCTCCGGGGCGGACTCCATCCCGACGAACCCGGGGGTGACCTTGGGGATCACCGGGCTGGTGCGTCCGGTGGGGGACTTCTGGCTCGGCGTGGATTTGCACTACCGCACGCTCACGGGCGACGATCGCTACCGGTCCCTGTACGACTGGTCGGCGAACCTCCAGGCCCGCTACTACTTCATGCTCCACCGCGAGGCCAATCGTTTCGTGATGGCCTACCTGCTGGCGCAGCTCGGCTACGCCCGCCTCGGGGCGTCGGGAGACGAGCTCGAGACCCGCGCGCAGGGGCTCAATCTGGGCGTCGGCCTCGGGGTCGGCACTGCCCTGTCGCCGCGGGTCTACCTCGGCGTGCAGTTCAAGTACCTCTTCCCGGTGTGGCTGGAGAGCTGCGTCTCCTGGCACGGCGACCGGGTCTGCTCCACGGATCCGGCCGATTTCCGCGTCTCCTCGTGGCACTTCACCCTGACCGTCAGCCGCAGCTTCTAAATGCCGTGATGGGGTCTGACCCCATCACGGCATTTGCTTCCACCGATGACGGTCCCCATGCAACTATAGGGGGGTAGGGCAGTAGCTGAATAACTTAAGGGAGTAGTGTCATGAAACGCATGGGATGGCGAGATTGCTTAGGCTTTTGGCTGGTGGCGGGATTGGTGCTGGCGGCGTGCGGAGGGAAGGGGAGCGGGGTCGACGAGGTGTGTGGGAACGGGATCGTGGGCGCCGAGGAGGAGTGTGACGATGGGAACACCGCGGCCGGTGACGGCTGTGATGGCGCCTGCGTGGTGGAGGACGGCTGGGCGTGCGTCGGCGAGCCGAGCGACTGCAGCGCGGTGTGCGGCGACGGGCTCTTGATCGGCGAAGAGGAGTGCGACGGCGCGGAGCTCGACGGGGAAACCTGCGCGTCCCTCGGCCTCGTCAACGGCACGCTGGGTTGCGGGAGCGAGTGCCTCTTCGACGTGACGGGCTGCGACGTCACGGCCGAGTGCGGAAACGGAGTGCGAGAGTATCCCGAAGACTGCGACGCCACGGATCTCGCCGAGCAAACCTGCGTGAGCCTCGGCTTTGCAGGAGGCACGCTGGCCTGCGACGCCGGCTGCGAGCACGACACGTCCGGATGCGCGGCCCCCGTGGTGTGCGGGGACGGGCAGATTGGCGCCGGCGAGGACTGTGACGGCACAGCGCTGGGCGATGCGAGCTGCCAGAGCCTCGGCTGGGACAGCGGGGCTCTGGACTGCGCGGCCGACTGCTCCTACGACACCTCGGACTGCAGCGGCGGCGGGCCGGTGTGCGGCAACGACGTCCAGGAGGTCACCGAGGATTGTGACGGATCCGACCTGGGCGGCCAGGACTGCCAGGACCTCGGCTTCACCGGAGGACAGCTCGAGTGCGACGCCCAGTGCGACTTCGACACCGGCGGTTGCTCCTCCGGGCCGCAGTGCGGCAACGACACCCAGGAGGGCACCGAGCAGTGCGACGGCCCCGACCTGAATGGGCAGGGCTGCGTGTCCCGCGGCTACGACGGTGGCACCCTGGGCTGCACCGGGGCCTGCACCTTCGACGAGGCGCAGTGCTTCGACTGCGGCCCTGGTTTGTCTGCCTGCGGCACGCTCTGCGTGGATCTACTGAACGACCCGGCCTTTTGCGGCGGCTGCACCACGGCCTGCGGCCTGACCCAGACCTGCATCGGCGGGCAGTGCTCACAGCCCGGCCTCGCCTGGGTGGACGTGGGCACGCAGCCCCTCGGCTGGGGGACGGCCCACGACCTCGCCACTGACGGCACCCAGCCGGCCGTGGCCTACACCCAGCCCAACGCCGGGGGCACGTTGCCGGTGGTGGTGATCCGGCGCTACAACGGCGTCCCGGCCTGGGACAACCTCGGACCGAATCCCGCCGCGGCGTTCATGAACCTAAACAGCGCGGTGGACCTCGACTATATCGGCGCCACGCCGTACGTGCTCTTCTCGGCCACGGACGGGATGTCCGTGGGCAACAACGTGCATCTGATCCGGCGGCAAGGCGCCGCCTGGCAGCCCGCGGCCGCGCCGTTCAGCTCGGCCTGCATGGCGCACGAGCAGGTGGCCGTGGCCTTTGACAGCACCACGCCGCACATCACCACCTTCGGCGCCGGGGGGTGCGGCCTCGGCATCGACTACGCGTACTACGATGGTGCGGCCTGGCAGTCCCACCCGAGCACCACCGGGTTCCCGGCGCAGCTCACCATGAACGGCAACGGCTACCCGGACATCGTGTTCACGGATCAAGCCTACGTGGGCCTGCCGGAGTCCTCGGGCTGGCCCACCGTGTCCGATCACACCCTGCGCTCCTGGGATTCGGTCAACAGCGCCTGGGCGAATCTGGTCGGTCCCCTGGACGAGAACGCCAACGTCGGCTGGCGGGAGAACATCTCCCTGGTCACCGACAGCGCGGACAACATCTACGCCGCCTGGTCCGAGAACGACTCGAACGGCGTCGGCCCTTCAGAGATCTTCGTCAAGCGTTACGATGCGACGGCCCAGACCTGGACGCTGCTCGGCGGCAGCGTGGATCCCGGCGGCAGCGTCCACTCGCCGAACATCACTCTCATCGGCAGCACGCCCTGGATCGCCTACGTGGCCGACTCCCCCGTGCAGACCGGTCTGGTGACGGTCCGACGGTTCGACGAGCAGAGCTCAACATGGGAGCAAATCGGTCAGACCCTCACCGACGGCACGCCCACGCCGCCGGGCGAGGAGCCGGTCATCGTCGGCATCGCCGGCATCCCCTTCGTCGCCTTCCGCGTCGGCGACCAGATGACCATCCAGCACCAGGTCTATGTCCAGCACTACGTCCCCACACCATAAATGCTAATGTTGGGGGTCTGACCCCTAGCATTAGCATTCGCGGCCACTGCTTGCTCATTGCGTCGAATTCTGATGTATAGTGTCAGGCATCAAATCTCTCAATGGGGAGGCGGTACCCATGTCTATTCGATCCACCCTACGAATCGTTATGTTTGCGGCCGTGAGCCTCGGATTCATCGCAACGGCGAACGCCGACAAGGCCGCCGAGCTGGCCCAGAAAACTGCCGAGGCCCGTTCGGCCTTCCGGGCGGGCAAGTGCGCGGAGGCGATCCGGGTCTACCGGGAGGTCATCGCGCTGAAGTACCATCCGATGTACCTCTTCCGGATCGGCCAGTGCCAGCAGTTCCTCAAGCGCTACCAGGGCGCGTTGAAGTCCTTCGAGCGCTATCTGAAGGACCTCCCCTCCTATGCCTGCAACGGCTGCCCCACGAAGGGTCAGACCCAGAAGCGCATCATCGACGTGAAGACCAAGCTGGCGTCTGCGCGGCAGCGACTCGTGGATCTGCGGAGTTACGCGCTCCGTTACTTCCGCCTCGGGAAGTGCGACGACGCGATCCGGATCTACCGCGAGATCATGGCGATCGAGTACCACCCCATCCAGGTCTACCGGATCGGCCAGTGCTACGAGTACAAGCGCGAATGGCGAAGCGCGATCAGCTCCTACACGGCCTACGTGCGCGACATTTCCAAGTTCCCGACGGCGACAGGCCAACCGACAAAGGCCGACGCGAAGCAGCGTATCGCGCGTCTCCAGCGCAAGGTGGGCGGCTGGACCCCGGTGGCGCGTCCGCGCGCCGCACCTCAGCCCGTGCCGCCGGAGGCGCAGGTTGACGCGGACATCGCCAAGGCCGCCATGGGCAGAAACGTGGCGCTGACCCTGTCGGACGGCCGGACGGTGACCGGGCAGATCAGCGGGGTGTCGAGCACCGCGGTCGTGCTGGTCAAGGCTGACGGTCTGCTCGTCAAGTTTCTCCTCACGCATATCCGGGGCCTCCGGGTCCTGCTAGCGGCCACGGCTCCCCAGCCCGCGTCTCCGCCGACCACGGGCGGCGGAGCAGACGCGCCGCCCGTCGGCGGCGGAGGAGCACCGCCGCCCATCGGCGGCACGCCCGCCTATGGTCGCTACGGTGTCAGCAGCGGTTATCTGGGCGGAGGCCAGCCGGTGAACAACGCGAAGCTCACCGAGACGCAGGAGAACTACTGGGCCGCCAAGCGTCTGCGAGGCGCCGGCGCAGCGCTGACCATCACGGGATTGGTACTGGAGCTGATCGGCGGCAGCATGTTTGCCATTCAAGAGTGTGACGGTTACTACGGCTACTGCAGCATGCCTGACGGCGCGTTCATCGCCGGCGTCACGATGTGCGCCATCGGCGGACTGCTCGAGATGATCGGCATCCCCATGTGGATCGTCGGCGCGGTCAAGACCCGGGTGTACTGGGATCAGATGCAGAAGATCAACGCCGGCCAGCCCGTCGGGGGTCTCCAGGTCCCCCCGGCCTTCCCCCACCTGGCGAATCGCCCCTCGGGCGCCGGCTTCAAGCTCGGATACACCTTCCGGTACTAATGGCTCGCAGGCCCGCGCGTCACACCTTCGTTTTTTTTCTGGCGACCGCCGGCTGGCTCACCGGCTGCTACGACCTGTCGGTGGAGCAGCACGACCCGGAGCGGGTCTGGGCGGGCTACACGGTGCTGACCGAGTTTGACCTCGACGATTCCACTCACACGACGAGGGTGATCGACATGGACGGAACGATCGTTCATGAGATCGGCTATGGCGGCTCCCCGGCGCGCCTGCTTCCGGACGGAACCTTCATGCTCGCGGGCGCTCGAGACGGGCTGGAGGTGCAGACCTTGCTCCAGCTGTCCTGGGACGGAGCTGTGCTCTGGAGCTTCAGCGACTGGGACAACGGCTCCGCGCGACAACATCACGACTACCAGGTCGGCGGCTCCAATCCAGTGGGGTACTACGCGCCGGACCTGACACTTATCGGCCCGGCGAGCGGAGGCAACGTGGTGATGCTCACCCACGAGAACCTCCCCATCGGAGTGCAGGACATCGCCGGCAGCCGCCTCCGAAGTGACGTCATCATCGAGGTCGACCCGGCCGGGGAGGTCGTGTGGCAGTGGCACGCGGCGGAACACTTCGAAGAGATGGGGTTCTCCGAGTCCGCCAAGGCGGAGATCTACGACCGGGGCGGAGACTGGCTCCACATGAACAGCCTCTCCTACCTGGGACCCAACCGCCACGACCAGGAGCTCCAGGACGAACGGTTCGCCCCGGACAACCTCATCGTCGGGTCGCGGAACGGGAACTTCTACGCGATCATCGACAAGCGGACCGGAAGCTTCGTGTGGCGGATTGGGCCGGACTTCTCCGCGGGCACGCCAGAGCATCACCTGGGGCCGATCATCGGTGCGCACCACATACACCTGGTGCCCAAGGGGCTCCCCGGGGCCGGGAACATCCTGCTCTTCGACAACGGCGCTTTGGCGGGATACGGGGATCAGGTGTATTCACGGGACTACTCGCGCGTGTTGGAGCTCGATCCCATCGATCTCTCTATCGTCTGGGAGTACGCGGAGGACCTCTACGCCGAGCGGGTGAGCTCGGCCCAGCGACTCCCCAACGGCAACACGATGATCTGCGAGGGCACTGCGGGCCGAGTGATCGAGGTGACGCCGGACAAGGAAATCGTGTGGGAGCTTCAGGTCACCGAGGCCGGGTTCGAGAGCTCACTCACCCGCGCCTATCGCGTGCCCTACTGGTGGAACCCCAGCTTCGTAGAGTGATTGCACTTTACACGTCGATCTTGTCCTGATATAGTCGCAATAATTATGGTAAGGAAGATCGCGAACGGCTGCCTAAAAGATGGGAGGGCACTGCGAATGCTACGCTGGTTTGCGCTTGTCGGTACATTTCTCATCCTGTGTCAAACAACGGCGTCGGCCCAAGGCGTCGACCCGGACCTGGTGAAGGCGAGCCTCGGTAGAAAGGCCATCCTCGAGCGCTCCGATGGCGCGTCGTACCAAGGCACCGTCCGTCGAGTGACAGCCACCGCGGTGATCATCGAGAGGAGCGACGGCCAGCTGCTGAAGATCCCACTGTCATACATCGTGCGGGTTCGCATAGTGAAGGCGGTGCAACCCCCACCGGTCGTGACGCCGCCTCCGGCCTACGGCGGTGGCGGGCCCTACGGCCGCTACGGCGTCCAAGGCGGCTACGTGCAACCGAATCTGGTGGGGAACGCCTTGAAGCTTCAGCAGACGAAGGAGCACTACTGGTCCGCCGTTCGCCTGCGAAACGCCGGCATGGCGCTGTTCATCACCGGCACGATCCTCACGGTGATTGGCGGCGGCCTTTTTGCCGTCCCCAGCGATTGCTACGACAGCTACTATGACAGCTACTGCGATGATAACTACGGCGCGATCATCGCCGGCATCACGCTGTGCACCATCGGCGGCCTCCTCGACATGATCGGCATCCCCCTGTGGATCGTGGGCTCGGTCAAGAGCAAGGTGTACTGGGAGCAGCTTAAGAAGCTGAATGCGGGTCAGGCCGTGAGTGACGACGGGATGCCGCGGCGGTCACCCTTCCCCGTGGTGGCCGGCAACTCGTCCCCCTCCCGCGCCTTCAAGCTCAACTACACGTTCCGGTTCTAGTCGCTCCGCTGCTCAGGTGTGTTGGAGCTTGAGGCGGGCGCGGCACTCGTCCACGGTGGCGACCTCGCGGCCCTGGTCGCGGATCATGCGGGCGGCCTTGTCGACGAGGGCGCCGTTGGAGTCGGCCATCTCGCCCTTCCGCAGGTAGAAGTTGTCCTCCAGGCCGACGCGGACGTTGCCGCCGAGGCTGATGGCGGCGGCCAGCAGGCGCCATTGCTCGAGGCTGATGCCGATGATCTCCCAGTCGGAGTCGGGCGGGAGCATCTCCACCATGCGGACCAGGTTGGGGGTCGTGGGGGCGATGCCGCCGAGCACGCCCATGATCAGGCTGTACTGGAAGGGCGGCTCGATGAGCCCCATGTCGATGAGCGGGAAGGAGTTGCCGATGTGACCCATGTCGAAGCACTCCATCTCGGGCTTTACGCCCACCTCCTTCATGGCGGTGACGATGTCCACGATCTCGGAGAAGGGGTTCGGGAACACGAACTCGAACACGAAGGCTTTTCGCTTCTCGTGGTACTTGGCGTAGTTCATGGAGCCCATGTTGAGGGCCCCGATGGCGGGCTTGATCGCCTGGATGTGGGCCAGCTTCTGCTCGGTGGTGATGTTGATGGCGCCCGTGGAGAAGTTGATGATGATGGGGCAGGCCGCGGTGACGGCGTCGTAGATGTTCCGGTAGTCCTCGACCTCGTAGCTCGGGAAGCCCTCGGCCGTGCGCGCGTGGATGTGCACCACCGCGGCGCCGGCGTCGTAGGCCCGCTTGGCCTCGGCGGCGTACTCCTCCGGGGTGTAGGGGATGGCCGGGCACTGGTCCCGGTTCGCCACCACGCCCGACAGGGCGCAGGTGATCATGGCTGAGCGCTCGTAGTTCTGGTTGTCTCGGATCCATAGGGACATTTGAATCTCCTTGCTATGTACTCAGCAACTGTGTCACGTCGACACTGCGTCAAACATGGTCGCAGTGGCCACGAGACGCCCGCTTGGCAAGGCGCGAGCGAGGAGCGCGCGGAGCGACCTTTTGGGTCGTGAGCACGCACCGCAGCGAGCAACGCGGCCAGGCGGGATGGATCGTGGTCAATGCGACCATGTTTAGCGCCCTTTCCACTCGGGCTTGCGTTTCTGCAGGAAGGCCATCAGCCCCTCCATGGCGTCCTCGGTGGTGAGGACCTCGCCCAGCTTGTCGCAGAGGTAGTCGAGGGCCTCGCCGAGGTCCATGGCCGCCACGGCGGCGAGGGCCTGCCGGCCGATGCGGGCCGCCACCGGGGCCTTCTCCGCGATGGCGTCGAGGGTGTGCTGTACGGCCGCGTCGAGCTCCTCATCGGGGTAGGCCCGCGTGATGAGCCCCATCTCCTCGGCCTCGGCCGCGGTGAGCTTGCGGCCGGTGTAGATCATCTCCATGGCCTTCATGCGGCTCGCCGCGCGGAAGATCAGCTTGCCGATCATCATGGGGAACAGCCCCACGTTGAGCTCCGGCGTGCCGAACATCACGCTCTGGCGGGCATAGGCGATGTCGCAGGAGAGCAGCAGCCCGGTGCCCCCGGCGAGGCAGTGGCCGTCCACCCGCGCCACCAGGGGTTTGGGATAGTCGTCCATGCGTTTGAGCAGCGCGGCATAGGCGCGCATGGCCTCGGCCGGGTCTCCGCCGCCCAAAGACGTCAAGTCCGCGCCGGAACAGAAGGACTTCTTCCCGGCGCCGGTGATGCACAGGACCCGCACGGCGTCGTCTTCGGCGGCGCGATCGAGGGCTTTGTCGAGCTGCGCGAGGGTTTTCCCGCTGAGGGCGTTGCGCTTGGCCTCCCGGTTGATCGTCAGCCAGGCGGCGCCGTTCTTCACTTCGTAGAGCAGCTCCGGCTCACTCATTCGTACCTCCGTCGGTGTCGCCTTCTTCGGCGGGCTCGATCTCCACGAGGATGTCGCCGGGGTTCACCTTGGCGCCCACTTCGGTGTTCACGGCCCGCACGGTTCCCGGATAGGGCGCCACCAGGGTAGACTCCATCTTCATGGCCGACACGACCACCAGCGCCTGGCTCTTTTTCACCGCCTGACCGACCTCCACCAGGATGTTCTGGACCACCGCCGGCATGGGCGGCGTCACGCTCCGGCCCACGCCGCCGTCTGCGCCGCGCCGAGCGGTCCGCTGCCGCGCGGCGTCCTGCACCAGCCGGCCCTGGCCCTTGGACCACACCCAGATGCCGTCCTTGGAGCGCGCGACGAACAGGTCCACGCCGCCGGCGTCGTCTGTGGCCCGCAGGCGATGTGGTGTGACCGCGCGCAGCGTCACCTCGCGCGCGGTGTCGCCCACGGTGACTGTGGAGCGGCCGTGCTCGTCCAGCGGGGTCGCCTCCACGGTGGCGTCGGACTCGCGGATCTTCAGCTCGTACTGCATCTCAGCGCTCCTGCTCCTGCGGGGCTCATCCTGCCGAATCCCAACGTCCCAGGGTTTGCCACGGAGAGGGCCAGTCGCCCTCGCGGTTGGACTGCGCGACCCCGGAGGCGGCGCGCCCCGCGCCGGTGAGCTCCGCGGCCACGTAGCCGAGGCGCGCCCAGGCGTCCCCCTCGGCCGACGGCTGCCAGTCGCTGAAGTGGTCCTCCAGGAACCGGGTGTGGGTGTCGCCCCGCGCAAAGGGCTCGGAATTCAGCACGTCGATCAGGAACCCGGTGGCCGTCTGCACGCCCAGCACGACGTTGTCCTCGAGGGCCCGGATCATCCGCGCGATGGCCGCCGGTCGGTCCTCGGCCCACACGATGAGCTTGCCCAGGATGGGATCGTAGTGCACCGGGACCTCGGCGCCGGAGTAGATGCCGGAGTCGAAGCGCACCCCGGGCCCGCTCGCCGGCCTGACGAACAGCACCGTGCCCGGGGACGGCATGAATCCGGCCGCCGGATCCTCGGCGTAGATCCGGCACTCGAGGGCGTGCCCCCGCGCCTGCACCCGGTCCTGGGTGAGCGCAAGCGTGCCGCCCGCGGCGATTTCGAGTTGGTGGCGCACGAGATCCACGCCCACGGTGAGCTCGGTGATGGGGTGCTCCACTTGCAGGCGGGTGTTGACCTCGAGGAAGTAGAACTCGCCGGACGCGTCGAGCAGAAACTCCACAGTGCCGGCGTTTTCGTATCCCACCGCCTTGGCCGCCGCCACGGCGGCCTCGCCCATGCGCCGACGCAGGCCGTCGTTCAGGGCCGGGGAGGGGGTCTCCTCGATGATCTTCTGGTGGCGTCGCTGGATGGAGCACTCGCGCTCGAACAGGTGGATGACGTTGCCGTGGCTGTCGGCGAGGATCTGCACCTCCACGTGGCGGGGGCGCGGGAGGTACTTCTCCAGATAGATCGTGCCGTCCCCGAAGGCGTTCTTCGCCTCGCTGGCGGCCTGGGTCGCGGCGTCGGCCAGCGCGTCGGCCGACTCGACCACGCGCATGCCTTTGCCACCCCCGCCGGCGGCGGCCTTGATGAGCACGGGATAGCCGAGCTCCTCGGCGGCCGCGGCCAGGGCGGCCGGATCGGCCCCGCCGGCGTCCATGCCCGGTACGATGGGCACACCGACGCCGGCTAGCAGCCGGCGCGCGGTGGGCTTGTCCCCGAGCTTGGCGATCACTTCGGCGGGCGGCCCGATGAAGGTCAGGCCCGCCTCCGCGACCTGCTTGGCAAAGGCGGCGTTCTCCGAGAGGAACCCGTAGCCGGGGTGAATCGCCTCGGCGCCGGTTTGCTTCGCGGCCTCGATGATGCGGTCGGCGTTGAGGTAGCTCGCCGCCGGGTTCGCCTCGCCGAGGAGCACCGCCTCGTCGGCGCAGAGCACGTGCAGCGCCTGGCTGTCCACGTCGGAGTGCACCGCCACGCTGCGGATGGACAGCTCCCGGAGGGTGCGCAGGATGCGAACCGCGATTTCGCCGCGGTTGGCGACCAGGACTTTGTTGAACATCGTCGCCTCCTACATCCGGAAGGTGCCGTGGCCCTGGTTTCGACCCTCCAGGGGCGCGTTGAGCGACGCCGAGATGGCGAGTCCGAGCACGTCGCGGGTCCGGGCGGGATCGATGATGCCGTCGTCCCAGAGGTTGGCCGTGCTGTAGTAGGCGCTGCCCTCTTTCTCCGCGGCTTCTTTGATGGGCATGCGGATGAACTCCTCGAACTCCGCGGCGAGGGGCGGCTCTCCCTCGCGCGCGAGCTGGTCGTTCTTCACCGTGATCAGCACCTTGGCCGCCTCCTCGGCGCCCATGACGCCGATCTGCGCGTTGGGCCAGGTCCACAGGAAGCGCGGTCCGTAGGCCCGGCCGCACATGCCGTAGTTGCCGGCGCCGAAGGACTGGCCGCACATGACCGTGAATTTGGGCACCGTGGCCGTGGCCACGGCGGCGACCATCTTGTGGCCGTCCTTGGTGATGCCGGCCCGCTCGTAATCGCGGCCGATGATGTAGCCGGAGATGTTCTGCAGAAACAGCAGCGGGATCCCCTGGCGGTCGCAGAGCTGGATGAACTGCGTGGCCTTGAGGGCGCTCTCCGAGAAGAGCACGCCGTTGTTGCCCAGGATGCCCACCTGGTAGCCGTGGATGTAGCCCCAGCCGGTCACCAGGGTCGGTCCGTACAGCTGCTTGAACTCCAGGAACTCCGAGCCGTCCACCAGCCGCGCGATGACCTCCCGCACGTCGTAGGGCGTGGAGAGCTTGGGCGGCACCACGCCCCAGATCTCCTTGGGATCGTACAGCGGGTCCTCCGGGGCGCGACGAGGCACCTCCGCTTTCTTCTTCGGCGGCAGCATGGACACGATCTCGCGCAGGATCTCGCAGGCGTGGGCGTCGTCCTCGGCCAAGTAGTCCGACACCCCCGACTCACTGCAGTGCACCATGGCGCCGCCGAGGTCTTCGGCGCTGCACACCTCCCCGGTGGCGGCCTTTACCAGCGGCGGCCCCCCCAGGAAGATGGCCCCGGTTCCCCTGACGTGCACCACGTGGTCGGACATGGCCGGGATGTAGGCCCCGCCCGCGGTGCACAGCCCCATGACCGCGGTGATCTGCGGGATGTTCATCTTGGACTTGATCGCCTGGTTGTAGAAGACCCGCCCCCCGTCGTCCACGTCCGGGAAGATCTCGCTCTGCAGCGGCAGATACGCGCCGCCCGAGTCCACCATGGTGATGGTGGGCAGGTGGTTCTCCATGGCGATGGTCTGCACCCGCAGGGTCTTCTTCACCCCCATGGGGTAGATGGTTCCGCCCTTGATCATGGGATCGTTGGCGCTGACGATCACCTCCCGGCCGTGCACCAGGCCGATGCCCACCCGGGAGCCCGCTCCGTGGATGCGGCCGTCGTACATGTTCCAGGCGGCCAGGGGCGCCAGCTCGAGCCAGGGCGTGCCCGGATCGAGTACCGCGTCCAGCCGCTGCTGCACCGTGAGCTTGCCCAGGTCGGCGTTGCGCCGCTTGGCCTTGTCCGACCGGTCCTCCCGGGCCTTGGTCAGCTCCTCGGTGAGCTTGGCCACCAGCCCGGCCGTGTGGTCGTAGTTGGCCTTGTACTCGTCACTGGCTGTGTCGATGCGACTTTCGAGGATCGGCATGGCTACACTGGATTCCTCTCCAACAGTTCGTCCGCGATGAGCATCCGACACACCTCGGTGGTGGTGCCGGCGAGGCCGGGGTACTTGGCGTCCCGGTAGCTGCGCTCCACGGGGTTGCCGGAGACGAAGCCCTGGCCGGCCAGGATCTGCATCGCCGCGGCGGCGACCTGCTCGGCAGCCTCGGCGGCGAACACCTTGGCCGACCGAACCACGGCCGCGGCCTCGAAGGCCTCGGGCCCGTCCACGTCGGACACCAGCCAGCCGGCCCGATGCGCGTACAGCTGCGACGTCTGGTGCAGGGTCAGCATCACCGCCAGCTGGAAGCGGATCTCCTGGTGGCCCATGAGCGGCTTGCCCCCGCGCCGGTGTATCACCGCGTGGGCCTTGGCCGCCTCCAGGCTCCGGTGCATCAGGCCCACTGACGCGACGGTCAACACGAGGTCCTCGGTGCGGCGAAGCGCGTCCAGGGCCGAGCGGTCATCGAAGGGTCCGAGCGCGTGGGCGTCGTCCACCGCCACGCCGTCGAGCTCGACGGCGCAGACGGCCAGACCCTTGAATCCGAGGGTGTCGACGCGCGCTCCGCGGGTGAGCCCCTTCGCGTCGCCGGGCACCAAACCCACCACTGGCTTGCCGTCCAGGTCGGCGACCACCGCGATCCAGTCCGCAAAGGGACCGTTGGTGACGAAGGCCTTGCGGCCGCGGAGGGTCAGGCCGCCCGCGGTGCGGGTGGCCTTCACCCCGACGTTGGCCGCGTCCTCGGACGCCCCGTCCGACGCTGCCACCGCGCCGATCAACGAGCCCGCCAGCAGCGGCCCGAGCAGCTCCTGCCGCAGGGCGTCCGTCCCGCACCGCGCCACCAGACCGCCGAAGAGGCGGGTCGAGGCCTCCACGGCCAGCAAGAGCGCCCCGGAGATCTCGGACAACACCTCTTGGGCGCCCACGAGCCGCAGGGTGTCCCGGACCCCGTCCCCTTCGATCCCCGCGGCGAGGTAGCCGGTGTCTGCCAGCCGTCCGAGCTGCGCCGTCACCGTGGACCGGATCTCATCGACACCCGCTGTCTCCAGCGCGTCGAGCCGGGCCCGCGTCTCTGGGTCGAAGAGCGCGGCGACGTCGTCCCGCAGCTTCTGCTCCGCTTGTGTCCAGTCGAAGTTCACGGGCTCCTCCTCACATCATCCGGGAGATGATCATCTTCTGGATCTCTGACGTGCCGCCGCCGATGGGCGCCAGGCGGCCGTCCCGGAACACCTGCTCCACGTCGTACTCGTGGCAGTAGCCGTAGCCGCCGTGGAGCACCATCGCGTCGTTGCACGGCTGCAGCGACCAGTCCCCCACGAACAGCTTGGCCACCGCGGCCTCCAGGTGGTTCAGCGGCCGGTTCTGATCCTTGCACCAGCCGATGCGGTAGATCAGCGAGCGCGCCGCCTCGTGGAAGATCTTCAGGTCGGCGATCTTGTGCTTGATGGCCTGGAACTGGGCGATGGGACGCCCGAACTGCTCGCGCTCCTGGGCATACCTCGTACACCGGTCGATGAGGAACTGCATGGCGCCCACGAAGGGGGCCATCAGCGCGGAGCGGTCCCACTCGACGGTCTGTAGCGCCATCAAGAACCCGCCGCCCTCGAAGCCGAGCAGGTTCTCCGCCGGGATCTCACAGTCGTCGAACACCAGCTCCGACGTCGGCGATGTCTTCACCCCCATCTTGGTCAGGTTGCGGCTGCACGAGAATCCCTTTGTCCCCTTCTCCACCACGAAGGCCGAAATCCCCGCGTGCCCCGCCTCCGGATCGGTCTTGGCGTAGATCACCGCCACGTCGGCGATGGAGCCGTTCGTAATAAAAATCTTCGTGCCGTTGAGCACCCAGGTATCGCCCTGCTTCACCGCCCGCGTCCGCAGCGCCCCCGCGTCGGATCCCGCCCCCGGCTCTGTCAGGCCCATGCAGCCCACCCACTCGCCGCTGGCCAGCTTGGGCACATACTTTTGCTTCTGCTCCTCGGTGCCGTGCTGATAGATCGTGTCCGCGCACAGGTAGGTGTGCGCGCCGTAGCTCAGGGTCAACCCTCCGTCCACCCCGGCCTCACCCAACGCCTCCCCGGCCAGCACCGCGGTCATCACGTCCGCGTCCCCCCCGCCCAGCTCCTCGGGCAGGTGCAAGCCCAGCAGGCCGTAGTCCCCCATCTTCTTCCAGGCCTCCCAGTGGAACTCCGCCTTCAGCTCGCACTCCCGGGCCCCTGGCCGAAGCTCGTTCCGGGCGAACTTCACCACCTGCTCCTTGAACATCCGCTGTTCGTCAGTGAGCGCAAAATCCATGACCGACTCCTTGGGTGAGGGCCGCAGTGTACCCCAATGCCGCACTGCGGCAAAGGGCCAGTCTGCACCGGGTCTGGGATTTGCAAGAGACTGTAAACATTTGCTTTTAATAAGCTGTATGGAGGGACACTGTCGATTTCAAGAGTCGAAACCGAAGCTTCGCGCTTTCAGCCATAGGCTGGGAAGCGGGATTGCGATATGATCGAAGGGCCCAGGAGAGGAAGGCGGACTGTTGTCCCGTAGACCACCAATGATCGTCTCGTTTGTCGCGCTGCTTGCGCTGCTCTGCACAGCCTGTGAGCAGACGCCGGGCGAAGATTTGTGCGGCAACGGCGTCAGGGATCCGGGCGAATACCCTTACAACTGCCCCGAGGACATCTTCGATCCCTGCAACCACGATGGGTACTGCGATCCCGGGGAGTCTAGATTGCTGTGCCCCGACGACGGTTGCGGTTCGTGCAGTTTTGGCTCGTCCATCGGGGCGCAGTACGACTTCATCATTCAAACGGTCAGCATTCCCCAGACGCGAGAACAAGCCGCGTACGAGGGTGTGGACCTCGATGGTGACGGCGACATAGACAATTCGCTGGGAGTACCCGCCCTTGTGGAACCCCCGGTGCCTCCGAGCGACATCAGTGAGTCGGTGAACCAAGACATCGCTGCGGGCCGGACGATCTTGATCGGCCGCATCACGGAGAGCGGCCGCTCCGACGGAGTCGCGCACGTTCAGCTCTTCAGAGGTGCGATCCACGACGCCACGCCGGTGTTCGACGGCAACGACTTGGTACGGATCCACCCAAGCTCCGATACGGATCTGAACATGTGTAGTTTATGGTCTCCGCCGGACCTCGACACGTACCCCTCGGCGGTCACGGTCGCATTTCCTCTACCCGATATCGGGCTGCTGGCGCTGACCTTGTCCCGCGCCCAGCTGCTCACGGTGGACGATCCGGACAGCCCGTACTATGGCAACAGCTCCGTGGACGCCTCGGGCTGGACCAACGTGATGGTGGGCGGTGGCCTATCCCATGACGAGATCCACAACAACCTGATCCCGGCCATGGCCGACTCCATCTCCGACATTGTTGCTGCGGGCGGGTCCGAGGCCGACACCCTCGCCGACCTCTTCGACGGCGGCTGCGTGGTCCTGGACGACGTTCCGGGCTGCGAGTCCGTGGTGCGCGGGGAAGGGGAGTGTGACGACACGGCAGATCCACCGCAGATCACGATGACGGAGGTGATGTGCAACGCTCTGCTTCAAAGCGCCCTCGCTCCGGACGTGGACTCGGACGGTGATGGGGAGAAGGACCTGCTCAGCATCGGATTCCGGATCGTGCGGGCCGTGCCGGTGACGATCGTGGAGTGAGCGCGGGCAGGGGGGGGCGGTTAGAACATCGCATCCAGATCTCGGGCGCCGTGAAGCACTCGCGCGATCTCGATGTTGTCCTCCCGCACGCGGTAGCAGATGAGGTAGCGGACTTCCGGGAAGCACCTCAGATTCGGCGCGAGATCCTCTCGTAGACGCCCAAGCTCGGGGTGTTCCGTGAATCGGTGGGCTGCGGCGATGATCCGATCGATCGTCTCGTCGGCGTGGGCCGGAGACTCCCTGCCGATGTAGGTCCAGATGTCCTCGAGGTCCCGGCGGGCCGCCGGGGCGATGATCAGACGCATGGGGGCTACTGATCGCCGTCTGCGGCACGACTCCTACCCATCCGCTTGATGTCGGCCACGACGTCATCGGTGAGCTCTTCACCGAGCCCCGCATCGAGCCCGGCCACTCCCTTCGCGATCTTGGGGACCTGCTCGTCCGGTCTTGACGACAAGACGTGACATTCTCGTCGTGGATCTTCCGGCGGGGCTGGTTTGACCAGGGAAATGGCCCATGATTTCGGGTTGGTATGAAAGTTGCTCTGTTCACTCGTCGAAGGAACGAGGTCGCTTGCCAGCGGGGTGTGTGGACCCATGTCGACCGAGCCTGTGGACGCAGTGTTTCCCCGGCGTTTCGAGCGGGTTGTCGTTGGAGCGCTGGTGGTGCTCGTGCTCCTCTTTGCCGCGGCCACGCTTGGGGAGGTTTATATCAACCACAAGTGGCAGCCCAAGGTGGACTTCCGCGCCTATCGTGCGACCGCGCTGACTGCGGGGCAGAGCGGTGATATCTACGATTATCACCGCTCCGGCGACCATCACCTCCGGACCACTCCGTACACATATCCTCCGCTATTCGCCTGTCTGATTTATCCGCTGGCCAAGCTGCCTTTGGCGTTCGGTTACTACCTATGGTGTGGGCTCATGCTGGTCAGCCTGGGCGGCGCAGTCGTGTTGATCAAACGGACAATTCAGGTGCTGGGCGTCCAGCGGAGCGGACTGTTGGCGGTCGCGCCGCTGCTGCTTTGCCCCTTCATTCTCGACAGCAATCTGTACTGGGGACAGGTGAACGTGCTGGTGATGACCCTGGTGGCCGGTGTGGTGCTGATGGAGGTTCGAGGCCGCAGCTTGGCCGCCGGGAGCCTGCTCGCCGTAGCAGCGGCGCTAAAGGTCTTGCCCGCACTGATCCTGCTCTGGTTCCTGGCACGTCGCGACACTCGAGCCCTGGCCGGATTCGCAGCGACCGCCGTGCTGGTGCTGTTGGGTATCCCCGCCCTGGTCGGCGGGCCGGGCTGGGCGTGGGAGATGAACGTGGCGTGGGTCGAGATCCTGCTGGGCATCGTCACCGATGGGCGGTCTGCTCTGCAGTCCTATTACAACGGCCTTAGCAACGGCAGCCTGGTCGCGACCTTTGACCGTCTCTTCGGTGGTTCGGGAAACAAGGCGCTGCTCGTGTCCATCTCGCAGAAGAGAATCGACAGTATCGTGAATCTGATTCGGATGGCCCTCGTGATGGCGAGCATCGTCGCAGTGACCCGAGCGTCGTTGCTCCGCCGGCGAGCGTTGATGCCGCAGCTCTTTGCGTTGGCCGTGGCCATGCTGCTGGTCTGCGGCTGGCTGATCAACTACCTGCTGTGGGACCACCACCTGGTTGGGCTGATCCTGGTGCTGCCGTTGCTGGCCGCCGTCGTGATGGATCGGCGGCTGAGTGCGCGGTGGAGGCAGCCACTGGTGGTCTGTCTGGTGGCCGGTGTACTGGCGATGACCAGCGGCTTCTATGCCGGGTCCCGCAGGTGGGGCTTGCAAGCGCTCTGCCTACTGGTGCTCTGGGGGGGGACCTTTTGGGCTCTCATTGGTGCGGACCGGGCGCTGGTCGATGAGCACTCGCCCGGCAGCCAGCTCCTGCTGCCTCTCCGCAGGTGGTGAAGTCCTCTTTTTATTGTCGTCTGACTCTAGCGACGTGCGATACTACAGCGGTTCTTGGCCAAACCTGAAATGCACGGAGGTTCGTGGTGACTGTGGACAAGCGACTCTTGATCAGCGTCGGCGCGGTCGTGGCGCTGACGCTCGTGGGTGCGCAGGACTCGCAGGCGCGGTCGGCGGGCGTGGCGGTCTGGCGGTCCGGTCCGGAGTGCACGCAGGCGGTGAAGGCGGGCAAGCGGCTCGCGCGTTCGGGTGCGGACGTTCGGGTGGGGACCTGGAACCTGCACGGCTTTCCGGACGGCGCGCCCGGGCGGCGGCGGCCGAAGGGGACTCGCACCGACGTGGACTGGCTGGCCTGCTCCATCGCCTGGATGCAGGTCGACGTGCTGGCCCTGCAGGGCGTCAAGAATCACTGGCAGGCCAAGGCGGCGCTCGGCAAGCTGCTCAAGGGGCTGCGGCAGTACACCGGCGCCACCTGGAAGGTGAAGCTGGATCGCTGCGGCGGCGCAAACCGGGACCACGTGGGCCTGCTGTGGAACACCGGCCGTCTCCGGGGCTCCAAGTTCCAGGTCGAGGAGTATCTGAATCCGTATCGTAAGGCGTGCTCCAGCGGTCAGCGACCCGGGTTGCGCGGGTACTTCAAGCGGCCGGGGGGCGTGGATTTCCACTTGCTGTCGGTGCAGCTTCCCGCGGGCGCCAGCGGCCTGGACAGCAAGCTGCGCAAGCGCGCCGTGAGCGGCATCCCTGACGCGTACCGGTCGGCGAATCGGTCCGAGCCGGACCCGGACCTGCTGGTGGCGGGTGACCTCCAGACGTCTGCCACCGGCTGGCTCGCCCGGGCGGTGTCCAGCCTGCGGCCGCCCTTCCTGGTCGCACCGTCGGACCGCAGCTGCACTTTCTACGACAAGTACGGTCCGAGCTCCCTGAGCCATCTCCTGGTCAGCCGCGGCTTCGTCGAGGTGCAGCCGAGCCGGCGCGCCCGCGTGTCGGGGTACTGCGCCGTGGTGGCGTGCTCGAAAAACGGTGCCGAGAAGCCGATGTCGTCGTTTCACAAGCTGTCCCCGCACTGCCCGGTGCTGCTGGACGTGCCGAACCGGGACGTGGACCCGACGCGGCAAGAGCTGGGCGCTTGGGCCACCAACACCTACACCGTGAAGACCGGCAAGTCGGGCCTGCCCCGCAAGCTCAGCGCGGAGATGATCAAGAGCGTGCTCCGCAAGCTGAAGCCACGCCTCTACCGGTCCTGCCGCAAGCACGGGAGCGCGGCGTACCAGGTGACGATCCTCGGCGCGTCGGGCAAGGTGCACAAGGTGGCCCCCGAGGGCAAGGCGCCCCGCTGCGCCACCCGGGTGCTCAAAAAGGCCGTCTTTCCGAGGTTCCAGATCTCCGCCATCGAAATCCTGATTCCCGTCGTGTGGTAGGTGACCCATGTCGAAGCCCGATCCCCATCCCCAGGAAGTGATGGAGCTGCTCAAGGACAAGAGCGCGGCCACGCGCATCGCGGTGGTGGGCGCGAGCAACGATCCCGAGAAGTACGGCAACATCATCGTGCAGAACCTCAAGGGCAAAGGCTACACCGTGCTGCCCATCAACCCCCGGGCGGAAACCATCGCCGGGCTGGCGGTGGCGCCGAGCCTGGACGCGGCGGAGCCGCCGGTGCACATCGTGAACTTCGTCACGCCCCCGGCGGTGACGCGCAAGGTGCTGGAGAAGGTGGCCGAGCTCGGCCTGCCGAACGTCTGGCTGCAGGACGGCAGCTTTGACGACGACGTGCTGGCCTATGCGGCCACTGCGCCCTTCAAGACGGTGTACGACGCCTGTATCATGGTCGTCAGCAACTACTGAGCGACCGGGAGCAACGAGATGGCAAAACCACGGATGCACGACTACGCGGTCAGGTGGGTGCCCGGCGACGAGAAGGGGCACGTGGAGAGCTTCTTCCTCAAGGCGAATGACCCGGGGAGTGACCGGGCTTTCTGGTTGAAGTTCACCATCTACTCGCCCCTCGGCGGCACGCCGACCGTGGGGGAGGTGTGGGCGATCCTCTTCGATGAGGCCGGGGGCGGTCACGTGGCCGCCAAGGAGACCTACCCGATCTCCGAGACCACGCAGGGGCCTGACGGAATCGGCGTGGTCATGAAGAGCAGCCGGTTGGATCCGGGCCGCACCACGGGATCGATCCGGACCGACGACGGCACAGAGGTCGCTTGGGATCTCACCTACGAGCCGGATCGTTGTCCGCTGTATCTGTTCCCGGCCGCGTGGATGTACACGGCGCCGTTCCCCAAGTCCAAGACCCTCACGCCCACCGCGGACACGCGCTTCACCGGGACGATTTCGGCCGGGAAACGTCGGTTCGAGGTGCAGCAGTGGCCGGGCATGCAAGGTCACAACTGGGGGCGCTCCCACGCCGAGCGGTACGCCTGGGCCCACTGCAATCTGTTCGACACGGACTCGGGGACCGGCGCGGAGGGCGCGATCTTCGAGGGGCTCTCCGGCAAGATCAAGGTCGGCCCAATGACCACGCCCTTCTTGACCCTCGCGATCCTGGTACATCGCGGAATCACGTATGGGTTTACCGATATCAGCTGCTGGCTTCGGGCCTCCAGCGCAGTGGAGTACACTGCCTGGGATTTCATCTGTCGCAAGGGCCGGACGCGGCTCATCGGCAGCTTCTGGACCAACTCGGAGCAGATGGTCGGGCTCACCTACAGGAACCCAAACGGCGACGTAACCCACTGTCTCAACAGCAAAATTGCCCACTGTGAGCTTCGGCTCGTGGAGGCCGGAGCGACGCGGATCCACCTCAGATCCGCCGGCAAGGCGGCCCTGGAGGTCGCGGTCAAGGAGCCGGATCACGGCATCCGGATGCACGTATGAAAACGCGAGGGGTCAGTCACATTTGGCTTGCCATTTCCCCCACCAAAAAGTAGATATCGTGGATAGATTTGGTTACAATATTATCGGTCAACAGTACTTCTCTTTGCCACCATATCGGACCCTCTGAGGAGAGAACAGATGAACAGACTTGCCCTGATTTGTAGCGTAGCCGCGTCGGCGATGTTCTTGGTTGTCGGTTGCGGCGACGACGATGGTGACCCCCAGCCGGACGCGCAGGTGCAGTTCGACGCGGCGACAGGGGTTGACGCGGCCGTGCAGTTCGACGCGGCGGTGCAGTTCGACGCGGCCACGCAAAATGACGCCGCGGTCCAGGCCGACGCCGGGCAGCCGCCGCAGCTCGACAACACCCACACCGGCTGGCAGAACGCCAACTGTGGGAGCTGCCACCCGGGCGCCAAGGCCGTCCCGCACAACCCGCCCTACGAGTGGTGGACCTGCGCGGCCTGCCACGACACCAACGGCGCGCCGACACCGCCGGGCTGGCACAACTCGACCGACAACTGCGGCAGTTGTCACCCGGGGGGCGCTCCGTGGAACGCCGCCACCCACTCGGACTACGCCGGCTGGCCCGGCTCCCAGTGCTACGGCTGCCACTCTCCATAACGGTCGAGACACACCCGTCCGCTGCGGATCGATTCGGATCCGCAGCCGTCCCCGCCCCCGACCAAACCCATGATGTCTGTCTGAGAGTCGCGCCGCCTACTTGAGCAGCGCGAGGAGCTCCTCGGTCTTGGCTTTCAGGAGGGCTTTGTCGCCCCGGGCTTCGACGTTGAGCCGCACCAGGGGCTCGGTGTTGGACTTGCGCAGGTTGAAACGCCAGGATTCGAACTCGATGCCGATGCCGTCGGTGTAGTCCGTGCGCAGGGCGATGGGTTTGTACCGCTGCTCGACTGCTGCGATGCAGGCGTCGGCGTCGGCGATGCGGCGGTTGATCTCACCGCTCACGGGGAAGAGCCCCATGCGCTCGGAGAGCAGCTCCGAGAAGGCCCGTCCGTCGGCGCTGAGCTGCTCGAGCACCAGCAGCCAGGTGATCATGCCGCTGTCGCAGTAGGCGAAGTTTTTGAAGTAGTGGTGGGCGGACATCTCGCCGCCGTAGACGGCGTCTTCGGCGCGCATGGCGGCCTTGATGAAGGCGTGGCCGCAGCGGCTCTGGATCGGCCGGCCGCCGGCCGCGGTGACCACCTCGCGGGTGTTCCAGGTGAGGCGCGGGTCGTGGATGA
>JBDRSE010000278.1:0-9228 GCA_043825095.1 bacterium
CCCACCCTGGGAACAGCGCGCCAGCGCCCGGAGCCTCCCAGAAAGCTCTGGGGCGATGGCGCGCGCCGTCTGGCCCCCCCCCACCCTGCGCCCCCCCCACCCTGGGAACAGCGCGCCAGCGCCCGGAGCCCCCCCAGAAAGCTCTGGGGCGATGACGCGCGTTGTCTGGCCCTTTCGCCCAATGCACAGCGCGCGCCGTCCGGCCCATTCGCCCATTCGCACGCGGCGGCAGAGCCGCAGCTCCTACCAGGGCCGGAAGTATTCCGAGATGCGCTCGATCTGGAAGGGCGGGAGGAGATAGCCCACAGGGCGCTCCGAATCCAAAAGGAACCCGATCAGGTCGCGACAGAACTGCTCGGGAACGTCCAGGTGCGGGAAGTGACCGCACCCCTCGTAGGTCGTCAGGGTCACTCCCACCGAACGGGTGACCGTCGTCTGCGCGTGACGGATGGGGATGATGAAGTCCTTTGAGCCCCAGAAAAGCGCCACCGGCGGCATACCATGCACCTCTGCCACCCGCTGCACGGTCTGCATGTACTGGCCGGTGATGTTGATTACGCCTTCGAGGGTGCGCTGGAAGGCCCGCGCAGTGCCCGGGATCCGGCTGATCTCGATGGTGCGCTCGACCTCCTCGGGCTCCATGTGACCAAAGTACGTCGTCGAGTTTCTCAGCACGGTCGGCAACGCGAGGCGCAGCGCCAACGGCGTCAGCCTCCGTCCCAGCACCGGGAAGGACGCCAGTCGCAGCCCCGAGGCGACCCGCCGGCCGAGGCCCCCGGCCGACACGAGCGCCAACCGATCCACGCGCCGACGGTGCTCCAGCAGCATCCACTGCGCAACCCCAGCGCCGTAGGAGTGGCCGCAGACGTGGGCCTTCCCCACGCCGATCTGTTTCAGCCACTGACCCAGAACATCGGAGAACCACTCCAGCGTGTACGGCGCATCGGGGCGCCCCGAGTACCCGAATCCGGGGAGGTCCGGCATCAGCACCCGAAACCGCTGCCCCAGCAGGTGCGCCACCCGGCGCCAGGTTCGGTGGGAGTCCAGTAATCCGTGCAGCAGCACGAGCGGAACACCAGACCCCACCTCTCCCCAGGCGACCTTGGTCCCGAGCACCTCGGCCTCGTGGGCCTCCCCGATCATGTGCATGGCCGCTCCGGTGCACGAGCCTCGGGGCACCGCCATCCGCTGGGGATCATTCCTTCGCCGCCGACTCTGGAATGGGGCCGAAGTGCTGGTCCGGATCCTCCATCCAGCGCTTGAGGATTCGGGACATGGCCGCCGCGTGGAAACCGTCGATGAATCGATGGTCAAAGGTGGCGTTCACCTTCATCACCTTCCGAATCACGATCTCGCCGTCCTCGACCACCGGCGTGTCCCGGACCTCGCCCGTGGCCAGCAGGATGGGCACTCGTGAATAGGGTACCAGGGGCACGTACGCCGTCTCGAGGCCGAGGGAGCCGATGTTGGTGATCATCACCGAGCCGAAGGGATCCTTGGGCACCCCTAAAAACTTGAGGTTGAGGTTGAGTGTGTAGGTCAGGAACGAGATTACGCGGAGGAACCAGTTGAGCATGAAGTACGGGATGAACCGGAACATCCCTCGGGTCTTCTCCAGGGCCGGGTCCTTGTGCTGGCGTACCTTGTCCACCTTCTCCTGCACCTCGGAAGCGATTTCGGAAAGGGTCTTCTCCGGCACGTCGTACACGGTCACCCCTGAGAGATCGATCTTATCGGACCCCTCGTCCATCATCACCACCTGCATGAACACCCCCACCTGCTTGCGGAGGTAGACCCGATTGAAACGCAGAATGGCGTTGGCGTCCGGTGTCTGATGCAGCACCTCGCCCACGGCCCGCGCGAGCATGTGGGTGACAGTGAGATGCACACCGGTAGCCTGCCGAAACCGGTCGATGTAGTCCATGGCGCGATCCATCCTCAGCTCCATGCTGCCGTACACCGACGGATCGTAGGCCGTGCGCCAGGTGCCGATGGCGATCTTGCGGAAAAGCGATGCGTCTTTCTTCTTCGTCAGCTCGATGTTGGACATGACCTCTCCGTGTTTCGGAACCCGACGAGTATCCAGGTGCACCGGTACGGGGTCAAGCGACGAGTTTTGCCCTTGCACTCAACAGCAGCGCTGGGTGGAGCCGCTGACACCACGGAGTACGCAGTGCGAATCACCGCCAGAATCGGTATGATGGAACACCGGAGGAGGAAACCCTTGAGGTGTCGATGTCTCCTGCTGCTGAGTTTGAGCGCCATCGCGCTGGTCGGGTGCATTGCGGGCACAGATGCCTGGGATACCGTGTCCGTCGCGCGGCTCCGCGTGGGCTTCGATCCGCCGCGCCCCATGCCGCGCTGCAGCGTTCCGGTGAGGGTCCTGATTTTCCCTGGCGACGTGGAGCCAACCTACGGCGGCTACGGGGACTACACCCTGATCGTGCACAGTGCACCGACCTTCCTCACCCACAACCTGCCCTGGGCGTTGAGCTTTTACTTCGACGACGTCAAGGTCCTGCGTCGACGCCCCGTCGGTCGCGGCTACCTCCTCGTGCGCGCCAAGGTCTACTCTTTCGGCACCACCAAGCGCGTCTTCGCGGTGGGCGGGTCGTGGGGCTACACCTCCCGGAAATACCGCGCCTATGTCACGTGGAAGGTCACCGTGCGCTGGGTCGGCTCGACCCTCCGCCCCTTCACGCACAATCGCCAAGCCGTTGGAGAGGTGGGCGCCTTCAGATTGTCGGCCTCCCCGGACATCGTTGGTTCGGCCCTGCGCCAAGCGCTCCAAGACTTCATGAAGGACTTTCTGACCGAAGACATCTACCGACAGGCGTGTATCGAAGGACGCCGCCTGCGACCCACCCCCCTGCCCCGCGCCGCGCCCCCGCCACGGAACCCCCCCCGGCCCCCGCGCCGCGCCACGGCCCTGCCCCGTGCCACGCTACCGCCCCGGAAAACAGCGTCGCCGCGCCGCACCACACCGCCAAAGCGACTCCTCGACATGCCGAAATGACGCTGACGCGCGTGAGCCATGTGCTTACGTCCCGGTACCGACTCAAGGAGTCGATTCAGGGCAGCGGCCAGAAATGGGCCTGGCCGGCGTCGTTCAATGGCTGGTGACCGCTCAGGTGACAGGAGTAGCAGGCGGCGTTCTTGAGATCGGACTCCACGGGACCGAAGCCGTGGCAGTAGCTACAGGGCACCTCCGCGGCGTGGTCGAGGTCGTTGGCGTCCCTCCCGGATTCGATGGCGTCCAGGTGCGTGGTGTGCAAGCGGCCGCTGGTGTCACCGAAACGATGGCACTGCACACAGCTGTTGATGGTGCCGTGAAACTCGTTGCGCACGTTGTGGCACCCTCCGCACCCCGATTTGAGCCGGCTGATGAGGAGCGTGAACCCACCGTCCCGGACGAAGCCCTCCCGGTAGATGACGGCGTGGGCGTTGTCGGCGCCGGTCAGCAACGCATGGGGCCTGAGGGAGCCGGAATATTCGGGCGGCGCGCCCGAAGCCGGCGTGAAGCCGGTGCTGATCGCGTCAACCGGGAGCCAGCCGTGGCAGCTGGCGGCGCAGTCGGTGGCACTACCGAAGACCCGGCCCCGGGCCTCCCGGGGGTAGATCCGCAGGCCGTGTCGGATGCCCTGCTCACTCACGGGATGGCAGGCCACGCAGTAGGCGGCCGCCATCTCGGTGTGATTCCCACGCCTGGGAAGCGGCGCCTCGAAGGCCTCGGCGTCGGTCTGGATCATCACCGGCCGCCGGACCAACCCTCGGCCCTGCAGCCCGGTCCACTCACGCAGGGGTTCACTGGACACGGGCGCCGTCAGCGAGGCCAGATCGTGACACTCCATGCAGTCCGGGACCTTCTGGGGCGTCAAGGGGTCGCTGCACGCCGCAGCTCCCAAGAGTGGGAAACCCAGCACCAGCACGGCGACGCCCAGGGATGATCGCGGGCGCGTCATGGCAGATTCCCGTCCTCGGTCAGCTCGGAGCAGACCGCCTCGCGAAAGGAGAAGTCCTCGTGGTCCCGATAGCCCAGATTGGGCCCCGGCCACTTGAGGTAGTTCGTCCCCTTCAGGTTGTACATCCCTGCGTAGAAAGTCGACCGGATGAAGCGGTACGCCAGCCGCACAAAAGGCAGACTCTCCTCGACGCTGCGCAGCACCTCGGTACGTTCGGTGAGATCGCAGTCGAGGAACCCCTTGTCGTGCTGATTCTCCGCCGTATCGTCGATGAGCGGCACCAGGACGGGCAGGTAGTCCACAAAGGGATAGAACTCATCGTAGATCAGGTTCATTGCGCAGCAGTCCAGGGCGCCGGGCAATCCCTCGGGGTCGGTCTGGATGCCGGGCACCACCGTGTCTACCAGGGCGGCCACCAACTGCTCCTCCTCCGTGAGGGGCGCGTGACAAGCCCCCTCGAGGGGCGCGTAGTCAGGGGAAGGAAGCTGAATGTCCGCGGCCGCGGTCTTGAAGGGTCCGCGAAAGATGGCCAGGGCCACGGCGGTGCCCAGAGTGACGCCTCCGCCGATCTTCAGAAAGTCACGCCGCCCGACGCCGGAAGCTGACTGTTTCGGTTGTTCGTCCATGGTCCGCCCCTACCGGTTCGTCACAATGTAGTCGCCGATCCGCTCGGCATTGGCGGCGATGGTCATCGCCGGATTCACGCCCGTGCCCCCGGGGATGGAGCCCCCGTCGGACACGAACAGGTTCGGGTAGCCGAACACCTCGCCGTACGGGTCGCACACGCCGTGATCCGGATCCACTGCCATGCGCGCCGTGGCCAGCGGATGCGCGTCGCCGTGCTCGTAGCCGTCAGCGGAGGTGTTGATGAGCTCCGCGTTGTTGGCCGCGGCGATCTGCTCCCCCACCCCCTCGACACGGTCGAGATAGGCCTGCAGGTACGGCGTGGTGGGAAAGTCCAAGGTGGCCTGTCCGTTTCCATCGATTCTCACCCGGCCGACCCCGTCCACCAGGCCGATGGCGAGCCCCACCACCATGCGCTCGTCGTAGTACTCCTTCATCAGGTGCTTATGCTCGAGGCCCCAGGCGAGGTGGTCCCGACGGTGCAAATCCAGGCCCGCAATGACGGCCGGCGGAGGACCGCCGGGGTGGAACGTGATCCGGTGCTCGTCCCAAAAGGCGTAACACATCATGCCCGAGTTATCGCGGCCCATGTAGGGGTGCGCGAAGGGGAAGTCCTCGGGCAGTAGCCACGCCAGCGCCATGTCACCGTTGTTGTTGAAGTTCACTCCCAGCTGCGGGCTGAGCAGCGGCAGGTCGGGCTGGGACCGCAACAGGATCGCCGCCGTCTCCACCGCCCCGGCCGCCACGATCACGACATCCCCGCGGTGGGATCGCTGCGCGCCCCAGGCGTCACGGTACTGGACCTCGTAGCCCGCGCCGTCCGGACGGATGTTGGTGACCAGGCTTTCGGTTTCAAAGGTCGCGCCCAGGACCTCGGCCTCCGGGATGTAGGTGCGCAGCAGCGTCACCTTCTTGTCGTAGATGCAGCCCGCCTCGCAGAATCCGCACTGGCGACAGCCCACGTAGTTGTACCGGCCGCGATCGCAGGTCAGGCCCATGTTGTCCATCATCATGCCGAACCGACCGCCCGAGCGCGGCACGTCGTCCCAGCCCACCTGGTTGATCTGCAGCTTCTCGTCGACGAGGTCGTAGAAGGGATTCAGCACCTGGCGGTCGATCTCGTCGGGCCACACCTTGTAGCCGCTCTCGTCCACGTAGTCGAAGACCTCACTGGGGCTGCGGTACATGGCGCCGGAGAACATCACCGAGCCGCCCCCAAGCGTGCGCGCGTAGCGCACGAAAAAGTTGTAGTCGGCGCTGTAGCGGGACACGTAGAAATTGAGCAGGTAGCGCAGATCGTAGCTGTGCCGGAAGTCGCTGGGCAGGTTTCGCTTGCCCCACTCCAGGACGCACACGCGCCGGCCGTCCTGGGCAAGGCGCAGGGCTGGAATGGCCCCGCCGAAGCCGCTGCCGATGATCACCACGTCATAGTTCGCCATCTGGAATACCCCGCAATCGCTGACCGGTCGCCCGATTCTACCGGATCCGCCCCTCGAGCACGAGCACCACACCCCGGGTCCCGGAGAAGTCGTGGCCGGCGGTGGCGGGGTGGGCCCGAGGGTCGTGCACGCAGGCCTCGGAGAACCCGGCGCGCCGCAGGAGCTGCACCGCGTCCTCGGCGCTCCGCACCGGGAGGCTCACAGGGTAGCGCGCCACTGTTTCAATGGCCCGCACCACCACCGCGCCGAGCCAGCCGAACCGCGGCAGCGCGTCGGCCGGGTTGATGTCCAAGACGAATCGCCCTCCCCCGCAAGCCTTCAGAAAGGAGGAAACGTTCAGCACCATCCGTTCGAGGGACTCGCGCGTCAAATAGGAGTTCAGCCCCTCCGCGACCACTGTCACCGGGCCGCGGCCGCGGACCCGTTCCAGGAGCCGATCATACAAGCCGGGATCCATGGCATCTCCGGCCAGGAACTGCTGCCCGGGTCCGCGGGCATTCCCCACCAGCTGGGTCTTGAGCGCGCTCATGGCCGGGAGATCCACCTCCACGAAAACCACGTCCGGATCCACGCTGTAGGCCGTACCGCGCGGGGACAGACCCGAGGCGATCTCCACGAAGGTTCGACACCCATCCTCCCGAAGCAGATGCTCCAGAAGCAGGTGTCGAGACTCTAAAAGAAACGAGAGCGGATCCCCCAGCCCGAGCCACGGCGCGAGGCGGAGCACCGGCCTCGCAACGAAATGCAGGAGTTGCCCCTTCCCCGTGGCGAAGCGGTGCGCCTCGGGCACCCCCAACAGGTGCCAGGTGTACGCCGTGTAGTGAGCCGTGAGACCCACGCTGGACATGTCCCGGTGGCTCATTGCGGCCTCTCGACGCGTATCACTCTTGAATCAGAGGTTCGTCCCGCTCGATCCCCTCGAGCTCGTTGCCGGACCCCATCACGACGTCGGGGGAGGCGTCGAGGATCACCGAGTAGTCGCCGCCCGTAATACGGCTGCGAGAGACCGATCCGCCGGCTGTCACGAAGAACACGCCCGTAACCACGGCATCCCGAATCTCACAGTTGGAGATATCCAGTGTCGGCAGCTCGGACTCGGTGCGGCCGTCGATGTACATGCCAAAGCCAAACTCGCCGTCAGAAGCCTGGGCCATGACGTCGATCACGCTGCTGCGCTCCACCACGGCAGTGCCGCCGAACATGGTCAACCCCTCCGAGTAATTGGACTCGAACAGCGAGCCGTCGATGAACAGCTCCGGGCAGCTCGGAATCGAGTCGTCGCATTGGGCCAGCAGACCCATGCCCTCTTCGTCCGCCGCCGCCTCGGGCTGCGTCTCGGCAACGTACACGCCGCGGAACCCGACCGTGGCGCCGTACAAAAAGACACCAGTCAGACTGTTCTGCACGATCTTGGTGTCCACGATGGACGCGTCGGTGCACTCCCGGGAGAAATACTCGCACTGCAGCAGGAGCCCCTCGCCGCCGAGGTTGTCGCTCTGCTGCGCCAGGGTGCCGCGGATGATCGTGGACTCCACGAAGGCATTCAATCCCGACAGCGTGATCCCGGCGGCCCGGTTCCCGTCCACCGTGCTGCAGGAGATGGTGATGTCACCGCAGACTCCGAGGGACGTGTCACACTGGGCCACGAGGCCGTTGCCGAGGCGCTGGTCCCCGTCCTGCGGCAGGGTGTTGGAGATGACCGTGTCCTGGATCACCGTGGACTCGCCGAGGGCCATGACCCCCGCGCTCCGATTTCCGGTCACGACCGAGCCGGTGATGGCCAGCGTCGGGCAGTCCGACGCCGAGGTGTCGCACTGGGCCTGCACGCCGATGCCGGCCAAGCCGTTGTTCTGGTTGGCCCGGGTGTCTCGGATGAGAGAGTCCGAGATCACCACCGATCCGCCGCTGATCAGGATGCCCGCCTCACGATTGCCGCTGATCACCGATGCGTGCACCGCGAGGTCGGGACAGCCGCCAGTGCCGAAGTAGTCGCACCCAGCGTCCACGCCGCGCCCCAGGGAGCCGTCCGGTGCGGGAACTGTGCCGCGCACCACGCACTGGTTCAGCTCCACCGCCCCGCCATACAGCATCACCCCGGCGGACCCGGCGCCGGCAATTTTCACGCGCGTGAGGACCGCCGAGGACCCGCGCTGCATCAGCACGCCGTACAAACCGGTGTCGGCAATCTCCAGGTCGGTGAGCTCCACGTCGGCCACCTCGTTGAGCACCACCCCGGAGGCGCTGCTCTCCAGGCGCACGCCCCGCACCGCCGCACCGGCCGCCGTCGTCTGGATCGTGACCGGAGGTGAGTCGTTTCCCCCCCCAGAGATGCCTTGCAGGGTCACCAGCTCCGGACAACGACCCTCGATGGCGATCGCGTCGCCCAACGAAACGCTCTCCTGATAGACGCCCTCCGCCAGGGCGATGCGATCCCCTGCCGACGCAACCGCGAGGGCCGCGGTGAGGGTCACGTATGGGGCACCCTGGCTGCCGTCGGATCCGCCGCCCCCGTAGCTGCCGTCCACGAAGATCGTGCTCGCGTCGAGAGTGATATTCCCCCAGGTGCCGGTGCCGCAGTCCCGAATCGTCTCGCAGGCGGCGTTGCCGAGCACTGCCAGGCTGCCGTCTCCGCAGTCGGCCGCCGGCAGCGTCGGCTCGCATCCCCCCACCCCGTCGTCGGTGAACCCGGTTGAGCAGCCCGGCCCCTCCTCGCAGTTGGGCACACCCACGGGCTTGCAGCCCCCACCGAGCACGGGGATCTCGTCCGCGGCCGGGCAGTCGTCGAACACGGGCAAGCACGCAGTGTTGCTCAATTCACAACCCTCGGGACAGTCCGCGAAATTGGTATTGCCGTTGTAGTTGTTGTTGCCTCCTCCGCCCCCGGACTCGTTGCTGCAGGCGATCACCGTCACCGTCAGACCGATGGTGACGAGCGCGACCAACCCGTCGCGACCACTTGCCATCCCTCGATACGAACGCGCATTCATCGGCAGGCTCCTCATCGATAGTCTTCCCAATTCTCTGATCTCAACAGAGCGGGGGGGTGTTGTCAATGCGTGTTGCTCGTGAAGACAGTCGGGATAGGGGAGGCGACCCCCCCCCGGAATTAGGCAGGTCGCTCCCCCCCCCCCCAGATACGGACAAGCCGAAATACACGCCTCCGGCACCGCGGGGCACGCCATCGCTGAGCGACGCAGGCACGA
>JBDRSE010000279.1:0-15855 GCA_043825095.1 bacterium
ACAACCGCACGTGGCTCGATGATTGCGCTCACGTGAACGCCCACACGAGCACATTGCTGACGCCTGACCTGACAGATCCGCCGCTCCGCGGCTCACATCACCCACCCCCGCCCCCTCAAGGGGGAGCCTCGCTGCGCTCGATGGGGGGCGATCATTGATCAGGATGAAAACCACACCCATCCGATTCGTGCGAAACCTCTTGCGTAACCTCTGAGTGTCAGCTCCGCATTCACAACAGATCAGCGTCTGCGATCGGTAGATACGATCCAACCTCCAAGCCGTCTCGAAATCGCCTCTCATTTCAGGCGGCAGTTTTCGTTTTTTGTCAGAATCGATCAGCGCAGTGCCTCCATCTTCCTTCTTGAGGACGAAGCGATCGCTCAGCAGAGGAGCGCTCTGATGACCACAGCTCTTGCAATCGCCGCTCATTAACATGATTCTGTTCATTGTAACTCAGTTTGAATACCCATCCCATTGCGGATGGGCTCGGAGCGATCCGGCGTTGCGAATCGAGTGTGCGAAATGCAAGGAGCTGGTCGAGGTGGAGGACTTCACCTGTGGCACCGGTCCGAGCCGGATCGAGTACCGGTGTCCGGGGTGTGACGAGCAGGTGACCGTGACGAGCGCGGCGGTCGAGGAATCGACTGAAGGGGAGGATCCTGAGCCTGAACCGGAGCAGAAGGCGGAGCCTAAGCCGGAGCAGAAGGCGGAGCAGAGGGTGGGCAGGGACGGGGGGGCGGGTCCGAGGCCGGCGATTGTGGCCGGGGACGTGGACGGCAGCGAGGTGCTGTACTCGCTGTGGGATCGGGTGAGCGAGGGCTTCGCGGCCGAGGGGCTGCACGACGCGTTCATCGCGGCCTGCGAGGCCCGGGAGGCGCTCCCCTTTGCCGCGGCCCGGTACAAGGACTGGCTGGCAGAGCACCCCGGCGACGCCGTGGCCCAGGCGCGGCAGAAGCAGCTCCTGGCCCTGGTCCAGGTGCGCGCGCTGCTGGCGGTGGCCAAGGAAAAAAAGAAGGACGCCGATCCGCTGCTCAAGGCGACGGTGGTGGGCGTGATCTTGCTGCTGCTGGTTGTCCTGCTCGTGTTCGCCGCGCCGCTCCTCGTTCGGAGCTCCAGCACGCCCGACGGCCGGCCGGTGCAGAAGCGGCCCGCGGTGGGTCCCACCGGGCCCATGGTGCAGAACCTGAAGCGGCCGCGCCCCAGGGCTCCCCGGCGGCCGGTGATGCGCCCCGGGGTGCCGGCGATGAATCCCGATCCTCGCTGACTGCCATTGTACACAGGGAGAGTCGACACGATGAGCGAAGACAAGAGCGCGCACCCGGTGAAGGTCATGGACGCGGACGTGTCCACCAAGGACGCGGCCCGGGAGTGGCTGGGAAAGCGGATCCGGCAGCTGTTCAAGCTGGCGATCCTCTCGGTGATCCTGACGCCGGTGGCGGTGGTGATCGTGATCCTCGGCAAGACGGTGTTCCGGGGTCGGGGGATGCCGCCCATGGGGGATCTCGCGGTGGTGACGCTGATGTGGTGCGCCATCGTGATTCCGATCCTCCTGTTCGTGGTGGTGTTGCTCGGCATCAAGCGATTCAAGATCGCGCGGCGGGTGCGGCCGATCCTCGACGGGGGGACACAGCGGCAGGGGCAGGTGGAGGACGTGCAACACGGCTCGTCGCGCAAGAGCGGGGTGAACTTCTACTCGGTGACGATTACGGTGGCGTTGGCGGACGGCGGGCGGGTGACGGCCGCCATCGTGGAGTCGGAGGGCACGGAGCTGCCGCTGGTGGAGCAGGGCGCAAGCGCGGTGGTGTGGACCCTGGGCGAGCAGTCGGTGGTGGGCACGAGCGGATCGCTGTTCGAGTCCTCGGTGCAGGTGTAGAGACCAGAAGCGAGAGAGAAGAGCGGGGGATCGAGCACGAGCGCGAGCAGGAGCACGAACGTGAGCACGAGACATCGGAGGCTGCGCTTTACTTCTAGGTTGTTCTTTTCTATCGTGGGCCGTCGCTGCCGGGAGTGGCAGCAGGAGAGCTTGCGATGGCTGCTGATGGAATTGCGGAGCTGATTGTCGAGAAGGCCGGACAGGCACCGGAGATCTTGAAGGAGAAGGGGATCGACACCTGGCTGATCTTCGTGCGGGAGTCGGAGTCCATGCACGACGCGAGCCTGGACACGGTGGTGGGGGCGAACGTGACCTGGCAGTCGGCGTTCTTCTTCACAGCGGACGGCAAGCGGATCGCGATTGTGGGGAGCCTGGACGAGGCGCGGGTGAGGCGTGCCGGGGTGTTCCAGGAGGTCATCGGGTACGTGGGCGGGATCCGGGAGGACCTGCGGCGGGTGATCGGAGAGCTGGACCCGAAGGTGTTGGCGCTGAATTATTCGCTCGAGAACGAGCTGGCGGACGGGCTGACCCACGGCATGTTCCTGCTGCTCGGCAAGCTGCTCGAGGGGATGCCGTACCTGGATCGCATCGTGTCGTCCGAGGCGATCCTGGCCGCGCTCCGCGGGCGGAAGTCTCCGGCCGAGATCGAGCACATCGCCGCGGCGTGCAGGGTGACCCAGGAGATCTTCGACGCGGTGACGCCGCAGCTCAGGGCGGGGCTCACCGAGCAGGACGTGGCCGCGATCATCGTGGCCGAGATGGAGCGGCGCGGCCTCGGCCCGGCCTGGGAGCCGAGCCACTGCCCGGCGGTGTTCACCGGGCCCGACTCGGCGGGCGCCCACGCGGGCCCCACGGACACCCCCATCGAGCCGGGGCACGTGATGAACGTGGACTTCGGCGTGAAGGTGGGGGGCTACTGCTCCGACATGCAGCGCACCTGGTACTTCCTGCGGCCGGACGAGACCGAGGCGCCGGCAGAGGTGGAGCGGGGCTTCGAGACCATCCGGGACGCCATCCGGCTGGCCGGAGAGCGGCTCGCGCCCGGCCTGCCGGGTCACGAGATCGACGAGGTGGCCCGGGGCCACATCATCGACGCGGGGTACCCCCCCTACGATCACGCCCTGGGTCATCAGGTGGGGCGCACGGCCCACGACGGCGTGGGGCTGCTCTGCCCCACCTGGGAGCGCTACGGCGATCGCGCGCACATGCCCATCGAGGCCGGCCAGGTCTACACGTTGGAGCCCCGCCTCCCCATCGAGGACCACGGCATCGCCACCATGGAGGAGATCGTGGTCGTCACCGAAAGCGGCTGCCGGTATCTCACCGAGCCCCAGACCGAGCTCTACCTGATTAGGAGTTAAAGGACTGAGTCAGGGAGTTAGGGGAGGGAGTTCGGGGACGGTCCCCTTTCTTACTCATATTGTCCGGATTTTGGTTAGTTGCAGTTGCCGACGGCGCTGCAGCCTTGGCCTTGCTCGGCGCAGTTTCTACAGAGCGCGTTGCTGTTGCCGCAGCGCGTGCTGTTCTGATCCCAGAGCCAGATGCACTCGTCGTACAGGCAGCAGCCCACACAGGCGAGGCCCAGGCCGGTGTCGCAGCTGCAACCGGAGGGGGAGCAGAGCTGGCCGTACTGACACGGCGCGCCGCCGTTGCAGGTGCAGCTGCCGCCCGTGCAGCCGTTGACCTCGGGGCTGGTGCAGGGGTTGGCACAGGCGCCGCAGTTCAGGCTGTTCGTCTGCAGGTCCACGCACCCGCTGTCGGGGCAGCAGGTGGTGCCCTGGCAGACGGACGCTCCGTCGTCGGACGGGTCGCCGTCGCAGTCGTCGTCGAGCCCGTTGCACAGCTCGTCCGCCAGGGGATGGATGGAGGCGTTCACCGGGTCGCAGTCACCGCAGCCGTTGAGCAGCGGGGCCATCTGGCCCGGGACGCAGCCGGTGCACTCGAGGTAGTGGTCGCCGTCGAGGTCCTGCTCGTCGACGGGGAGCACGCCGTCGCAGTCGTCGTCGAACCCGTTGCAGAGCTCCGGTTGGGGGCCACGGAATCCGGTGCAGACGAAGAACTCGTTGAAGGCGCCCGGGTTGGAGGTGTTCAGGTCGCAGCCGGTGACCTGGCCCGCCTGGCAGGCGCCCGTGTCGACGCCGCAGGGCTGGCCCAGCTCGGCGATGGGCGGGTCCCCGGTGGGGGAGTCGGCCGCGCCGTCGCAGTTCCAGTCCGTGGCGTCGCAGCGCTCCACGTCCGGCACCGGCGCGAAGAAGCAGCGGGGGGCCGCCGCCGCCAGGTCCAGGCCGTAGGCGCTGCAGTCCTGCCGGTTGGACGGGGTGGTGATCAGCGGCGGCAGCAGCCGGCTGCACACGCACCTGCCGCCGCCGTTCGGATCCCCGCAGCGTCCGACGTTGGACAGGTTGCAGTAGGCGTCCACCGGGATCGGCGCGCCGGTGAGCCCGTCCGGGTTCCCCTCGTCGACGAGCCCGTCGCAGTCGTTGTCCTTGCCGTCGCACAGCTCCGGCGCGCCGGGGTGCACCTCCGGATCGGTGTCGTCGCAGTCGCCGTCCCCCTGCTGGTAGCCGTCGCCGTCGTCGTCGTTGACGCAGGACGTGTCGGTGTTGCAGTTCTGGATCAGCCCGTCCCCGCAGACGTCCGGGGCGCCCGGATAGAAGGCCGGATCCGTGTCGTCGCAGTCCGCGAGGCCCGGGGCGGGCACGCAGCCGTTTCCCGGGTCGTCGCGGAGGAAGCCGTCCCGGTCCGCGTCGCAGGCCGGATCGGGGCAGCCCTCGTCGACGACGCCGTCACAGTCGTTGTCGCGGTCGTCGCACATACCCCGGGCGGCGCACACCGGGTGGCCCTCGTCTGCGCCGCAGTCCGCGGTCACCCCGGGCGACACGCCGGCGTCGGTGTCGTCGCAGTCCTCGTCCTGGGGCGCGGGGTGACAGCCGTCCTTGTCGTCCCAGCGCTCGAAGCCGTCGCCGTCGAGATCGCAGGGCACGCACCCCTCGTCGATTTCCCCGTTGCAGTTGTCGTCGATGCCGTTGCCGCACAGCTCGCCGGCACCCGGGTACACCTGGGGGTTTCCGTCGTCGCAGTCGAAGGGCGGCGGGGAGCCGTCGCAGTCATTGTCCTCGATGCACTGGGCGTCCTGGCCGTCACAGTCCTGATCGATGCCGTCCTCGCACTTGGGATCGTCCAACCCGGTGCAGGTGTTGGGGGCCTCGGGATTGCCGGGGAATCGCTCGGGGTCGCTGTCGTCACAGTCCACGTCGGAGGTGGCGCCGTCGCCGTCGGCGTCCTCGCAGGGCAGATCGTCGCCGTCGCAGTCCTCGTCGATGTCATTGCCGCAGCGCTCCGGCGCGCCGGGAAAGATCGTCGAGTTCGTGTCGTCGCAGTCCACCAGGTCACACACGAGGCCCTCCGCCTGGAGCCGCTCGCAGTCCTCGGCCGTGACGAAGGAGTCCCGGTCGTCGTCAGCCCCCACCAGGGGGATCAGGGTGATGCTCTGTCGGGTGGTGCCGCTCACGCGGAGCCGCCCGGTGTAGGTCTGGACGGGGCCGTAGGAGTACCCGGCGATGTGCACGATATAGGTTCCGGGAGAGCCGAACTCCAGCGCCAGCCGCAGCGCCTCGGCAGGGACGGAGATGTCGCGCAGGGGGTTGTCCAGATCCACGGGCTCGTTGATCGTCTCGAACAGCGTCTCCTGCTCCTCGTTCATCACGCGCAGCGTGTAGCGGTCCACGCGATCCACCGCCTGGACCGTGAGCAGCAGGGCGTCCGACTCCTGGGTGCACCCCGAAATGCTGATGATCAGCGCCGCGAGGAGCAGCGCCGTCCGCGCGCCGCGTAGGTGGCTCCGTCCCCTCAGTCCATGAGAGGAATCAAGCTGACGTTTACCCATTCGCCCAAGTATCGGATTCAACGACGGCAGGGTCAAGCAGGCCCGGAGCGAGGGAGAAGCGAGAGCTACAGGCCGCTGGCGCAGGCCGGATCCCGGGCGCAGTCCGGATCTGCGCAGTCCACCAGACAATCGGCGTCGTCATCGAGCTGATCGTCGCAGGACGTCTCGTGCTCCGGCTGCCGATCGCAGGTCGCCTCCACCACGGGGAATGAGGCTGGTGCCTCCGAGCGGGAGATCTGCAGCTCTGCACTGAAGGGACACAGCCCGTTTTGTAGGATGTGCCAGCACGCCGACACGGGGAGCGATGGATCCACCGGTGGCGGGTGCCCGGCCCTGTACGCGAGCCCAGGACTCGTGTTTCCCTCACAGGGCCCCGCGTCGCAAACCTCGAGGCAGGGCGGGACCGGTTCGGGAGTGGACAAAGGGTCGGCGGCCTGCGTGACCTCACAGCTCGGGAGGCAGGTGTCGTTCTCGGAGCAGCCGTCTGCCGGAAAACCGGCCTCGGCGCCCGGGTCCACGCAGCCCAACAGCCGGGCGTTCAGGCACCGGACGAAAAAGCGCGCCGCGATCAGGCGCCCGATGCGGTCAAGGCTCGACGTCACATCGTCGCAAACGGAGTTGAACGCTCCTGCCTGCAGCTCCGGCGGGTTGGCCGCCTCCACCAGCGCGTTGATGCGAATCGCCGGCACTGCCTTTCGCAGCACGGTCGTTTCCCCCTCGGTCAGCGCGCACGACTGGGATAGCATCGGATGAGAGTAGTCATCCAGGGTGATCGTTGCGCTGGCGTTGCAGACCGGTCCGGCGATGGCCGCCACGAAGGGCTCTCCCTTCGAGGGGAGACCCTGAAGGAGCTCCAGGTACCGGCGGATGGGGTGGAGCAAGGCCTCCGGGTCGTCCCGGGGGGCGCAGTTCTGTCTGGCGCCCGGCGTGAGCCTGTCGTTCACGTCGCACTGGATGCCGAACTCGAAGCACCGAAAGGAGGTGAGGGGGCCGAGCTCGCTGTTGATGTCGTTCTGCGTGGTGTCAAACAGGATGGGATCCGACGCCGAGCAGTCGTCTTCGTCAGTCACGAGAATCACCGCGAGCGCGGCGCTTTCCCGGACGAAACCCGCGTTGCCAGGATTGTCAGCCAGGGCCAGGTACATCGCCTCCAGGGGCTGCTCAAAACCGCATCCCAGCGTGCCCAGCGTGGTGAGGCATCCGAGGGTGTCTGCGAGGGTGTTCTGGCCGAAGTTGCGGCAGCGCGGGCAAGCGGAGGTCTGCTCCAGCTCGAGGCTGGTGGCGGGCTCCTGGTCGCAGTTGGCTTGGGTGCAGTCGTGGGAGGTGCACTCGCCCGTGGCGCTGCGCTCGATTGTGCAACCCACGGGGGACACATCGATGAGATAGTTTGCGCCGACGACCGGACACGTGCTCGTGAGGAGCTCACCCCCATCGCCGTTTGCCCCCTCGCAGTAGGTGATCGAATACATCCCGGTGCCCAGGTCTGTGGACGTCACCCCGACGTGCAGGTTGGCGTCCACAGATCGGCTCCGCAGGCCGGAGAGCAGCGTCCCCAGCGCCGACTGGGGCGAGAGATCGGTCCGCGCCAGCGCGGTCTGGAGGTTCTCCATGCTGCCCGAGTTGTCCACGACGAGCAGCAGATCGAGGTCCTGGACTGGGTCTGTCACCGTAAGCTGTGTGATCCGCCGGCACTCCGACGGCGCGCCGGTGCACTGCCAGAGAGGCTCCTGTTCGCAGAGGTCGTCGCAGCCGTCGCCCGTCTCCCGGTTCCCGTCGTCGCACTCCTCGGACGCACTCAGGGCGCCGTCTCCGCAGAGTCCCAGCAGGCACACCCCCTGCTGACACACCGCACCTGCCGGAGAGCCGACGTAGTCGCAGGGCGTGTCGTCCGACTCGCCTTCGCAGGCCGTGATCTGCTCTACCAGGTAGCACACGCGCCCCCCCGGCGCGCACCGGAGTCCGGGCGGACAGACGATCCCGGTCTCACACACATAGCTCCCGGATTCCAGGCAGCCCGCAGCGAGCGCGAGCAGCGGCAATACACCCGCAAAGATGAATCGGTTCATCGTGGCACCGTTCCCGAGTCGTTTTACGCGAGAGTCCGGCCGCTCCCTCTCGTCGCCGGAACGCGACGCTCCCTCTCGTCGCCGGAACGTGGTGCAGCTGTGAACACTGCGAGGTCCACAATTGTGGCGCCCATTCAAGCGGTCACCCGCTGAGCGGAGAGATCGGCTTCCACGTCCGGCCCGTATTTCATGAGCCCATGGCTCAATAGTACCGACTCGATGCCGCGTCGTCGAGCGCTGGCGACGTGCACGTCGAATTGTGCACCAACGCCCTACGCCAGCCCCTGACCACCCACCTTCGGCAAACGCCCCCGCATCCACGCAAGTTCCGCGTCCCCCCAGCCCGCTTTCAAATCGACTGCGCCACTACAGATTCCCACGCATGGCGTCAAGATACTCTGCCGCCGCCACCAACCCGCTCACCCGACTCACCAGCTCCGCCGGCACCCCTGCCAGCGGCTCACAATGCGCCCGAAACCAGGCCCGTGCCTTCGCCTCATCGCCCCCCACCAGCGCATCCAGGCTCCGAAACACCCGGATCAACAGAAGCGCCAGCTCCCCCTCCTTCGCCTCCGGATCGATCGTCCGGCCCCCACCCAACCGCGAAACCTACGCCGCACTCACTCCCAAGATCCGCGCCAGCTCCTTCCCGTCGACGCAAAGCAGAGCCGTCCTCCCAGCCAATCCGGCGTTGGTGAGGCGTTGGTGCATGAAACGGCGGCAGCCCCGCAAGCTAGCATCAGATCGGGATCCTGATCCATCATGGAGATCCCACAGACGGTCAATGGGCGCAGCGAATAGCTGCTCTTCAGAGGATTCGTAAGCTCGGACGACGAGAGTGGCAGAAGGAGTCGGGCTACCGACAGCAGGCAAGCGTCGAGAACGGGTTTGTCCGCTACAAATCAATGCTCGGAGGCAGCCTGAAGGCAAGGAACAACAACGCCCAGACGAGAGAGGCCATGATCGCGTGTCACATCCTCGACCGGATGGCAGAGCTCGGCAGGCCAGAGTCCTACGCTGTTGAGCCATGAGGGAGAGGCTAGGAAAGCGACCCGACTCGCGCCGGGGTTGATTTGTGCAACAACGCCGGGGTGCGCAGCACGCGCTCCGAGGAGACGTTTGTATCTTACTACGATTAGCCAAATAGGACTTATCGCTGGACTGGTAAATGGACATAAATATTAAACTTATTGTTGTTTCTGCTTGATCAATATCGTCTATTATCATCTATTACTGTAGGTTTTTACAAAAACAATAAATGTAAGAAAGAACACTGGTATTTGTGCGGATATCGGAGGGTGGATAACACGGGTTGGCGTACCGACGGCCGTTGGAAAGAAGCCGTTTGAAGGTGCGAATTACAGCGCGGAGTGCAGCGTCCGGGGGGGCTGCGTCACAACGGAGCCCGAACGCTGTATTCCGTATGTTCAGGAGGAGTGACAGATGAAGTTCGCAACGAAAAATGGAATCGTAGTGCTCTGCGTCGGTCTCTGTCTCGCGATGTTCGCGGGGTGCGGCGACGACGACAACCCGGGCGACAACAACAACACGATGCAGGACGCAGCGGTGGATGCGGCGCCCGATGCAGAGGTGGGTGAGAGCCTCACTTTCGTCATCTACACCTTCTCGGACACGGATGCGACCTACATCCCCGCCGAGGGTGTGAGCGTGGCCTTCGACGCGCCGGGCGGCGTGCGCACCGAGGCGGATTCCGGAGCCGACGGAAAGGTCACCTTCACCGGCGTCGACTGGACGGCCGGCTTGGGGGCAGTCACGTTCTACCAGTTTGGATACGCCATGTTCAGCTCCGTTAACCTGGATCCCGACCGGATGGCGGACTGGGTGAACGAGGACGGTGAGTACGCCATGTCCCTGTCGCCCTTGACCACCGAGACACCCGAGATGGTCACCGTCAGCGGCACGGCCACCGGGCTCGCCGATACGTCGCACTACTACACAGTCAACACCACGAACACCGAGGGACAGGGTACCGAGTGGTCCGGGTTCGGCACGCAGGGCTTTTCGATCCAGGTGCCGAGTGGTGAGCCGTTCTACTTTCAATCATTGGAGGCGGAGTACACGGAGCTACCGTCCGGGCAGGGGTACAACCGGCCGATTTACGGCGTGATGCACATGGACTACGGTCCGCTCACGGCCAATGAGACCGGCGTGGAGCTGGATTTCGGCGCCTACGGGATGACCACGCACACCGCCGACGTGTCCATGCTGATGCCTCCGCGAACGGACAGCCCGATGCGCACGGGTAGCATTCCGTACTGCTTCTTCTGTGCGACCAACTCCGTGTACTGTCACGGCTGGCCCACTTACCTCGACGTCGTCGACAACCAGAACCGGATCGATATCTCCTTCCTGTGGGTGGAGCCCACCTATCCGGAGGATCTGTTCTGGTTCTGTTACGTGGCCGGCCAGAGCGGCGAGCTGGCGCAGACCATCGTCCCCGGGACGCCGCAGCAGGATGCCGAGGGAACGCTGATCGATACGCCCACCTGGGTCACTCCGTCCGACCCGCTGGTCGCGCATCCGATCGCGGATCCGGTGGAGGTGACCTACTACGAGGACGTGGAGATCTCTTCCCTCTCCATCAAGCGAGGCGGGATGGCCGTGTGGTACGTGGACGGCGGCCCCAACGCCACCACCATGACCATCCCGGCGCTGCCTTCGTGGGTGGTCTCTTCCCAGTTCCTCGGCGCCAACCCGAGCATGACCGCGTACGGCGGGATGGTGAACGCCGAGGGCACCAGGTGGCAAAGGTACGCCGCCGGCGTCACGGCTCGCCTCGAGCCCTAGGCGGTCCACGGAGCTGCCGCGGCTCACCGTTGCGGCGGCCTCTGCGGACCGAACCACGAGATGGAGGTGAAACGATGACCACGCTTACTCGACAACCGTCCGTGTTCGTCTTGGTCCTGGGGCTCGCCGGCCTGGTCGCCGGCTGCTCCGACGACGATGGCGCACAGACGGTGGACGCCGGGCCCGACGTCGAGACTCCGGATGCGTCGCTCGTCGACGCCGCCGAGCCAGACGCCAGCCTGCCCCCCCTGGTCTTGCCCGAGCTGGACATGGCCGCAGCCGAGGCCGATCTGGAGTATCTGTCGTCGGCCGCGTGCGCTGGGCGGGCGACAGATACGGCCGGCAACGAGCTGGCCATGGACTATGTGGAGGTCCGATTCGTGGAGCTGGGCCTCGAGCCCGCGGGCGACACGCCGGGCTCCTACCGACAGGAGTTTCCCTACGTGAGATACGAGCACTTCGAGGTGCCGACGATGACGCTGGACGGCTCCGGCCTCGTGTCCGGCGAGGACTTCGCCGTATACGTTTACTCGGCGTCGGGACAGCTCGACGCGGAGGTCGTCTTCGTGGGCTACGGGCTGGTGCTGCCCCCCTTCGACCCGACTCAATATCCGGGGTGCCCGATGGATGCGGGCGGGTTCGACGAGTTCGACGGGGTCGATTTGACCGGCCGCATCGCGCTCATCGTGATGGGCGGGCCGAACGACGATCCCGCCCTCGACTCGTGTCCCTTTGCCGAAGGTGGGAACGCTTTCGGCTCGGCCCTGAACCGAGGTGCAGTGGCAACGATGTTCGTCTCCAGCTACGTGAATGATCCCGAGCCGATCCATGGAGCGGTCGCGTCGTGGGATGGGAGCTTGAGCCCGGTCCCGCTGGTCTGGATGAGCCGGGACCGCCTGGAGGTCGACATCCCCGAGCTGCCCACCTGGATGAGTGAGATCGACTCGACGCTCACGCCGCGCAGCCAGCATCTCGGCCTGCAGGCGACCCTGAACGTCGATGCCCAGACGGTCGATACGGTCTCCTACAACCTGCTGGGAACCATTCCCGGCACCGATCCGGTGCTCGGGAGCGACATCGTCATCCTCAGCGGTCACATCGATGCGACCGGCTCCGACGAGGAGACGGGCGTCGTGTACGCCGGAACGAACGACAACGCCTCCGGAACCGTCGCTGCCTATCGGCTCGCAGAGGCGTTGCTGTTGCTGGACGATCCACCGCGCCGGACCGTGCTGGTCGCGGCCTGGAACGGCGAGGAGACCGGGCTCTGGGGATCGTGCCACTTCGCAAGCAGCCCATTGTACTCGCCGTGGCAGACGACGGCGGTGCTCAACATCGAGATGCTGAGCTCGGGCGACGGCGACAGCCTGCTGTTCTATGGACAGCTCGACGACATCACCAATGCCTGGCTGGTGGAGCTCATCCAGGCGGGCGTTTCCGCGCTCGAGGTTCCGGTGGAGATCATCGACATCCCGGTGTATGGAGACTCCGACCACTGGTGCTTCTACCAGCAGGGAATGTCCGCCACCAGCGTCCGGGGCGGTCCGCTGGCGCGGGCCCCCGGCTACCACACCCCGGAAGACAACATGGCGCACTTCGTGATGGCCGACATGGAGAAGGGCATGCTCGCCACCTGGAGCCTGCTGCTGCCACTGGTCCAGGGGCTGGAGCAACACATGCCTGATGCTCCGTCACCCAAGCGCGGATCGACGCGGCGATTCTCTCGGGGGCTCTTCCCCCACTTCGATCTGGTCAGATTGCCCTCGCGGTAGGAATGACGGTGACGTTTCGCCTGAACAGGTGAATGTGGCCGCTCGGCCTGAGGAGGCGCCTAACGTCGTGAAGCGGGTATTCCAGCTCTGGAAGCGACGCTGGAAAAGGGCGTTTCGACGGCGTGTGCTGCTCGGCCGGCCGCTGCATTCAGGGCGACGGCGTAGTGTGCGGAAATAGGATCCACGCAGAATTGTGGCGACTTGGCGTACGGACCACCGAGGGAGCGGAATCGCCATATGGCCGCTCAGCCGACCTCCAACCAGGCCTCGTCGGCTGCTTGCACGCTCGCCTGAGGCTCGCGAGAATGGGAGGATGATCAAGCTGCCACCCGCGCTTCAGTTCCTGCTGCTCACCTTCGCCGGTTGGGTCAACCGCAAGCAGCAGAGGGTCATCGAATACCTACTGGAAGAAAATCGCGTCCTGCGAGAGCAGCTCGGAGGACGCCGTTTGCGCTTGACCAACGACCAGCGCCGCCGACTGGCAGCCAAGGGTAAGCTGCTGGGACGCAAGCTCCTCGGCAAGGTCGCCGGCATCGTCACACCAGACACGATCCTGCGTTGGTATCGGACGCTCATAGCAAAGAAGTACGACGGCTCAAAACGGCGTGGCCCGGGTCGACCAAGTACTCCTGAGGACATCGCCGAGCTTGTGATCATGCTGGCGCAGTCCAACCCAACCTGGGGGTACACGAGAATCCGCGGTGCGATGCGGAACCTCGGCCACGAGCTCGGCCGCTCCACCATCAAGAGGATCCTGAAGGAGGCGGGCATCGAGCCGGCGCCTGAGCGTGGTGGGAAGACGCCATGGAAGACCTTTCTCAAAACGCACTGGGGGGCTCTCGCAGCGGCGGACTTCTTCACGGTCGAGGTCCTAACGCTGGGCGGGTTAATCCGCTGCCACGTGCTGTTCGTGATCGAGCTTAGCACTCGCCGGGTCGAGATCGCTGGGATAACCAGACAGCCGACGGGGGAGTGGATGATGCAGGTCGGCCGGAACCTCACCGACGTGGTCGATGGCTTCTTACGCGATAAGCGCTTCCTGATTCTCGACCGCGATCCGTTGTTCACGAACGCCTTTCGCCACCTGCTGAAGGAAAGTGGTGTGACGCCGGTGCGACTCCCGGCGCGGAGTCCCGATCTAATGCCTTTGCAGAACGATTCGTTCTCTCCGTAAAGTCAGAGTGTTTGGACCGGATGGTGATGCTCGGAGAGAAGCACTTGCGAGCCGCCGTGTCTGACTTCGTTGATCATTATCACGGAGAGCGGCATCACCAGGGCCTGGACAACGAGCTCATCGCGCCCGCCGTTGAGGACGTCGGCGGCGAGGGACCAATCAAGTGTCGAGAGCGGCAGGGTGGGGTGCTCAAATTCTACTACCGCGAAGCCGCCTGATGGCCGAGACGGCGAGTGGATCATGGGGCTGGTCAGGTCCAGGTGTGCGTCCGCGCCGCCGGTCGACTGCTCGTGAGTCTCGCGAGAGGGAATCGGGCTGAGTTCACGTGCCTGAAACTCGATCCAAGTCTGGATGGCGTCCTCCACGCCGAGCCCTTGCAGCGAGCGACAAGGTACCGGATCTGTGTCGGCTGAGATTTGGCACAGCACGAGGTACCGGATCTGTGTCGGCTGAGATTTGGCACAGCACGGCGTCAGCGACGGCGGCGGCGGCGCAGGCGGACGAAGGCGAGGACGAGCAGGAACAGGAGCAAGGCCTCTGCGCCGCTCTGGCGGCCGCTCGCGCGGCAGCTGCAGGCGGAGCTCGGCGCCTCCGGGAGCGGCGGGATCGCGAAGGTCCTGACCTCACCGTAGCCCGTGCCGCCGCTGTTGGAGGCGATGGCGCAGTAGTAGTAGGTTCCCGGCTCCAGCCCGGCCAGGGACTCGGTGAAGGCGACCGCGGCTCTCCCCGCGCCCACGGACTGGCCGTCGCTCGCCGGCACCCGCGTGCCGAAGGTGTCGTTGCACGCGGTCGGCGTGACCGTGTCGTAGCGGAACCAGGCGGTGGTTTCGGCGCCCAGGGGGTTCGCCTCCCCGTTCAGATCGACGTTTTGTCCGTCCACGACCGCGGTTCGCGTCTCGACCTCCGGCGCCACCGCGGCGGTGGTCACGGAGCGGACCTCGCCGAACGTCGCCCCCGCCTGATTGCTCGCGGCGGCGCAGTAGTAGTGGGTGGAGGCGGGCTCGAGCCCGACCAGGAGCTCTGAGAAGACCACCGGGGCGTACCCGTCGCCGACCGCGGTCCCGCCGGTCTCCGGCACCCGGGCGCCAAAGGCGTCGTCGCAGGTCCCCGGGTCGAAGTCGCCCAGGCGGAACCAGCTCGTGGTGGCCGTGCCGTTGGGGTTGGCCGTGCCCACGAGGTTGACGCTGTTCGCCAGGATGTCGGTCGCATCCTCCGTCGTCACGGTGGGCGGAGCCAAACCGGTGACAAAGGTCAAGACCTCGCCGTAGTCGGTCCCGTGCGAGTTGGCCCCGATGGCGCAGTAGTAATACGTCGCCCCCGGGTTGAGTGACGCGATGGCCTCGGAGAAGGCGACGGAGCTGACGCCGCCGCCCAGCGCCGACCCTCCGGTGGCCGGGACGCGGGTGCCGAAGGTGTCGTCGCAGGCCCCGGGGTCCGTGGTGTCGTACCGGAACCAGCCCGTGGTGGCGTCGCCGTTGGGGTTGGCCGCGCCGTTGAGCTCCGCCGAGTCGGACAGCACGCTCGTGGGCGGGTTGGTCGTCACGTCCGGGAGATCCGCCGCGGCGGTCAGCGTCAGCACGGCGCCGAAGCTGATGCCCTCCGCGCTCTCGGCGATGGCGCAGTAGTAGTAGGTCGCGCCCGGAGCCAGGCCCGTGATCGCCTCGGAGAAGGCGACCACGGCGCTGCCGGCGCCGGCGTCCGTGCCCCCGGTGGCGGGCGCCCGCGTGCCGAAGCTGTCGTCGCAGGCTCCCGGGTCGGTGGTGTCGTACCGGAACCAGGCCGTGGTCGCCGCCAGGTTCGGGTTCACGGTGCCCTGGAGGGTCGCCGTGGTGCTCGTGAGGTCGGTCGCGTCCTCGGTCGTCACGATCGGCGCGGCCGTGGTGGTGAACATGAGAACCGCCCCGACGGTGGTGCCCGAGGCGTTCTGGGCGATGCCGCAGTAGTAGTAGGTGGTGCTCGGGGCGAGGCCCGTGAGCGCCTCGGAGAAGGCGACCACGCTCGAGCCGGAGCCCAAGGAGGTGCCGCCGGAGGAGGGCACGCGGATGCCGAAGGTGTCATCGCAGGTCCCCGGGTCCGTGGTGTCGTAGCGGAACCAGCCCGTCGCCGTGTCCAGGTTCGGGTTCGCCGTGGCGTTGAGGGTCGCGCTCGCGCTCATCACCAAGGTCGCCGCCGCCGTGGTGACCGACGGCGCCCCCGGCGTGGTGAACGTGAGCAGCGCGCCGAAGCTGACGCCCGAGGCGTTCTGGGCGATGGCGCAGTAGTAGTAGGTGGTGCCG
>JBDRSE010000280.1:0-12578 GCA_043825095.1 bacterium
CAATTTGCGCCTGGTGGTGAGCATCGCGAAAAAGTACACGAACCGCGGCCTCCAGTTCCTGGACCTCATCCAGGAGGGCAACATCGGCCTGATGAAGGCCGTGGACAAGTTCGAGTACAAGCGCGGGTACAAGTTTTCGACCTACGCCACCTGGTGGATCCGGCAGGCGATTACGCGTTCCATTGCCGACCAGGCGCGGACGATCCGGATCCCGGTGCACATGATCGAAACCATCAACAAGCTCATCCGCACCAGCCGGTACCTCGTGCAGGAGCTCGGCCGGGAGCCGATCCCGGAGGAGATCGCCGAGAAGATGGAGCTCCCCCTGGAGAAGGTGCGCAAGGTGCTCAAGATCGCCAAGGAGCCGATCTCCCTGGAGACCCCCATCGGCGAGGAAGAGGACAGTCATCTCGGCGACTTCATCGAGGACAAGGCGGTCACCAGCCCCTCCGAGGCGGTGATTTCGCTGAACCTGGCCGAGCAGACCCGCAAGGTGCTCGCCACCCTCACGCCCCGGGAAGAGAAGGTCCTCCGGATGCGGTTCGGCATCGGCGAGAAGTCGGACCACACCCTCGAGGAGGTCGGTCAGGACTTCGAGGTCACCCGCGAGCGAATCCGACAGATCGAAGCCAAGGCGCTGCGGAAACTCAGACACCCCTCCCGCAGCAAGCGCCTCAAGAGTTTCGTCGAGAACTAGACCGCACCCACGAAGTCCCCGTGAAAGGAAGGCCATGGCACGCCGTGATCCCCACTCGTACGCAGATCTGGACCAGGGACGCCTGATCGAGGCGGCGCTGTTTCTCAGCGTGGACTTCGGAGCGAGGCTCCTGCGGGGGCGCGTCCGGTTGACCCTCCAAGAGCCGACCTCCGGCCCGCTCGATCTCGACACCCGGGGTCTGGCCATCGAAGGGGTGGAGGGCGCGGACGGAGCGGCGATTCCCTATCAGCTCGCCGTGCCCGACCCCGTGCTCGGCGAGCGACTGACCGTGGAGCTGCCGGCGAACACCGGCGCCTTCGACGTGCGCTATGCGACGTCTCCCGAGGCCTCGGCACTCCAGTGGCTCGCGCCCAGCCAGACCGCCGGTGGCGTGCACCCGTACCTGTTCAGCCAGTGTCAGGCGATCCACGCCCGCGCCCTGGTGCCGATCCAGGACACCCCCCGGGCGCGGGTCAGGCTCCGGGCCGAAATCACCGTTCCGAAGCCGCTGCGCGTGGTCATGGCAGCGTCCATGGAGGGGGATCGGGATGGGGACGGGGACACCACCACGTGGCTGTTCCGGATGCCGCAGCCCATTCCGCCGTACCTGATTGCCTTGGCCGCCGGAAACATCCAGGGCCAGGAGGTGGGGCCGCGCTCGGTCGTCTACGCCGAGCCCGAGGTGCTCGAGCGGGCGGCCTGGGAGTTCGGCGGGGTGGAGGACATGATCGTCACCGCCGAAGCGCTCTTCGGCCCCTACGAGTGGGACCGGTTCGACCTTTTGTGCATGCCGCCTTCGTTCCCCTATGGCGGCATGGAGAATCCGCGGCTCACGTTCCTCACGCCCACGCTGCTCGCCGGCGATCGCTCTCAGGTCAGTGTGGTGGCCCATGAGCTCGCCCACTCCTGGACGGGCAACCTGGTCACCAACGCCGACATGGAGCACTTCTGGCTCAACGAGGGTTTCACGGTCTATGCCGAGCGCCGCATCCTCGAGGCCCTCGAGGGCCCGGAGTTCATGGCGCTACACGCGGCCATCGGGCGTTCAGGGCTGCAACGTGAGGTGGATCGCTTTGGTGCGGACTCGCCCTATACCAAGCTGCGCACCGAGCTCGCGGGGGTGGATCCCGACGAGGTGTTCTCCCTGGTGCCCTACGAGAAGGGCTTCCTGCTGGTGCGGCTGCTGCACGAGACCGTGGGGCAGGAGCGGTTCGACGAGTTCCTCAAGCGGTACATCGAGCGCTTCCGGTTTCAGTCCATCACCACCGAGGAGTTCGAGGAGTTCGTGGAGGCGGAGCTGCCGGGCACCCTGGCCCAGGTGCGCTCCCAGGAGTGGATCCGGGGCAGCGCCATCCCCGACAACGAGCCGCGCTTCCACTCGGTGCGCAAGGAGGCGGTGGATGCGCTGGCCGCCGGCTGGGCCGAAGGGGCGCGTCCGACGCCCGAGGTCACCCAGGGCTGGACGCCCGCGGAGTGGCTTCTGTACCTGCAGGGCCTGCCCAGGACCGTCACGCGGGACGACTGCGCGGCGCTGGACGAGGCCTTCGGCCTGACCAGGCAGGGCAACTCGGAGATCCTGGTGGAGTGGCTTGGTATTGCGATCCCTTCCGGCTACGAGCCGGCCGTGGATCGCGCCTGCGCCTTTCTCCGGGAGATGGGCCGGATGAAGTATCTCAAGCCGCTGTTTCACGCGCTGGCGGGCAACCCCGACACCAAAGAGCGTGCCACGGCGCTGTTTGCGGACACCCGCGACACCTACCACCCCATCGCACAGATGGTTGTCGAGAGCGTCCTGGGCTAGCCCACCGCTTCGTCCAGGATGCGGCGGATGCCGCCCTTGGTGCCCTGCGACAGGGAGGCGGCAGAGGCGGGCCCCACGGCGAACAGGTACAGGGCCGTGTCTGACAAGGGGATCACGTCCACGTAATAAGCGTCCTCCACGTCGTCCGGAAACTCCCAGGACTCGTGAAAGACATAGGGGGCAAATGCGGCCGCAGACTCGGCGCTCACCCCCTCACCCGCGGACGCCACCACCAGCCCGTCCTTGCAGCCCAGCACCAGCGCTCGCATCCCCAGCCGCAGGATGCAGCTCTGCAAAAACCAGGTCATCGCCAGCTTCTTGTTTTCGGTGCGTCGGACGCGCCGTTCTCCTTGATGCATAGGAACCTCCTGTTGTAGTCTATTATACTACATGTAGGAGAATGGGCGCAATATTGCGAGACCGAACCGGGGACACTGGTTATTCTGTTTTAATTACGGGTCTATCCAGCGATAGACAGGTCGTCTTTGTGGACCGAAATATTCGCGCGGACAGCTTCCTGTGTCGGTGAGGCAAGGGTACTGGGAAATCCTTGGGGCCACCTTGACCCAGACCACCACCTGCCCCACGGCGCGCCCCTTGGGGGTGATGATCCGCAGGTGGCGGTTCTTTGCGAGCAGGGCGCGGATCGCCGGTAGACTGACCATGGTGCGACGCAGCGAGAGGGTGCGAAGGTGCGGGTGGCCCGACAGCGGCGCAATCCCGGTCACCCGGGAGTCGTCCAGCACCAGCGCGGTGAGGTGCAGCTTGAGCAGCGGGAGCAGCTCCAGGCTCGCCGCGCCCTCGGTGATGATCAGGGTGTCCACGCCGGCGAGGTCTCCCAGCCTGGGCAGCCGCTTCATCCCCGACCGGCCGAGCGCGAGGCGATGCAGGAAGCGACCCTTGAGCGGGCTGAGGTCGCTGACGCGGGTGTCGCCCAGTCGCAGCTCCGACAGTGCGCCGCAGCCTTGCAGGGGCTTCAGGCTCTGCACCGGGGTGGCGGAGAGATCGAGCAGCCGCAGCGCCCGCAGCCGGGCCAGCGGCTTCAGGGATCGGATCCGGGTCTGAGCCAGGTCGAGGCGCTCCAGCCGGGTGAGGTGGCGCAAGAATCCAAAGCTCGGCACCTTCGAGCGCCGCAGGGAGAGCGCGCGCAGCCAGGTCAATCGCTTCAGCAGCACGTTGTTTCGGAGGGTGACCCAGTCCGCCTCAAGCTCCCCCTTCGCCAGCATGCTCGCGCCGAAGCGGTAGCGGGTACCGGCCCGGTGCGGCCGCATCAGGGCGGTTACGAGCTGCTTTTCATTGTCGATGACAAGGGTGCGCGCCTCGGCTTCGTCGCCGCGGAGCCCAATCAGCAGGACGAGGGCCGAAGCACACACACCGAGACCTGTCCGGCGCATGTCCAAGCATAGCCTGGAACCGCGCCAGGCGCTGGGAAAAGTGGGAAGGGTACCCTTCACAGGGTAGACGGCACAGCGCCCCCGCGCGCAGCGCTGCGATCAGGGGACGGGAGGGGTGAACAAGGGCGCGCGGTTGTGATATGTTTCCGCCGAACTCTGCAGTACGAGTACCGATCTTCGTAGCTCAGCGCCCTGCCGCGCGTGGATGTCGTCATGACCGTGAAATCAGATCTTCGACCTCATCACTCCTTCCTCGGTCCCATCGGAAGACTGGCCGATGCCGGCATCGACTGGCAGGGCGTCGGCTTCCGGTGCGGGCTCGAGATCCACCAGCAGCTCTACACCGAGAAGAAGCTCTTCTGTCGCTGTCCCGCGGGCCGGTACAGCGATCACTACGACATGGAGGTGCTGCGGCACATGCGCCCCACACTCTCGGAGCTGGGGGAGTACGACGGCACCGCGCTGATGGAGTTCAAGACCAAGAAGGAGATCATCTACCGCCTCAATCGGGAGTCGGTGTGCACCTATGAGATGGACGACACGCCGCCCTTCGAGATCAACCAGCAGGCCATCGACATCGCCATCGAGATCGCGCTGCTGTGCGGCTGCAAGCTCGTGGGCGAGCTGCACGTCATCCGGAAACAGTACCTGGACGGCTCCATCCCGGCCGGGTTTCAGCGGACGGCCATCATTGGGGTCGACGGCGCGGTTCCCTTCCGTGGGCGGATGCTGCCGATCCTGCAGGTCAGCGTCGAGGAGGACGCCTGCCGCGAGGTCTCCGACCGCGGGCACACCATCGTGTTTCGCACGGACCGACTTTCCATGCCGCTCGTGGAGATCGTCACCGGACCCGAGCTGCGCTGCCCGTCCGAGGCGGGGCAGGCGGCGCAGGTGCTCGGCGATCTCATGCGCGCCACGGGCAAGGTTCGGCGGGGCCTGGGCGCAACCCGCGAGGACGTCAACGTCAGCGTCACCGGCGGCACCCGGGTGGAGATCAAGGGCGTCCCGCAGATCAAGCGGATCCCGCACCTGGTGCGGAACGAGGCGCTGCGCCAGCGCGCGCTGCTCGAGCTCCGCGAGCGACTGAAGGCACCCGAGGGACGCGGCAGCGACGCGCCGATGATCCGGCCGGTGGACGACATCGTGCTCCAGGGCCGCAACACCATGCTCGCCCGGGCCGTCCGGGAGGGGCTGGCCGTGATGGCGGTCCGGATCCCCTTCGCCCGGGGGCTGGTGGATGCGCCCACCCAGCCCGGGCGCACCTTCCTCGACGAGCTCAAGGGCAGGATCCGAGTCATCGCGTGTCTGGACCAGCCCCCCTACTGCTTTGCCAGCCCGGACGAATCCAATCTCACCCATCGCCGCTGGAAGCTCATCCGCCACCGCCTGCGCACGAAGAGCGCCGATGCGGTGGTGGTGTGCTGGGGCCCCCAGCGGGACGTGGAGACCGCGCTGCAGGAGGTCATCCTCCGCTTCGCCGACGCCCTCGCGGGCGTGCCGAACGAGACCCGGCAGGCGGGCCCGGGCGGCCTCACCGACTTCGAGCGGATCCTGCCGGGCCCGGACCGGATGTACCCCGACACCGACTCCCCGCCCACCGCCATCGCGGAGGAGCGGATCGAAGCGATCCGGCAGCGACTTCCGGATCCGCCCTGGACCCGGGTGAAGATCCTGCGCGACGGCGGCGTGCCCGAGGCCGACCTGGACGCGCTGACCATCGGCCCGCGCTACACCCTCGCGCGCAAGCTCATCGAGGCCGGTCACGACGGTCGCCTGGTCGGCTACCTGCTCGGCAACCTGGTCCGCTGGTTCACCCGGCGCGGCTTCCCGGTGGCGGCGCTGCCGGACGACGCGCTGGAGGAGGTGGCCCGCCGCCTCCACGCCGGAGAGCTCTTCCGGGAGGGGCTGCCGCGGCTCTTGCGGACGTTGATCCGTCACACCCAGGAGCAGGACACCGGGCAGGCCCGCCAGCCGGATGTGGCCGCCGTGTGTGAGAGGCTGCAGCTCGTGCCCCTCGCCGAGGACCCGGGCGCGGTGATCCGGCAGGCCCTCTCCGAGGCGCCCCGGGCCCGGTCTGCGGCTCCGGACGCGCGGCTGCGGCACGCCATGGCCGCTGCCATGGCGCGGTGCCGGGGCCGGGTGCCCGGCCGCCGGGTGTTTGAGACCGTGAGTGCGATCCTGAAGGGAGAGCAGCATGTCGGATGACAAGTACAAAGGCTACCGGGGTGCGGCCCGGGCCATGCTCGAGCGACACGGAGTGCGGGTCTGGTCCGACGTGGTGGCCGAGACCACGCGGGGCGAGTTCACGGGCCTGGTGCTGCCCCGCTCCGAGACCGAGGACGACCAGCACATCGTGCTCAAGCTCGGTAACGGCTACAACGTGGGGCTCTCGGTTTCCACGATCCAGAAGATGACCGAGAAAGGCTACCGGGAGGCGCACTACAAGATCCCGGAGAAGGAGTTTCCCTTCGACCCGGTGAAGCCCAACGTGACCCTGCTCGGCACCGGGGGCACCATCGCCTCCCGGCTGGACTATCGTACGGGCGCGGTGATCCCGGCCTTCTCCCCCGGGGAGCTCTTCGGCGCGGTGCCGGAGCTGGCCGACATCTGCAACATGAAGACCAAGAAGCTCTACGGGGTGTTCTCGGAGAACATCGGCCCGGAGCACTGGGTCGGGACGGCCCAGGCCATCCGGCAGGAGATCGAGAACGGCGCCGACGGCATCATCATCGGCCACGGCACCGACACCATGCACTACACCGCCGCGGCGCTCTCCTTCATGGTGCGGAATCCGCCGGTGCCCATCGTGATGGTGGGCTCCCAGCGCTCCTCGGATCGGCCCTCCTCGGACGCCGCCCTGAACCTGATGCACGCCGCCTACGCCGCCGGGCACGGGCCCATCGCCGAGGTGATGGTGTGCATGTTCGGCCCGACCTCGGACCAGTACGACCTGCTGCACCGGGGCACCCGGGTGCGCAAGATGCACTCGAGCTACCGCTCCACCTTCCGGACCCTGGGCGACACGCCCCTGGCCACGGTGCAGCGCGACCGCCTCGACCTGCTCTCCGATTCTTTTAATCACCGGCGCCCGGGCGTCCACACGGTGGAGCTGGACACGGTCTTCGACGAGCGGGTGTCGTTGGTCTACTACTACCCGAACATGCAGCCGGACATCATCGACTCCCTGGTGGACAACGGGTACAAGGGCATCGTCATCGCCGGCACCGGTCTCGGCCACGTGAACAAGCCCCTGTATCCCTCCCTGCAGCGGGCGGTCAAGGCGGGGGTGCACATCTACATGACCGTGCAGACTCTCTGGGGCTACGTGCAGATGTTCGTCTACGACACCGGCCGGGACATCATGAGCTTCGGGGTCACGCCGGCGGCGAACATGTTGCCCGAGACCGCCTACGTGAAGCTGGGCTGGGCCCTGGGCCACTCGGACGATCCCGAGGAGGTGCGGCGGCTCATGCTCACGCCCCTGTGCCACGAGATCACCGACCGCGAGCCCATCGACGGCTACCTGATCATGCAGGGCCGCCTGCCCGAGATCGACGCCTGGCTCAAGGGCCACCTCCGGTAGCGAAGAAAATCCGATAGCCTAGTTGCAGGGGCCGTGGTTGACGGCGCCCGGGGTGCCGTACATGTTCACGGTCGGGCGGTCTCCGCCGTTGTTGGCGTCCGGGGCGTAGATGTTCGTGGCGTCCTCGCGCCAGTTCGCGGCGAGGTCGTTCTCCCCGGCGTCGTAGTGGTTGGTGCACAGGTACATGGCGTTGTCGTCGCCGCCCGGCCAGGTGGCGTCGTAGTCCACGAGGTCGATCGTGGTGGTGGTGGCGAGCCACTCCAGCTCCACGGAGCTGTTCGCGGACCCGTAGTCGTCGAGATCGAACAGGCCGACGGCCTCGTAAGACACGCCATACAGCCCGCAGTTGCCCGTCACGCTCACGTCGGCCTGCCGCGCCATGAGCAGGTACTTGCCCGGGGCGACGATCATGTCCCGCGTGATGTCGAAGGAGCTGTTGAGGCGCTCGTACACGCGCACGCCGTTCAGGTTCCGCGCCTGGCCTCCGGGGTTGAAGATCTCGACCCACTCGCAGTCCCGGCTGTCCGTGGTCTGCACCATGATCTCGGTGATGATCAGATCGCCGGCCGAGGTCGGGCTGCCCAGGTTGTTGCCGATCTGGACCTCGAGCTCGTAGGAGAGGTCCGCGTAGGTCCCTGGGTTGTGGTCGGTGTCCACGACCAGGTACACCGTCTCGGCCCCGGAGGCCACGTAGTCGAGCCGCTCGTAGGCCAGCGGGTTGTCGCTGTTCTGCCAGCCGAAGCAGTCACCCGCGCTGTTGACCTCCAGCGGCGGCGCGCAGGCGGTAAAGACCACGTACATGACCGCGTCGAACTGCTGGTTGCGGATCCAGGCTACGAACCACTCCCCGGCCTGGAGGTTGATCTCGTACACCCGGTCCTCGCCTTGGGTGTCGTCCGGGATGTCGCCGGTGCAGACGTTCCCGTCGTAGACATGGGTCAGGTTGTCCAGCGTGTGGTTGTAGGTGTGTGTCCCGACCCCGCTGATCACCTCCGGGTTGAGATCGCAGTCGTTGCCCACGTCCACGCACTGCAGCGGTAGGCCGAGGCACTGCATTCCCGGCGTGCAGTCGCTGTGCACGGCGCAGTTGGAGCACTGGCTCGTGTCGTAGAGGCAGGTTCCCGGGGTGCAGGTGAGCGTGCCGGAGGTCCAGCCCGCGAGGTCGGCGCAGGTGGTTGCGCCCGCCAGGTCCGCGCCGTCACACTCCTCGCCGCACTCGGCGATGCCGTCGCCGCAGACGTCGTCAGCCCGGCTGCAGTCTCCCCGGCACCCGCCCACGTCGCAGTTGGTGGTGCCGCCGTCGTCGCACACCTCGGCGCCGCAGACGAAGCCGTCGCCGCAGGTGAGGGGCTCGATGGCGGAGCAGTCTCCGCGGCAGCCGTCGCAGTTGGCGGTGTTGCCGTCGTCGCACACCTCGGTGCCGCAGACGAAGCCGTCGCCGCAGGTGAGGGGCTCGATGGCGGAGCAGTCTCCGCGGCAGCCGTCGCAGTCGACGTTGTTGCCGTCGTCACAGGCCTCGCCGGGGCAGACGGTGCCATCGCCGCAGCCGAACTCCGTCACGCAGGTGGCGCTGCAGCCGTCACAGCTCGTGGTGTTGCCGTCATCGCAGGTTTCGGTGCCGCAGACGAAGCCGTCTCCGCAGCCGGTTTCGATGGCTGAGCAGTCCCCACGGCAGCCGTCGCAGTTGTTGGTGTTGCCGTCGTCGCACACCTCGGCGCCGCAGACAAAGCCGTCGCCGCAGGTGAGGGGCTCCACGGCGGAGCAGTCCCCGCGACAGCCGTCGCAGTTGTTGTTGTTTCCGTCGTCGCAGGCCTCGCCGCCGCAGACGAAGCCGTCTCCGCAGCCGGTTTCGAAGGCGGAGCAGTTGCCACGGCAGCCGTCGCAGTTGACGGTGTTGCCGTCGTCGCAGGCCTCTAGGCCGCAGACGAAGCCGTCTCCGCAGCCGGTTTCGATGGCGGAGCAGTTCCCGCGGCAGCCGTCGCAGTTGAGGTTGTTGCCGTCGTCGCAGGCCTCGGTGCCGCTGCCCTGGTTGTGCACGAAGCCGTCACCGCAGGAGGGGAACAGGCAGCTCGACAGGCAGTCGTCGTTGTCGTTGCCGTTGCCGTCGTCGCACTGCTCCGGGCCGCCCACGTTCCAGGTGTAGCCGTCGCCGCAGCTCGCTACCACGCAGGTGATCAGGCAGCCGTCGTTGTTGCTGCCGTTGCCGTCGTCGCAGGACTCGCCGTACAGATTGTCCCACACCCCGTCTCCGCAGGTGGGCAGGGTGCAGTTGGTCCGGCAGGCGTTGGGCGCAATGTCGGAGTTGGCCGCGCCGTCGTCGCACTGCTCGCCGCAGCGCACGATGCCGTCGCCGCAGGTGTTGGCCAGCCCGTCACAGGTGGCGTTGCAGGTGCCGGAGCAGTCGTCGTTCCCGCCGTCGTCGCAGAACTCATGGGGCAGGCTGCCCGTGGTTTCGGTGAAGCCGTCCCCGCAGTAGGCGTTCACGCAGGTGGTGAGGCAGTCGTCGGTGTTGTTGGTGTTTCCGTCGTCGCACTGCTCCCCCGGGTCGGGCAGGCCGTCGCCGCAGCCCGCCGTGGTGCAGTTGGTCCGGCAGGGTTGCGGGTTTGCGTCGTCATTGATGCCAGCGCATCCCGAAGGCAGGTTGCCGGGATCCGTGCCGCAGTCGCAGGACTCGGTGGCCGGATACTGGTAGCCGTCGCCGCAGACATTGTTCACGCAGGTGTTCAGGCAGGCGTCGCTGTTGTTGCCGTTGCCGTCGTCGCACTCTTCCCCTGTGTCCGTGACCGTGTCGCCGCACCGGGGGTTGGTGCAGTTGAGCCGGCAGGCGTCGGGGAGCACGTTCGAGTTGCCGAGGCCGTTGTCGCACTCCTCCACCCCCTGGATCACGCCGTCGCCGCAGCCCGGCGGGGTGCAGTTGTTCCGGCAGCCGTCGTTGTCGATGGTGTTGCCGTCGTCGCAGAGCTCGCCGGTGTCGGTGACCCCGTCGCCGCAGTAGGCCTGGCGGCAGTCCGTGCGGCAGGCGTCGACCTGGGTGTTCGAGTTCGCAGGCCCGTTGTCGCACCCCTCACCGGTGTCGGTGACGCCGTCGCCGCAGCCGGGGTTCGAGCAGCTCGTGCGGCAGCGGTTGGCGATCACGTTGGAGTTGAGCGCCCCCTGGTCGCACTCCTCCCCGCTGTCGACGACCCCATCGCCGCACAGGGGCAGCACGCAGGTGGTGCGGCAGGCGTTCGGGATGACGTTGGAGTTGAGCGGGCCATCGTCGCACTGCTCGCCGGTGTCGATTACGTCGTCGCCGCAGGACGGATTTTGGCAGGTGGTGCGGCAGGCGTTGGGGTTCACGTCGGAGTTTCCGGCGCCGTTGTCGCACTGCTCCGCGGCCGGGTTCAGGTACCCGTCCCCGCAGGTGTTCAGCACGCAGCCCGTCAGGCAGGAATCGGTGTTGACGGTGTTGCCGTCGTCACACTGCTCGGTCAGGTTGTCGAAGATGCCGTCCCCGCACTGGGGGAAGAGGCAGTTGGTGCGGCAGGCGTTGGGCGTGACGTCCGAGTTGAGCAGCCCGTTGTCGCACTGCTCGTTGCCGCTCTGCTGGTCGTGCACCACTCCGTCGCCGCAGGTGGCCAAGACGCAGTTGTTGCGGCAGTCGTCCTGGTCGTTGGTGTTGCCGTCGTCGCAGGCCTCGGTGCCCTCTGTCACGCCGTTGCCGCAGGAGGCCAGCGCGCAGTTGGCCCGGCAGGGAAGCGGGTTGGCGTCGCTGTTGACGCCGGTGCAGTTCGTGCCCACGGGCAGGTTCGCCGGGTTCGTGCCGCAGTCGCAGGCCTCCACGCCGGACTGCTGGTTCCAGGTGAACCCGTCCCCGCAGGTGGACCACCTACAGGTGTTGAGGCAGTCGTCGTTGTTGTTCGTGTTACCGTCGTCACACTCCTCCCCGGCGCTCAGGTCTACCTGACCGTCGCCGCAGGAGGACTCGGTGCAGTTCAGCCGGCAGGGGCTGGGGTTGCTGTCGTTGTTGATGTCCGCGCAGCCCGACGGGAGCGCATTGATATTCAGGCCGCAGTCGCAGATCTCCGTGGCGTCCTTCACGCCGTCGCCGCAGAAGGACTCGAGGCAGTTCTCGCGGCAGGCGTCGGGCAGGTAGTTGGAGTTCTGCAGGCCTTCGTCGCACTCCTCGTCGGGATCCACCTGACCGTCGCCGCAGTCGGCCCGGACGCACGTGGTGCGGCAGGCGCCGGGGATTTCGTCCGAGTTCTCGGAGAGGCAGTTCGCCGGCAGGTTCAGGGGGTCGGTGCCGCAGTCGCACACCTCCAAGCCGAGCTGGCGGAAGCCGTCGCCGCACACCGCCGGGATGCAGTTTCCGTCCGGCCCGGAGGGGCAGCCGTCCTCGATGTTGTCGTTGCCGTCGTCGCACAGCTCGGATCCGCCCTCGGTGGTCCACAGGAAGTTGTCCCCGCAGTAGGCCGGCTGGCAGCCGCCCTGGGCGACCGGGACCCCGTCGGGGCAGGCGTCGCTCGTGTCGTTGTTGCCGTCGTCGCAGGCCTCGCCGGTGTCCAGCTGGCCGTCCCCGCAGCGCGGGTTACGGCAGTCGGAGCGACAGGCGTCCGGCGTGCTGTCCGAGTTCGCGGCGCCTTCGTCGCACTCCTCCAACGGATCGAGCACCCCGTTGCCGCAGGACTCCACGGCGCAGCGCCAGCCGTCAGTGTCGCTTCCGACGCACTTGTACCCCTCCACGCAGTATCTCCCGTCAGGGCAGGCGACGGCCGCCACTTTCTTCAGGCAGGAGCCCGAGAGCAGGGCCAGCGGTACGGCCAGCCAGGCGATGGCGACCAGGGAATGGATGGATCGACGAATTCTCATGACAACGCCCCTTATGAATCAGAATCTAATTTTAACTCCGCCACCCTTGTCGGCCTCGGCGGCGGTGTACCGAACTTTCTTCTTTCTCAGGATCCACAGCACGACGGCGGTGACCGCGGCGGCCCCGGCCAGCCCCAGCATCGCGAGGCCGGCCTTCTGCATGTCCAAGGCCTTGTTCTCGCTGTTGGTGTCGTAGGTGAACGGTGTCTCCTTGTCGTCCCGGGTGAGGTCGTTCACGTACTGCTGGATCCC
>JBDRSE010000281.1:0-23103 GCA_043825095.1 bacterium
GGCGGCTGGGGCGCCCTGGGCGGCTTCGGCGCCACCGGGGGCAACGGCGGCGGCATGGGCGGCATGGGGGACCAGCCGGGCGGCGCCGGCGGCGGCGGCGGCGGCGGCGGCGCGCTGCTCCTGTGCTCGAACACCTCGGTCACCGTCACCGGCGCCCTCGACGTGAGCGGTGGCAACGGCGGGGGCGGAGGCTTTGCCGGGATCGCGGAGAGTGGGAGCGCGGCGCCCTTCATCGGCTCGGATCCCCGGGGCGGCGGCGGCGGCGCCGGCCGGAGCGGCTGCGGCGGGGGCGGCGGCGGCGGCGCCGGGGGAGCCATCGACCACATCGCGACCCTGGTCACCCTGAGCCCGGGCTCGAGCCTCGACGCCGACGGCGGTGTGGCGGGCTGGGACGGCTTCTCCGGCGGCGGCGGCTTCGGCGGGAGCGGGCGCAACGGCGGCGGCCAGGGCGGGCAGGGCGGAAGCGGCGGCACCGGCGGCGACGGCGGCACCGGCGGCGACGGCTTCATCACCGTGATGTCCACCAACCTGCAGAACAACGCCGTCACCTACGGCGTGTTCACCTCGCTTCCCTTGCCGTGAGACGTTCTCTCCCCACTTGAAATCAACGCCGGTGAGCTCGGCGGTTCGGCACCAGAGCTCGGCGCCCAGTTGCCTTGGGTCCCTGACACCTCACTGAGTCGACAGTGGATATCCCTGGACGAATAATTAAGAAATACTATTATTAATGAATCAGATATCTAAATTAGTCAGAGTAGGATATATTGAAGTACACGGAAGGGAAATACTCATGGGCCTCCGGAAGACGACCGTTGCCATAGACACGACACTGCTGAGCGCTGTTCAGGAGGTCCTCGGGACCCGGACGCTGAGGGAGACAATTGAGCAGTCATTCCTGGAGGTGCTGCGCGTTCGGGCGCGGCTCGAGGAGGTGGAGGCCCTGTCCAAGATGGAGGGCATGGACCTCGCAAATGATGACATCATGGGAGGGGCTTGGCGCCAATGACCCGTGCTCGCTACCTGGTCGACAAGAGTGCGCTCGCGCGCATGATCCACGAACCTGTTCGTGAGCGACTCGCGCCCATCATCGAGGCCGGTGAAGCAGCCGCCTGCGCCATCATCGAGCTCGAGGTGCTATTCAGCGCGCAGAACCATGAGGACCACCAACGAATTCGCCGACGCCGACGCCTGGCGTACGAACAGGTCGAGCTCACGGAACAGATCTTCGATCGGGCCATCGCGGTGCAGGCCGAGCTGGCAAAAAAGAGCCGGCATCGGCTACCTATCCCCGACCTCATCATCGCGGCGGCCGCCGAGGCCTCCTCTCTCACTGTGCTGCACTATGATCAAGACTACGACCGGATTGCCGAGGTGACTGGGCAGGACATGGAGTGGGTGGTCGAACGCGGGAGCGTCCCGTAGTCGGCTCATCAAATTAGGTGGGCGTTACACCTCCCTGGCAAACGCCCGCTGCAGATCCTCTGGTAACTCGTCGAAATCGTCTGCCACGACGACCCTGCCCTTCCAGCTGCCGCCCAAGGCGCGCGGCGATTGGTCCTGCCGGTAGGGAACAAGTCGAGCCACCGGCTCCCCGGCCCTGCCGATGATCACCTCTTCACCCTGTCGAACGCGCTCGATCAGCTTCGACAACGTGGCTTTCGCCTCTGAGATGTTCGTGATCACGCAGGGTCGAGGTAGAGTGAGCGTCACTCGGTGCGGTATCTGCCTCATTCTGCCAAAAAACGCGCAGGATCGAGGGAGAGTGAAAATCACTCAGGGCAGTTTCTGCGCAATTAGACTGAAACAAGCAGGATCCCGGCCAAATCCTTTTCCGAAATCCCCAACCTATCCGCGACCCGCCGCACCGCCTCGGCAAGCACAGTCGCTGCCCGTGAATCATCCTCATTTTGTGGATGAGACATGCTCTCGCTCGCGGTCACAATGCCTTCTCGACCTTCAAGTCGATGCACATTTTCTTTAGCTTCTTGTACGTTTTCCTAGATTGTCCGCACCAGTAGCTGGCCGAACATTTTATCAAACTCAAAGTGCCTCGAACTCCATGCTGCACCCAGTAGCTTAAAGGGTAATCTTCGCTCACTGGCGACCCTTTGTCGCCATTGCCGAAGTTATAGATAATGTGCCCATCTATGTTTTTTCCAATCCCGACAGATTTTCTCAAACTGCGCTCACTGTCGAAATGCCTCGGGCGAATTCGAATTTCAGTGCATGATCGTTCTCCTGCCGCGCAGGCCACATATGATTTGCCGTTCTTTTTCTTTTCAAATGAACTAACGCACTCCCAGTTTGATGGGAGCGAGCCGCGTATCCTGATTCCCTCCATGACATATGTGCGGTTCCGAGCACGCACCACGATCTCTTCAGCCGGAGTACTACTACTCTTGCAGTTAATGAATAGAGCCATGAACGCAATTACGCTGATGGTTTTTCGTGCAACGCGTGTTGAATCTGGTCTCATCATGCGGCTGCCCCAGAGACTGTAGGAGCGATCAGATACCACGATACATCAGTATCGAGACACACGCGCAGGTTTTCTAGATCCCCGCATTCGCGGGGATGACAGAGACGGCCTGGTTTTCAATCCCTTGTTCCGCCGATGGCGTAGAGGTTGGAGTCGTGGGAGCCGATGTTGAGCGCCGTTTTGGGTCCCTGGAAGAAGTATCCTGAGAGAGGAATGCGCGCGTCAGCTTGGTGCTGACAGTTGGTGCTGGCGGGTTGCGCAACTATGGCGTGTTCCGTCACTCCCCTTGCCGTGAGACGCTCCCCTTGCCGTAAGACGCTGTCTTCCTACTTGAGGTCGACGCCGAGCAGCTCGGCGCTGCGGCGCCAGAGCTCGGCGCCGAGGTGGGGGCGCTTGGGGTCGAGGCGCGGGGTGCGCTTCGTGCCGAACTTGTAGTAGCCGCCGGTGGCGCCGGTCAGCTCTGCGGCGCTGGCCAGCCACACCGCGGTCTTGGCGGCGCGCTCCGGGCTCGGGAAGGCCTGCTGAATCAAGGCGGAGGCGACCCGGGGCAGGAGGCCGGGGTTGTCCGAGGCGATGCGCGAGGCCACCGGGCCCGGATCCACGGCGTTCACCGTGACGCCCGTGCCGGCCAGCCGCCTGGCGAGCTCCACGGTGAAGTACACCAGCGCGAGCTTTGAGCGGCCGTAGGCGCCGAGGGCGGAGTATCGGCGGCGGTACTGGAGATCGTCTGGGTCGAGGGAGGCGACGCGGTGCATGTCGGACGCCACGTTGACGATCCGGGCCGGTCGGCTCGCCCGCAGCCGGTCCAGCAGCCGGAGCGTGAGCTGAAAGCAGGCCAGGTAGTTCACGGCAAAGGTCAGCTCGAGCCCGTCCACGGTCTCTCGGCGGTGTCGGCTGACCAGGCCGGCGTTGTTGACCAGCAGGTGCAGCGGCCGTTCATCGGCGAGCAGCGTATCCGCGGCGCGATCGATCTCGGCGCGGGACGAGAGATCGCACAGGAGCACCTCGGGCTGGACGCCTGAGGCCAGCGTGATGGTGCGCGCCAGCGCGTCGCACCGCCGGCGGTCGCGGCCGAGCACCACGAGATCGGCGTGTCGGCGGGCGAGGGCGAGGGCCACGGCGCGGCCGTGACCGCTGGTGGCGCCGGTGATGAGGCAGCGGCGACCGACGAGAGAGCGGTCCGAGCGACTGACTGAGCTCATGGCATTTCCTCCCGAGGGATCGCGAAGCGTTCGCGATAGTCTTCGAAGGCTCGGTCCACGGTATGATGGTCCAGGCCGAAGTCCTCCAGCCGGTAGCGGTGGCGGCCGTGCTTGTGCTGCGGATTGGACGCCCGCCACGCCTCCATGCGCGACGTGACTGCCGGAGTGAGGGGGAGCTCCAGAAACTCGTAGGCCCGGCGGACCTGTCCCATGGGGTCGGCCACGAGCTCGGCATAGGAGACGTCGAGGAAGGTCCTGGGGTCCGCCTGCTGTCGCACGGCCCAGGACCGCTCGATCATCCGCAGCGCCTTGCGGAACCAGTGGGCTGCCACTTCGCGCGCGTCCACTACGTCGCTGAACACGCCGCGGCTGTGCGCCATCATGCTGCAGAAGGAGGCGAGGACGCGCACCGGATCGCGGTGCGTCTGCAGGATGCGAGCGTCCGGATAGGTGTAAAGCAGCGCCTCGAGCTGCTCCAGGTGCTGGGGCGTCTTGAGGAGCCAGCGGTCTGCCGAGCGCTGCCACTGCAGGAGCTGCAGGAGCTGCTTGTGCTCCGCGTAGGCGGCGCGGTGATCCTGCGCCTCCAGCCAGCGTGAGAAGCCGGGGACCCGCTGGATCGCCTCGGGCACCGTGGACCAGAACCCGTAGTCGAACAGCAGACAGTCCTCCTCCGGGGCGTGGGCCTGCACCGGGTGAATGGCGAAGAAATCCGGCGCGAGGTAGGCGAGCCCGCGCTCTGCCAGCGCGGCCATGCGGACGCGGGGATCCGGCCCCGGATGCCCCCGGGGCACGAGGGGCGCGGGGTTGATGGCCTCCCAGGAGGCGAGCACGCGCAGGCGCGGGTCGCAGGCCAGCAGCCGCTGGAGCAGGGTGGTGCCCGTGCGCTGCAGCCCCACGATGAAGATGGGGGGGGCGATCCGTTGGGTGAGGATCTCCGGGTTCGCCTCGAAGAGGGCGTGCATGCGCAGCCGATTGGCCAGGATCCGGATCAGGTTCTGGCGCGCCATGAAGCGCCCCACCGGGTGGAGCCGGGCTTCGGTTTCGAGCCCGTCGAGCAGGATCCGCAGCCGCGAGGGCAGGGTGTCGTCGCCGAAGTCGTGCAGGCCGGTGGCGCGACGGGCGGCCGTGACCAGGGAGCCTTCCCCGAGCTCCACGCCGCGCCACCCGGCGCGCCCCAGCGCCCGGCCGGCCGCGTTGGCCCACCGGATCAGTCGAGGACGGTAGGGGCGTTCATACGAAATCGAGGTGGCTCGAGGCTGCGATCCCACGGTGCGCTCCAAGGGGTCCGCCGCTACAGCTCGTCGAGGGGCACGACGCGGGTGCGGGGCTGGACGTGATCCGCGGCGCGAATCCAACGGAAGCACATGGTGCCGAGGGTGTGCCCGGCCGTCTCCAACCAGTTGGCCACGCCGGGGTCGCGGTGCGCGACCACGAGCCGCACCGAGCCGTCCTCGCGGACCCGGGCGGTGTGCTTGTTGACGCTGATCCGGTGGTGTCGGTAGTCGAGGGACTCCATCCAGTGGTTGTTGAGCTGGAAGTTCCAGTAGTCACAGGCGGGGGGGGTGACCTCGACGACCAGGGCCTCCTCCGGCGCCAGCCTCCAGTAGCCGTGGTAGTAGACGATGTTGGGATCCCCATGGGCGGCCAGGGAGACCCCGGGATCGAAGAGTGGCAGCTCGTTCGGCCGCTCGGCAAAGCCCTCGGCCCAGTTGGCGAACATGGCCGCGCAGCCCACCACCAGCCGACCCGCCATGGTGAGCCCGGTGTCCACCGTCTCCGGGGTGAGCTGGGGGGCGCCGCCCTCGTCCCCGATGCGCTCGAGGGTCAGCTCGGCGAGCTCCTCGTGCTCGCGATCGAGATAGGTCTGCCGGACGTGGAGCTTGGACGTGTCCGGCTCCATGGGCAGCCAGTTGCCCGGCTGCTCCCGGCAGCTCAGAAGGATTTCCAGGGAGCCGTCTTTTCCCACGTCGAGGTCCTTGCCCTCGAGGTAGCCGGTTTCTCCGCTCCGGCCCTCCTCGCCGTAGCCGCCGGCATAGGTGCCGAAGCCGAGGTAGTTGATCGTCCCGCGGGTTCCCCGGAGCCGGTACTCATGGGCGCCGCTGATGGCGGCGTGCTGATAGTAGTTGTCCGGGTTGTCGGCGCCGATCTTCACCGTCTCGTGCACCGGGCGGTGCAGGGTGGGCGCGCGCGGGTCCCGGTGCTCCAGGAACGACTCGAGCCCCGCCCGGGTGAGTCGGGCCAGGTACCGGAAGCCCTCCGCGCGGTCGAGCGGGCTGTCCGGCGAGCTGTCCCGGAGGATGGTGTAGCCGGCGACCTTGATGGTGTCACAGAACTCGCTCCAGGAGGTTCCGTCCATGACTCGTTGCAGCGCAGTTTTCTCGTCCATGGGTCCACTCCTATAGCAAACCCCCCGAGCGCCAGTCAACGCGCGGGGGTCAGCGCTTCGGATACAGCTTGCGCATGTTGTCGCCGAGGAGGCGGATGGCCGCGCGGCGGGGGAGCAGCCGCTCGAGCACGAGGCTCGCGAGGCGGTTGGTTCGGCCCGGCACCAGGCTCGGCTGCCGGCCGAGGGCGCCCAGCGCCTCGGCCACGACGGCGGGGCAGTCCTGGACCAACCGGCCCGGGAGGCTGTTCCGCTCGGGCTGGGAGCGCTCGAACCCCGGCGTGTCGGTGGCCCCGGGCGCCAAGGCCAGCACATCGATCCCCTGCTCGCGCAGCTCCGCCCACAGCCCTTCCCCCAGGATCTGATTGTAGGCCTTGGTCGCCGCGTAGTGCGCCACCAGCGGCGTCCCGCGCCGTCCGGACAGGGAGGACACCAGGATCAGGCCGCCCCGGCCGCGGGAGAGCATCCTGTGCCCGAGCTCGTGGCTCAGCACAAGGGGCGCCCGGCAGTTGAGCTGCAGCACCGCGTCCAGCTCCGGCAGGGGTTGCTCCAGGAACCGGCCGATGGGGCTGCGCGCGGCGCTGCTGACGAGCAGCCCGATCTCGAGGTCGTCCAGGAGCGGCCCGAGCGACGCCAGGAAATCGGGCCCGGAGAGATCCACGACCACGGCCTCCAGCTCGACGCCGTGCGACGCCTTCAGCTCGCCGACCCGCTCCGCCAGCGGCGCTGCCTCGCAGTCCACCAGGACCAGGCGCAGACCTCGCGCGGCGAGCTGTCGCGCGAACTCCGCTCCCAGGCCCTGGGCGGCGCCGGTGACCAGCGCCCAGGGGCCGTACCGGGCGCGGAATGCGGCGTGGGATCTCATGGAGCGTTGTCCGGCAGTCAGAATCGCACGTGCACCTGGCGGGAGAGGCCGGCCGCCGTGTGGATGTACACCGTGCGCCGCTTCCCGCCGTCGGAGCGCAGGATGAGCCGGTGGCGCCCGGGATTCACGGCGAGGCGTTTGATGGGCGTCCGGCCCACGTTGTGCCCGTCCACGTTCACCCGCGCCTCGACACTGGACGTGATGTACAGCCAGCCCACGCGCGCTTTCTGCGCCACCGCGGGCTTGGGCTTGAAGACGTGGCTGAGCTTGGCGGTCTTGTCCTCGGGCAGCCAGATCGTGCGTCGGTGCACCCGCCCGTCCTCGGTGCGGAGCTCCAGCTCCAGCTTGCCGGCCTTGACCTCAAGGTCCCGGAGGGGGGTCTTCCCCCGGGCCCTGCCGTTCACGAACACCTTGGCCTCGGGTTGGGAGCGGATCCAGATCCATCCCACGGGCGCGGACTTGGCCGTCGCTGTCTTGGGGAACACGTGGTGGATCATGGTGGTCTTGCCGCGCAGCACGTACACGCGTCGCTTGTAGGTCTGTCCGGTGGTTGTGCAGTTGAGCTCCACGTCGTAGCTCCGCGCCGTGAGCCCGTAGCGCGTGAGCGGCGTGTTCCCCACGGCTCGCCCGCTCACGAACACCTGGGACCAGGGGCTCGAGGTGATCGTGAGCCAGCCGGTCCCCCCCGGCCGGGCGGCCGGGAACACGTGCTTGATCTCGATGGTCTGCCCGGCCCGGATCACCACGAACCGGGTCAGGGTGCGACCGTCGGAGGTGCGCAGCTCCACCTGGCGGCGCCCCGCCTCGGCGCGCAGCCGCTTGATGGGCGTGGTTCCGATCACGCGCCCGTCCACGTAGACCTGCGCCATGGGCTTGCTGGTAATCTTCAGGTACCCGCGCTCCGGGGCGCCTTTTCGCGCCTGGGCTGACGGGCTGCCAACGATCAGGGCGAGCACGCTCACCAACGCAATGCGGATTGGAGACATGGGCACCTCCTGTGCGAACGGATCAAGGCGAGTATAACATCTTCCTAAACCCGATCGCTCAGGCGATCACCCACTGCCTCCGCGAGCCGCTCGAAGGGCTCGTCGCCGAGCCGCCCCGCGAGGTCCGCCAGGGAGAAGGCGACCCGGCACCGGGAGCACTGCAAGGTCGTGTGAACACAGAATCGACGCAGCACCAGGGTCCCGTCCCGACAGTCGGGGCAGGAGACGCTGGTGTCCAGGGGACCGAAGCGGCTGAGCATCTCCCTACTCTTCATCCCTACTCCGTGCGGATGACCTCAATCCGCGCGAGGGACCGCAGCTCGTAGAGGTCAGGGCGACGGTCGTGGAGCGGGCGGACCGTTGCCAAGTGCCGTTGCTGCGCCAGGGCCGAGATGCCCAGCTCCGAGATCACCACGGCCTCCACGTTGGGATCGGCCTCCCCATCGATGCCCCGCTCGGGGAACGAGAAGTCGCTGGGCGTGAGGATCGCGGACTGGCTGTAGTTCATGAAGGAGCCGACCTCGGTTCGCATGTTGCCCACGTTCCCCGCGATGACCACATAGACGAAGTTCTCCACCGCCCGGGCCTGGGCGCAGTGTCGGATCCGGAAGTAGGCCTTCTTCTCCTCGGTGTAGAAGGGCACGAAGATCACCTCCGCCCCGGCCAGGGTCAGCAGTCGCGACACCTCGGGAAACTCGATGTCGTAGCAGACCTGGATCGCGATGCGCGCCAGGGGCGTGTCGAACACCCTCAGGGCCTCGCCGGGCTGGATGTTCCCCTCCGAGCGCTCCACCGGGGTGATGTGGAGCTTGTCCTGGGTGTAGACGTTCCCGCTGGGAGTGAACAGGTGGGCGGTGTTGAAGTACTGACCGTCCCGCAGGATCGGGTGCGAACCGCCGATGATGTAGATGTTGTATTGCTTTGCGAACCGGGTCAGGGTTTCGAGGTAGCGGTCGGTCATCCCTGCCAGCGCCTGGATCATCTCCACCAGGGACATCCCGCGCATGGCGCTGAACATCGAGTACGCAAAGTACTCGGGGAACAGCAGGAAGTGGCAGTGGTAGGCGTCTGCTGAGTTCACGAAGAACTCGACGGTGTTCTCGAGGTCTGACCAGCCGCTGATACGACGCATGGGGTACTGGGCGGCGCAGACGCGGATCCGGCGCGCGCGCTGCTTTACCGGCGCGGAGGCGGAGATGCTCTTCTTGGCCGCGTCGTAGCCGGGATTGGGCATCTCGAGGTAGGTGGAATAGTTGAGGCTGGAGCGGTCCACGGTGATGTCCAGCTGCACTTTCTTGACCTGGTAGCCGGCCTTCAGGTGGGCGTTCAGGGCCGGGTCCTTCAGCTCGCCGCGGATCACCAGCTCCACGTACTGCTCCGCCGTCATCTTCCCGGCGTGCTCTCGGTAGCCGGGGATCCGTCCGAAGGCGATCATCCGGCGCAGGTTGTAGCGCTTCAGCAGACTCTTTCGGCGCCTGTAGAGCAGGCTGGACACCCCCTGGCGGCGGAACTCGGGGTGCACGGCGATGTCCGCGCCGTAGAGCGTGTCGCCGTCCGGGGTGTGGGTGCTGAAGGTGCTGGACCCGGTCAGCTCGTCCACGGTGTACCAGAAGTCGTCGTCGATGCTGAGGATCGAGGAGGTCGCGTACCCGATGATCCGGCCGCCGGCCACCGCAACGAACTGCCCGTCTGGAAACGCGGAGAGCTGCATCTCGTAGATGCGAGGCGGATAGATGTACTCGAGGGGATAGTCGCTGTACGCCGCCTGGCTGCACTCGATGATGCCGGGAATGTCCTTTTCCCGCCAGGGACGGGTGGTGATCTTGCCGCGGGGTTTGCTCATGCGGTAGCGGTCCTTTCTGGGTCGCCGGTCCTGGTCGCCGGTCCTGGTCGCCGGGCATCGGCACGGCGCCCGCTTCACGAACCTGGCATCATCGCCGGTCCATCAGGGCGAGTCAACATGGGGTCCTTGGGGACGCAGACTTGCGTCTGTTTGGGTTTTTTTCGAAAAACGAAAAAACGTAAGGCCGTCTCCATCCCCGTCCATTATTATCGGCTCGACCGTGGGCGGCTTGGGCCGCTCCGATTCAGGCTCGGGGAGTCATCGAATGCGCTTGGACCCATGACCGACGTTGGCGCCGCGCCGCAGGACGCCTCAGGCGAGCCGGGGAGCGCCCTGGCGTATTTGCGGCTGAAGCTGCGCTTTTGGGCCGGCATCGGCGCGGCTTGCGCGGCCCTGTCGATGCTCTGTTTCTTTGGCGTGTGGCACCAGGCAGAGGTCCGGCGCATCATCGGCTCCCCCATCGGGGATTGCGTCGGCCAGCCCTGCATGGCGGTCACCAAGGAGGCCGTGAAGTGTACCGGACGCAGTCACTTCCCCGACGTCCCGTGGCCCATGCTGCCGGGGGCGCTGGCGATCCTGGCGCAGCTTGGCATCGCCTTGACAGCGCGCCGGCGAGCGATCCTCTGGATGACCATCGGCGTTGGGGTGGTTTCCTCGGTCGGCCTCCTGTTCCCCCTCGGCGCCTCCATTGACCATCTCGGCGACAAGACGACGGAGCTCCCGGCAGGGGTTTTCTACGCGCTGACCATGCTCGGGCTGTTGGGCGTTTCGGTGGTGCAGCTCGTGCTGTCCAGGCGCTTGCCGATCCCCATCCCGCCCCGGCCGGCTGCGTGAAACGAAACGAGCTGCGATGCGTTCCAGACCAAGTGGGCCCGGACGTTCGGGGTCCGCGGGAGGCGCCGTGACGCGAACCTTGTTCCTCAGTAGCTGTGTCGCGGCCCTCCTGTCGTGCAGCCGCACCGAGGCCCCGGTCCGCCAGGTGGGGCCGGCCGCCACGGCCGCGTCACCACCCTCCAGGCGCCCGCCGCGCTCCACGTCGCCGCCGCGTCCCACCCTTCAGCCGCGTCCCACCCCGCGGTCGCGGCCTGTGCCGCCCCCGGCGATCAGCGCGCAGGAGGCGGCCCGGATCCTCTTCCCTGCGGCGCGCGGGCAACGGCCGGAGGCATCCGCGTCGCGGGCGCTGCAGCGGTGCGCCCAGGGCGCCCGCGAGGCCCGGGTCCGCTGCCTGTTGGCGCGGCGCTACCGCGGCGATGCCCGGGCGAAACCCCTGGCGGTGCAGCTCTACGGGCTCACCGGGAGCGTGGTGGGGCTGGAGCCGGCCCGCATCATGGACGGAGGGTGGCGGGGGAAGCTGCGCCTCGTTCCGGAGCTCCCGGTGGGGCGACACCGCCGCCATCTCCGGCGCATCACCGCCGCCTTTCGTGACATCCACGAGTTTGTGACAGCCCTCGGCAAAGCCAAACGCAAAGACACTCCGCAGCGCCTTCGCTACCGCTACCGCTACCGTGCCCTGGCGATCAAGGTCTTCCGGTCGGTGAAGCGCCGCACGCCGTCGGCCTATGCTTGGAGCTGGTCCGTGGCCTACAACGTCAACGGCTCGCTGCTGCGGACCAAGGCCGGCGTGCGGGAGACCCTCTTCCACGAGCTCTTCCACTTGAACGACGCGGCGCAGAAAGGCTGGTCCGAGCGCGCCCTGACCGGGCTGTACTCCGGGATCGTCCAGCGCTGCACTCGTGGACGCGGCAAGCGCAAGCGGCTCAGCAACCACTGTCTCACCCCCTTTGCCCCGCACCGGACGCGGGTCATGGGGGGGACCTACTACGCCTTTCATCCCGAGAGCGGGGTGGGAGAGTATGCCGCCGAGCTGGCCGTGCGGTACTTCCTCGAGCACCGCGCCGTGCTCCGCAAGGGCGCTCGGCTCCCACAGTTCAAGTGTCGCACCCCTGAGAACGCCCGCGCCTGGGGGCTGCTCGCCGGGGCCTTCTTCGGCGGCGTGGATCTCACGCCGGCGTGCCGGTGACACCGCGCGGATTCGTGGTAAAATAGTGGCCTGATCCGTTCCCCAGCCAGGAAACCAAACGGATCGGTCCGGTGTGTGATGAATTGCCGCGGCCACACGCCGGAGCGGGCAGGGTGTCCGCAACGTCAACGCGCGAGAGAGGAGGTGATCCAGTGAGTATCTATTGTTCGGTGACCGGTGAGGTGGTGACCCCCTAGGTTGTCACACGTCGGTGTGCCGCCTGGGTCACCCGGGCACCACCGCTCCCGAGGGGCCGCGTGGGTCACCGGCGGGCGTCGCTTCGGCGGCGTGCCCCCCCTCGGGACCCTTTCTTTCCTGATTCCCCTGGTGTACCCGTCGGAGAGTAATAGTGTGCCCATTCGTGAGGCGGGGCGCTAGACTCTCCGGATGCGGGCCCCTCGGAACGAGGCAGAGCTTCTCGAACGCGCCCACGCGCTGCAAGGGCGCGCGCTGGCGTGGATCGCGGAGCGTCTCGACGCGGCCGTGCCCGCGGATCTGCGCCGCGACAAGGGCTGGGTGGGGACCCTGCTCGAATCCGCCCTCGGCGCCACCGGGGGCGCGGCTGCCCGGCGTGACTTTCCGGAGCTGGGGATCGAGCTGAAGACCATTCCTGTCGATGGAGGCGGCCGACCCCGCGAGTCGACCTTCGTCTGCGTCGCTTCCCTGGATTCGGAGCTGCTCCGCCCCTGGCGCGAGAGCTGGCTCTGCGCAAAGCTCGCGCGGGTCCTGTGGATCCCGGTGATCGGAGGCGGACCGCCCGGAGAGCGGCGCGTGGGCACGGCCGTGCTCTGGTCGCCCTCTCCCGCGCAGGAGGCCGTGCTTCGCGCGGACTGGGAGGAGCTGACCGAGCGGCTGGGCCTCGGCCACTTCGACGACCTCGACGCCCGCTGGGGCACGGCCCTGCAGGTGCGCCCCAAGGCCGCGGACAGCCACGCCCGGACGTGGGCCCTGGACGCCGACGCTCAGTGGGTGCAGGTCAACCCCCGCGGGTTCTACCTCCGCGCAGGGTTCACCCGGCAGCTATTGGAAGGAGCCGACTGAGCCGCGGTGTCACCCCGCCTCCGTCTCGGCACCGGCCGGCACGGAGCCTGGTTCCCCCACCGGCGCCGGGGGAGGGGAGGGGACGGCGTCCACCACGCGCATGGATTTCCAGCGACCGCTGCGGAAGCGATGGTACAGCAGCGCGGCCTGGCTCGCCAGCAGGGCCAGGATGCCGAGCCACGCGCCCAGCACGCCGAGCCCTGCGGGGATGATGAGCGCGTACACGAGGGGCACGCCCATGCCCCAGGCCAGGGCCACCACGACGTAGAGCGGCCAGCGCGTGTCGCCGGCGCCGCGGAGCGCGCCGTAGCTGACCATCTGGAGGCCGTCGAACACCTGGATGACGGCCGCCACGTACAGCAGCGTTGCGGCCGTGCTCGCGACGTGGTCGTAGGGCGTGAACAGCCCGGCCAGGGCCCGCGGGATCGCGGCGAAGACGGCGCCGCACACGAGGGTGACACCGAACATCAACAGGATCGCCCGCCGGCCGGCCGCGGCGGCGAGCTCGGGCTCGTGCTCTCCCTGATGCCGACCCACCAGCGTCGTGGCCGCCACGGAGATGCCCCAGGCGGTCATGAAGCTGACGCTCATCACCCGCAGGGCCACCTGGTTCGCGGCCAGCTCGTCGTCGCTGACCCAGCCGATCATCACGGAGAAGATCAGGAACGCGCCGATCTCCAGGAACAGCTGGATCCCCATGGGCAGCCCGATCCGCAACATGCGGCGCACCAGGTCCCACCGGATGGGGGACCAGATGGCGTCCACGCCGAAGGCGCGGTACGGGCTGGAGCGGCGGTGCACCACCACCAGGAAGCACACCAGCATGAACGTGTTGCTGATGGCCGTGGCGATGCCCGCGCCCTCCACGCCGAGGGCCGGGATGGGCCCCACGCCGAAGATCAGCGCGTAGTCGAGGACCGCGTTGATCACGTTGGCGGCGATGGTGATCAGCATCGGCGCGCGGGTCTCCCCGAGCCCTTCCAGATAGCTGTTGTAGCACCAGTACCAGAACACCCCGGGCAGGCCCAGCACGCGGAAGAACAGATACGCGTAGCCGGCCGAGGACACCCCCTCGCTCAGGCCCGACCAGCGGAACAGCGGCGCCGAGAGCAGCAGCACGATCAGGGTGACCGCGCCGATGGCCGTGGCCAGCCGCAGGCCGTGGCCGAGCACCACCCCGCAGGCGCGCGGGCGGCCGGCGCCGTGGTTCTGGGAGACGAAGGTGTTGATTACGCCGATCAGCCCGAGGCCGAACACGTACAGGGTGAAGATGTACGTGTTCGCGATGCCGACCGCGCCCTGGGCGGTCGGACCGAGCCGACCCACCATGGCCGTGTCCACGATGCCCATCGCGGTGAACGACAGCTTGGAGATCACCACGGGCGCTGCCAGCGTGATCAGCTCGCGCCATTTGTCTCCGTGTCTCATCCTCTCGGTTCGACTTCCCCGGAGCCCAAAACGTCAAAGGCCCCGCCATCCGTTGCTGCGGTGGCGAGGCCCTCGTGCGACCCATGCGTGGCGCTCAAGCGCCTATTCGCCACCTCCCGTCGGCGTCTGCGCGCCGCTCACCACTGTTTCGATGGGTACATCTGCCGTCATGCGATCCATTCCTCGCGTCGTTTTCGGTACAGTAGCTTGGTGTCGCAGCCTGTCAAGTCCCCCATTCACTGGGAGCCGGAGCCACAAAGAAAGGTACGGGTTCGGCTGTATTCGCGGTAAAATCGGACTCGACGCGATCTACGCCCTCGGGACGGAGCGCGTAGGCACGAGGAGGAGCGATGAGGCCATCGAGCATTCGGGACGACTGGGACAGGAGGGGGGGTGCGGGCCGGGGGCGCGCTGTTGCGCTGGGGCTCGGCCTCCTGGTCGGGTGCGTGCTGTGCTCGCCCCTCGCCCGGGCGCAGCCCATCGACTACCTGGCGTCCTGGGAGGGCACCATCGACTACTTCGCCACGGGCGCCCCCCTGGCAGTGGCCGGCTCGGATCCCAACGATGTGGACGTGCTGAGCCAGCCGGCGTCGATCACGGTGTCCAACAGCGACATCCCGGCCACGGCGGACCAGGTGGCCACGTACCTGTACTGGGCAGGCACCATCCCGGACCAGGCGGACTGCGCCAACGCCCCGGTGAGCATCGACGACGAGGTGGTGCTCTGGGTGCCGGGCGCGGCCGTCGGCGTGCCGGTGACCGCCGACGAGTGCTTCTGCTCGCCAGGGGCGACCTCCTATGACATCCAGGCCTGCCGCGTGGACGTCACGGCGATGGTCGCCACCTCGGGCATGAACGGGACCTTCACCGTGGACGAGTTCGCCGCGGACGTGGCGGGCGCCGGCGCCACGGACAACGCCAGCTTCTCCATCGTGCTGATCTACGAGGAGCCGGACCTGCTGCCCCCCCGGCGGGTGGCCCTCTACGACGGGCTGGAGGAGTTCTATCTGAGCTCCCACACGGTGTCGCTCACCGGGCTCGACATCGACACGCCTGCCTCGGGGGACCTCACCTGGTACGTGCTCGACGGCGACGTGGGCGGCTCCGGCACGGAGTACGTCGAGGTGCAGGGGCTGCCCGGTGGGCTCGTCACGAACCCCTTCGACGCCTACAACCCGACCACGAACCCCATGAACCGGACCATCAACACCACCCAGCCGGTGCAGACCGGGGTTCTGGGAGTGGACATCGACCGGCTGGACGTGAGCGCCGGCCTCACCCCCGGGGACAGCTCGGTGGACATGACCTACTCTGCCGGCTCGGACAAGTTCTGGGTCGTGTACAACCTCGTGGGCGTCAACGTCTTCCGGGCCGTGATCCACCCCCGACTGTCGGCAAAGGGCTGGCAGCTCTGGGGGGACGCAGACAGCAGCGGCAATGTCACCCCCGGCGACACCATCCGGTACACGATCCACCTGTACAACATCGGCACTGCGCCGGGAGTGGTGTCGCTGACCGACGCGATCCCGGCCGAGGCGGCCTCGTGGAACCTGGTGGACGGAGCCGGCGGCACGGACCTGTCCACCGCGACGACCCTGGTGCTGAACGATATCTTCATCAATGCCCAGACCGCCGTGGACGTGGTGTTCGATGTCGTGCTCGCCGCGGGCACGGCCGGCCTCACCATGCACAACACGGCCCACTACGACAGCGGCCCCACCGGGACCGTGGGCGACCTCGTGGCGCCGCCCGCGCCGATCTATGGCGGACCGCAGCAGGACGCCGGCGTGGGAGACGACGCCGGGGAGACGACGCCGGACGCGGCGGTTTCGCCGGACAGCGCCGCTCCCGGCCCGGACAGCGCGGTCACCGCCGACGCCGCCGGGCCCACGCCGGACGGGGGAGGCACGGGCAACGCCCCGGACACCGGATGCGGCTGTCGCTCCGCCGCCCGGGGCGCGGGGGCGCCCTGGTGGGTCCTGCTGCTGTTGGCGCTGTGGTGGGATGTGCGGCGCCGCCGCCGCTGAAGGTCGGTCGAGCCGACTCAGTCGATCAGGTTCAGGCCTCCGGGGTACCAGTAGCTGGTGTACTGGCCGTAGCCGTACACGCTGATGCCCACCTGGTCGGTGGAGTCGACGTTGTGGTTTCCGCTCCCGGTGTTGCTGAGCTGGACCCGGGCCGCGCTGTAGCCGGTGGTGCCGATGGCCGTAAAGCCGCCCACGGCCGCGCCGTCGAGGTTTACCGTGGCCCCGGTGGGGGCGGTGATGTTGACGTAGTTGGCCTCGTAGTTGGTCGGGGCGTGGAACAGGTAGCCGTTGCGGTACTGGCGGGTGGGAACCGCGATGGCCATGGCCGGATCCCCGGTGCCGCCGCCGGAGGCCTGGCCCATCATGTACTGCACCACGATGACGTCCTCGCTCGCCGTGATCTGGAAGGCGGCGTCCACGGGGCCGATTTCGAAGTAGCTCCCCGCGTTCGCGATGCTCGTGGGGGCGCCGGCCTGGGGCGGCTCATAGCTGATCAGGGTGTTGGGCTGGGTCGCGATCACGCGCACGAGCATCGCCTTGGTGGTCCCGGCGCTGATCAGCGGCGACACCACCAGGTACTCGTCGCCCAGGGTCTCGAGGGGCGGCATCGACTCCTCGATGTGGTCGCACCAGGTGACGTTGTAGGGGATGTCGACGCACTCGTGACCGCCGATGACCTGGACCGGCTTGTCGGCGGTGATGAGGGTGCCGGTGGGGTCCGAGACGTCGGGAGCCCCCCCGCCCGCGTTGGCGAGGACCTGGAGCACGTCGCCCTGGTTCAGGGTCACCGAGCCCGTGCCGTTGGCGGCCACGCCCGCGCCGGCGCGAACGATCCCGCCGGTGGCCGAGGGCGTCAGGGTCACCACGGTGTTGTCCTCGCTGGCCGTGACCGCATAGAGGCCCGGGTAACCGGACCACACGTTACGGGACGCCACCATGTAGTTCCCGGTCCAGGTGTTCACGGGCAGCAGCAGCGCCGCGTCGTTGGTGTACGAGAAGCCGCCCCCGACCGTGTATTCGAGGGGGTTGTACTGGTACACCGTGACCGGGTTGTCCGAGCGCAGCCGGTAGGCGCCGTCGGTCACGAGCACCGTGGTGGTGGAGTTCTTGAGCGCGTTCACCCAGGGCAGGTTGATCACGGCGACATCGTTGGCGGCGACGGCGACGGTGGTGATCGTGTTGGCGCCCTGGGTCACCGTGACGTTCGCCACGGCCTGGGTCGAGTTGGAGACCGCGACGGAGAAGTGGAACGCGGTGCTGGTCAACAGGGCGTTGTTGGTCACCGTGGGGTAGTAGTCACAGCCGATGTAGCTCAGCCCGAGCTGGCCCATGGCGCAGACGCCGTCGCAGCGGCCCGTCGCGGTGTTGCACCCCATGCCCTGCAGCGGGTCGCAGTACTCGGTCATGACCCCGGAGCCGTCCCACTCGCAGAAGGTGGAGGTGTCGCCGTTGCACTCGGCGTAGGCCGGGCCGCAGGCCGTGAGGCAGTTGCCGGCGCAGGTGAGGTCGTCCACGGTGTTGCCGTCGTCGCAGGCCTCGCCGCTCTCCACCACGCCGTTGCCGCAGACCGCGCAGTCGGTGCGATCGAGCAGGCAGCCCCCGGTGCAGCCGAGGTTTCCGCCGGTGAAGCCCTCGCCGAGGGACACGCAGGTCGCGCCGCCCAGGTCGGTCCCGTCACACTCCTCCACGCTCTCGATGATGTCGTTGCCGCAGACCGGCTGGGTGTCGTGGCAGCCGGTCTCGACGATCTGGCAGCCCACGCAGCTCAGGGCGCCCCAGACATGGCCGAGGGACACGCAGTCCTCGCCGCGGAAGTCGGTGCCGTCGCAGGACTCGTACGCCGCGTCCAGCGGATCGGTGCCCTCGGCGACCCCGTCGCCGCAGGACGTGCAGCCGCTGTCGTCCAGGGTGCAGCTCGCGGCGCAGGTCAGGTCCCCGGCGCTGTAGCCCTCGGACGCGCAGGTGTTTCCGTCCAGCGCCGCGCCGTCACAGAGCTCGCCCGTGTCCACGACGCCGTCGCCGCAGCCGGCCGCGGAGCAGTTGGTGCGGCAGGCGTCCGGAGCCGTGTCGGAGTTGAGCGCGCCGTCGTCACAGGCCTCTCCCGGATCCACCGTGCCGTCCCCGCAGTTCGGCAGGATGTTGTTGTTGTTTAGGTTGTTGACGTTCCCGTTGTCGTTGCCGTCGTTGCCGTTGTTGTTGCCGCCCACGCCCTGGTCCGAGCCGCACGCGGCGACGAGCAGGGTCAACAGTGACACCATGGTGATCATATTTCGTTTCATGTCTCGTTCCTCAGTGGCTACCGGCCGCCCCATCGCGGCACGTATTATTGATCTCGTAGGATATTCGATTTTTGATCAGTTACAAGGATGTCCTGGAGCGTGCGTCGACGCGCCGATCCGAGGCGGTGCGAAAGGTGGTTGCCCCGGCCGGGCCGAACCGGTTAGGCTTACGGCTGGCTCGGGACACCAATCTCAAGTTGCGGCCGGGAGCGCGGCACTGGAGTGACGGCATGAATCGCGTCTGTCTTCTGTTCGTGTTGATCGTCGGATGCCAGCCCACCTCGGAGGTCCGGGAGAGACCCCGGGATCGAAGTGCTGGGGGATCGTCGGAGGGGGCGATCCAGGAGATCAACCGGGTGTACCGCGTGGCGCGTTTTGTCCGCGCCCAGAAAGTCGGGGAGCCGCAAAAGGTGACCCTGGCCGGCGGGGTCGTGGCCACGAGGGTGCTCCTGCAGCAGACCCGGTGGGTGCTCCTGCGGGGGCAGCAGTCGGCGATCAAGAGCCTGGCGCGGCGGGCCGAGCTCATGCGCCTGGCCGAGGCCGAGCGGCTGAAGCACATGCGGCGCGTGGACAACTTCGCCCAGCTGTGGTGGGTGGCCAAGTCTGCATCTGCCCGGGCCGGCGGTGACCTGAAAACGGCGCTCAAACCCACGGACAAGCCGCACACGCAGCACCGCGAGCTGGTGTTTCTGGGGCGTGACGATCGGGTGGCCTGGTACGCCTACGCCCCCATTCCCGCCTGGGTGCGGATCCAGAAGAAGCTGGCCCTGCAGGGCGGGGATCTGCCCATTCCGGCGCTGGTGCGCGGGCTCAGCGTCAAGGATCCCCACGAGACCACGGCCCTGGACTGCTACTACCTGCTGCGGGAGGCGGGCCCGACGGCCATGGCCGAGGTGGACAAGGCCATCGCGGCCAAGAGCGACAGCCGGTACCGCGCCGTTCGGGCCGTGGGCCGGCAGGCGGACCCGAGGGTCACGGCCTGGCTGATGCGGCTCGTGGAGTCCGCGGACAAGGTGGTGGTTTCGGCGGCGCACAAGGCGCTGTGCGTGCTGCCGCGCAAGGAGGCCGCGGCACTGTACGTCAAGTGGCTGGCCGAAGGGGCGGGCAGGCGGGACGTCACCCTCGAGCTCAGCGCCGTCGACCAGGTGGGCGCGACCCAGGCCGCCGCGAGCCTGCCGAAGGTCCTGGCCAGCCCGCACCGCGTGTTGGAGTATCGCCAGGCCTTCGAGCTGTCGCGCAAGCTCGCCGGGAAGCCCCTCCCCGAGCAGTTGCTCAAGACGGAGCAGCAGCTGCAACAGGACGGCTTTGCCGGCGGCGAGCGCCGGCCCGACAAGGACCGCATCGAGTACGGCGTCTTGAAGGTGGTCCAGTCTCCCGACGCCGAGGCCGCCGCCGTGGTCGGCCTGTCCCTGGCGCTGTTCGTCAGCAAGGGCAACTACGAGGCCACGCGGAAGGCCGGCGTCACCATCCTCAAGAAGCTCAAGCGCGGGCGGGGCAGAAAGCTCGTCGGGCGCCTCGCCAAGGCGTGCCGCTCCGCCGCTGATCGCGAGGCCCTCCAGCGCGTCCTGGCCGCGATGAAGTAACGGGCGCAGTTCCCAGCCGCCCGGCCGGAATGCGAGTCGGAATTACGAGCCGGAATTAGGGGTTGACTGCCACTGTCTCGGTCGGCATCCTGAGCTTCGGGAGGACATCCCCGGCAGACGATTGTCGGGGGGTTCCAGGGAAGCCTACCAACACGTAAGGAGAAGCAAGATGAAACGAATTGTTGGATTGCTCACCGCGCTCTGTCTGGTCGTGCCGCTCGTCGCCATGAGCGGCTGCGACAGTGGTCCGGCCAGCTGCTCGGAGGCCATGAACAACCTGTACGACCAGGGCTGCACGCTGACCGTGGGTGGCGATCCGGTTTCCATGTATGAGGCCATTGATGGCTGTGAGTCCGAGCTGGGCAGCGCCGCAGAGTGCGGGTGCGTCGGCCAGCACGAGAGCCTCCGTGACTGCCTCGCCGGCATCGGCTACCAGCAGTGCTCGTCCTGCGGCTACGAGTTCGACGCGTACTCGACCTGCTTCAGTAACTGCTACTGAACATCGTCTTGAGTCGGCTGCGCGGCCCCCGCTGCGCGGACCCAATCCCCCGTCTCCCCCCATTCGTTCGATTGCCGATGAATCCCGCGGTGCTTCAGCGTAGGCCCCAGCGGTCGGCGAACACGCCCAGCCAGCGCCGGGTGCAGCGAATCCCCCGGGAGCGGAGCAGGCGCTCGGTGGCGGAGAGGTTGCCGTCGCACTCGTGATAGGCGGCGCTGATCGCGTCTCTGTTCTGCTCGTAGAACGAACGCGCGGCGCCTGGGTCCCCGTCGGTCTGCCGACGGGCCACGCTGCCGTCGGCGAAGCGCTCCCGAAAGACCGAGGTGACGGTCTTGTCGGGCGGCGTGCCCGCGGCGACCCGGGTGGCGAGGCGGTCGGCCAGGTCCACGAGCCCGCGCACGTTGTCGGACGGGAAGCCGTCCAGGCACATCGCTTCGTAGTGGTCGCCGCCCAGCAGCGGCTGCACAGCGTCCTCGTCCAAGCCGTTCCGCCCAAGCGCGGCCCGGAGCACGGCTTGAAAGATCGTGGGGATGTCCGCCGCCCGGGAGGCCAGCGGGGGCAGCGTGACCTTGCGCAGCCGGGCCAGCAGGTCGTGGGCCAGGCCGTGCTCGGGCCCGGGCGCGTTGGACGCCAGGATGAGCCGGACGTCCACGCGGCGCGGCTTCGTCTCCCCGATCCGAGCGAGCTGTCCGTCCTCGATCACGCGCAGGAGGCTGCGCTGCACGCGTTCGGGCAGGTTGTGCACCTCGTCGAGAAACAGGGCGCCCCCGTGGGCCTGCTCGAGCAGGCCGGGGCGCGGGTCCACGTTCGAGAAGACCCGCGGGGCGACGCCGAACAGCGTGGCGGTGGCTTCCTCCTCGGACGCAAAACGCGCCGCGTTGTGCGCGATCAGGCCCCGGGGTGAATCCCGATCCGGATCCTGATCTTGATCCTGATCCCCGGAGGCGCCGAGCCTTGCCAGCGCCCGCGCGGCGAGCTCCTTGCCCGTGCCGGAGGGGCCGGCGAGCAGCACATGCCGCCCCGACAGGGTCGCCTCGCGCAGGTCACGGAGCAGGGTCCCGGTGTGATAGCGCCCGGCGAACTCGAATGGGCTCGCCTCGGGAGGCTCCAGAAAAGGCGCCGCGTCGTCGTGGAACACCAGCACGGCGCGGCCGACCCGGATCACCGCCGGGCTCGAGAGCGGCGATTTTCCGAGCACCCGCGCGCCCTGGACGAACAGGCCGTTAGTGCTGTCCAGGTCGGCGATTTCGAACCCCGAGCTCGTCTGGCGGATGCGAAAGTGCAGCTTGGAGACCTTGTCGTCCGTGAGGGTGAGGTCCGCGTCCGAGCTCCGTCCCACGGTGTAGGGCGGGGTGACGACTCCGTGGTCCTGTGACGCTGCACCGGGGGGGGCCCACGCCACCAGCAGGGCCGGGAGGCGGGCGTCGGCCTTGCCGAAGATCCGGCTCTCGGGGCTGGACCTGCGCGTGTCCATGGTTTCGGTCATCCGTCATATTGTTACCGGAGCAATGAGCCAGAAGCCATCTGAAAAGCCCCAGCATAAGCGCGAGCTGCCGTCACGCCGTCAAACCCCGCCGATTTCAGATCCCACCTGTTACCTCAGCGGGGTCAGGTAACAGGCCCGGTCGCGTCGGTCGGCCCGGCGTCGCGCTGCTGCGTGTCGATACATTGTTCATTAAAACGAATGGTTAAGCAGTCGCCCGCAATTGCTGGGTCTGGTGGCGTGCCGATGGCACGACTTTTTCATTACCGCTCCCAAACGGCGCCCTGAAGGGGCCCCCTCCGGGGGAACCTCGCTGCGCTCGGGAGGTGCCGCAAATAGCACCCACGTGAACACGTACCAAAAACCGAGCATCACAACCCAGGAGGTCTGTCATGAGCAACATCAACCCGATTCTCGGCAACATCTTCGTGCAGAGCGGCATCTTCAGCTACGTCATCCTCGCGGTGGCCATCGGCATGGTGGTCACCTTCATCCTGCAGCTCCGGCGCATGGGCGAGGCGGACTACTCCCCGGTCCTCTGGGGGCTGGTGGCGGCGATGTTCTTGGCAGGTGTGGCAGGAACGATCACTGGCCACATGGCGATGTTCCAGGCCCTCCAGCGGTTCGAGGGTCAGCAGCTCGTCAACGCGCTCATCAAGGGCTACGGCATCAGCGTCGGCCCCATGGTCATGGCCACCCCGCTGGCAATGCTCGGCGCCATCGGCGTGGGCATCACCTCCTACAAGGCCCGCCGCGTCGCCGTCCAGTAACCCGCCGAGCCCCCTCCGGGGGTGGCCCTCGCTACGCTCGGGAGGTGCTGCAAATAGCGCCCCGTGAACACATACGGGTGCATATCCGCCGAGGTGCCTTCGCGGCGAGCCCGATGACTGAATCACTTGGCTTTATGTCCTCGCATCCTCCAGGCAGTGCAGTTATTTCATCCCAGCGCCTGGAGGACCAATCGCAGCCTGAAACCGGACAACTC
>JBDRSE010000282.1:0-18324 GCA_043825095.1 bacterium
CTGGGCGACCACGGCCTGCAGCCGCGCGAGCACGGCCGCTTCGTTCACCGCGGTCGCCACCGGCGCCGATGTCGGCGCGGCCACCGCTGGCGCGGGCGCGTCTACCACGGCCGTCGCGGCCGCGGGCGCTGCTGCGGGCACGTCCATAACGGCCGTCGCCGTCGCGGCCGCGGGCGTGTCCAGCACGGCCGGTTCGGCCTGGGCCGGAGCGTCGACGTTCTGGGTCGTGGCTCGCTCTGGTCCCAGCCGGGAGAGGATGTAGGCGGCCAGGGCTTCGAGGGTGGGGTAGTCGGTGAGGCGGAAGCTGTCGTCCCGCTCGAGGCTGTAGGCGGTGCGGAGCTCGCCGACGATCTCGGCCTGCTTGACGGTGTCGATGCCGAGGTCGGCCTCGAGCTCGAGGTCCGGCTCGAGCTCCTCGAGGTCGTACCCGGTGCGCTGGGCGACCACGGCCTGCAGCCGCGCGAGCACCGCCGCTTCGGTGAGCTGCGGCGCGTGCGCGTCTGTGGGCGTTGTCAGGGTCGGCAAGTCCTGGGTCCTTGGCATGGCTACGATCTCCACTGCTTTGTCGTTTTCGTGCGTCAGCGCGCGCTGCTGGTTGGTGAGCTCGTCGGGCCGTTCGGCGTCTCGGGAGCGGTGGAGCGACCTGGCGCGGAGCACGCGCTCGTCCCGCACCACGCCGCCGTCCGGAATGCCGCACTGCTGAGTGAGGAAGTCCCGGAAGACCGGCTCGTCCACCCGGACTCCGTCCCCGTCGCTCCGCCGGTACAGGGTGAGCGCGATCTGGGAGCCGAACCCGGCGGCGAGCCGCAGCGCGTACCGACGCCGCACGGCTCCGCCCCGGTGGAAGCTCAGGTCCGCGAACTCGGGATCCGGCTCGGCGAGGTTTGCCACGGGCGGGAACGTCTGGGACCAGAGCCCGGCCACCGCGGTGGCGTCCTCGATGCCGGCGGCCATGGGATGGCCGGTGAAGCCCTTGGTGTTGACGACCAGCACCTGGCCGATGTCGGCGCCAAAGGCCTTGCGCAGGGCGTCCACCTCGGCCTGGGCCGAGCCCCCGCGCGCCGGGGTGTAGGTTTCATGGGACATGAAGACCAGGTCCCGGGCGAGCGTGGAGCGGTCGATGCCCAGGCGGGTCGTGGCGTGCTCCACGATCCGTTCCACCTCCTCGGCGATGTGATCCGGCCGGAGCCGCAGCGGATGGGCCGCGCTGTTGGCCAGCCGGGTCGCGATCACCTCGGCCTGGGGGCGCACGCCGCGCGCCCGGGCCGCCTCGGCCGACTCCACGAGCAGGCTCGCGGCGCCCATGCCGAGGATGAGCCCGTTGCGGCCCGGGCCGAAGGGCACGGCCGCGAGGCTCAGGTCCCGCTCGGTGGTGGCCGCCCCCAGGGCGAGGAAGCCGCCGCCGATCCAGGGCAGCAGCTCCGGAGAGGTGACGTCGTCGGCGCCCACGACCAGCACGCGCTGGCAACGGCCGGCCCGGATCCAGTCCTCGGCGACGGCGACTCCGCTGGTGGTGGAGGCGCAGGCGGTGTTGATCAGGATGTTCGGTCCCATGGCGCCCAGCACCTCGGCGATGTGCGCGTGTCCCAGGCCGAGGATCTGCAGGAGCGTTGAGCGCGGGAAGGGCGTGCCGTTCCCGCTGTGGGCCATCAGGTCCACCAGCCGGCTGTAGCCCGCAAAGGCCGACGCGAAGATCACGCCGGTCTCGCGTCCCAGCCCGGGGGGCAGCCGGAAGCCCTGTCCCAGGGTGCGCCCTCCCGACACCTCCTTGCGCTCCTCCACCAGGGGCAGCCAGGCGTCTCGCAGCGCCTCGAAGGCCGCGGCCACGCCCAGGCGGGTGGTGGCGTCTCGATCCTGATCCCAGTTGGAGGCCAGGCAATAGTCTTTCACCAGGTCCAGCGTACCCTTCCTTCCGGCCCAGCCCATCACCTCGTCGGGGCTGCTGACCGGAACCAGGGTGCCGGTGCCGTCGGCAGCCTTGACCAGCCGCTCGATGCGCTGATTCACGATGGGCTGCTGGTCTGTGGCCGCGAGGCGGTCAATGAGGCTGGTGCCGGCCAGGATCGTCTCGAGGTTGTCGTCGGCAAACACGGTGGCGCGTCCGGGCAGGCCAAGGGCCACACCGGTGATCCACACGTCGGCGGATGTCGCCGCTGCGGCGGGCCTGCGCTGCGCCTGACCCTCGACCGCGGCGGTCTCGGCGGCGCCTGCGTCTGCCGGGGCGGCTACTGCGTCACGGTCGAACAGGTGCGTCGCGCCCACGGGCTGGCCGTCGGCGCTGAGCAGCGCGAGCGCCTCCACCAGGCTGCGGGGGCCGCCCTTTTTCGGGTGGTTGGTGTGCGTCACCCGGTGGGGCTTCCCGGCCAGGATGTCCCGCACGAAGCTGGCCAGGGCTTTCTTGGGGCCGATCTCCACGAAGGTGCGCGCCCCGCTGCGGTACATCTGCTCCACGATGGCGATGAACTCCACGGGCGAGGCCACCTGCCGGGCCAGCAGCTCCATCACGTCCTCCGGGGCGTCCGGATACAGCTCGGCGGTCACGTTGCTGAAGATGGGCAGCCGGGCCGTGCGCACGCCGGAGCGCTGGAGCACCTTTCGCAGGGGCGCGCTGGCCGCGGACACCACCTGGGAGTGGAAGGCGTGGGAGACCGGGATCCGGCTCGCCATCACGCCCTCCTGCTCGAACAGCGCGATCGCCGCCTGCACGGCGCCGCTTGCCCCGGCGATGACCGTCTGCGAGGAGCTGTTCTTGTTGGCCGCCACCACGTAGCCGTCCACCCCTTCGAGCAGCGCCTCGACCCGGTCTGCCGGGGCGGCCACGAATGCCATCTGTCCCGGGTCGGCGCCCTCGGGCACCGCGGCGGCCATCTCGCGGCCCCGGGCCGCCACCAGCTCCATGGCCGGGCCCAGCTCGAGGACCCCGGCCGCGACGCAGGCGGCGTACTCGCCCAGGGAGTGGCCGGCCACCATGTCCGGCCACACGCCGAGGGCGGCCAGGGTCCGCAGGAGCGCCACGTCGGCCGCCAGCATGGCGGGCTGGGTGATGGTGGTCTGCTGCAGGGCCAGCGCGGCCGCGTCTCCGCTGCTTTCGTAGTCGCTGTCAGCGGTTGCGAGCCCGAGCATGTGGTGGCTCAGCGGCTGGTCCAGCAGGTCGGCCATGACCCGGTCGGCTTCGGCCAGGGTGGACGACACCGTGGGCAGGCTGTCCTTCAGGTCGGCGAGCATGCCGACGTACTGGCTGCCCTGGCCCGGGAACAGGGCGGCCAGCTTCGGCGCCGGTCCCTCGCCCAGGTGCGTTCCGGCGCCGGCGAGCTTGAGCCCGCCCTTGCCCTCGCGAAGGAGCGTCTGGAGGCCTTGGACGCGGTCGGCGAGCTCCGCGGCGTCCGCGGCGGTGATGGCCGCGCGCACGGGCGACTCGTGCACCGGCCGGCCATATTGCTCGGCCAGGGTTTCGAACGGCTCTGCGAGCCGGCTCGACAGGGTGGTGAGCCCGAGGTCGAGCTCCTCCCGGGTGGCGGCTCCCAGCCGAAACAGGCCCACGTCCGGCAGGCCCACGCTCGACGTCGACGTCGCCGACGCCGTGGAGGCCGTGGAGGCCGGCGTCGCGGCGGGCGCGCGGCGCTCGTCGTCACCGAGGTTCAGCGCGGCTGCGCCCAGGTACTCTTCGAGCACCACGTGGAAGTTCGTGCCGCCGAAGCCGAAGGCGCTCACGCCGGCCCGCCGCGGCAGGCCTGCGGGGGGCTCCCAGGGCTCCAGCGTGGTCTGCACCCGGATGGGGAGGTTGGGCCGCTGGAGCGCCTCGTTGGGCGAGCGATAGTTTGCCGAGGGCGGCAGCACCTTGTTGTCCAGCGCCAGGACGGCCTTGATCAGCGCGGCCGCGCCGGCGGCGCTCTTCAAGTGTCCGATGTTGGACTTCACCGAGCCCACGGCCACCGGTCCCCCCGGGAGCTCGAGGTCGCCGAACAGGCGGCACAGGGTCTGCACCTCGGCGGCGTCCCCGACCCGGGTGGACGTGCCGTGGGCCTCGATGAGGCCGACCGTGGCCGGATCCACGTCGGCCTCGGCGTAGGCGCGCTGCATCGCCAACAGCTGGCCGTCGGAGCTCGGCGCGGTGATGCCCTTGGCGCCCGCGTCGGAGCTGGCGCCCACGCCCCGAATGACGGCGCGAATGCGATCCCCGTGGGCCACGGCGTCGGTGAGTCGCCGCAGGATCAGGATCCCGGCGCCCTCCCCCATGACGAAGCCGTCGGCGTCCGCGTCAAAGGGGGAGCTTCCCCGGGCGCTGAGCGCGTGGGTCTTGCAGAACTTCACGTACCCGGCCACGCCCATGTTCCGGTCCACTCCGCCGGTGATGGCCACGTCGCACTCGCCGGCCAGCAGGGAGCGCACCGCCGCGGAAACCGCCGCCAGGGAGGCGGCGCAGGCGGCGTCCACGCTGTAGTTGGGGCCGTTCAACCGGAACGCGGCGGCCACCCGCCCGGCGATCACATTGGAGAGCTCGCCGGCCATGGTGTCCTCGGTGATGGGGGGCTGGGTGTCGTCGAGCCGCTGACGCAGCTCCTCGAGCACGCCCGCCTGAGCGTCTGCGGAGAGCTGTCGGAATCCGTGGGTCTGCCGCAGGTCCCGCTCGAAGAGGGTGTAGCCCAGTCGCATGGTGGTGGCGTCGCGGTGATCGCCGCCCATGGAGTTGCCCAGGATCACGGCGCATCGCACCTGCCGAAGGTCCTCGGGGGTCAGCCCGGCGTCCCGGAGCGCGGCGTCGGTGACGTCGAGGGCCAGGATCTGGGTGGGATCCAGCGCCTTGGCCACGGTCGGCGGGATCCGCCACTGTCGGAGCTGAGGCTTGAACTCGTCGAGGAAGCCCCCGATGCGGCTGTACGTCCGGTCGGGCGCTTCGGGATCCGGGTCGTGGAACAGCCGGGCGTCCCAGCGGTGGGTCGGGACGTCGGTGATGGACGACACCTTCTGGCAGATGTTGCTGAAGAACTCGCTCGCGTTGGCGGCGCCGGGCATGCGCGCCCCCACGCCGATGACCGCGATGGATTTCTTGTCGACTTGGCTCATTTCCGTCTCCGATGCATAGGGATTCGATTCCGGGTCCAGGGCGCTCACTCGCTGTCCGGGGTGTAGTCGGCCAGCAGGTCCAGCTCCACCAGGTGCTCGGCGAGCCGATCCATGTCGTGGACCGCGCCGTGCCAGCCGGCCAGGAGCTGTCCCGGGTGGAGCGCGCCGTCGAGGGCCGCCGAGGCGTCGCCGGTCAAGGTGGAGGTGCCGGCCAGCACCCGGTACACGGTGGTGGCCACCAGGCCGGTGGCCTCGGCCGCCTGGATGCGGGCCATGGCCGCCAGCACCTCGGGCCAGCAGCGGGGCACGTGGGTCGGCAGGCGCGCGGCCAGGTGGTGCCAGCGCGCGGCCTTGCGCACGAGGGCGGCGCTGCACTCCAGCGCGGCCACCGCCTGGGCGAGCTCGAAGATGACGTGCTGCTGGCGGCCGAGCCGGGCCTTGCGGGCGTGGCCCACCAGCGCCACCATGGCGCGGGCTGCCGCGGCCACGGCCGGCGCGCCGATCCCGGGCACCGCCTGCTCGAGGGCGTCCGCCTGGGCTGCGAGGTCGTGATAGAGCTGGCCGCGCCCGATCAGGAGCTGGCGCCAGCGCCCCCGGCCGGCCACCTCCTGATTGATCTCGGTGGTGCCTTCGTAGATCGCGGTGATGCGCACGTCGCGACGGATCTTCTCGACGTGGTACTCCCGCATGTAGCCGTAACCGCCGTGCACCTGCAGGGCCGCGTCCGCCGCCTGGCAGCCCGCCTCGGTGGCGAACAGCTTGGCGATGGAGCCCTCCACCTGGAGGTCGTCCTCTCCGGCGTCGAGGCGGGCGGCCACCTCCTGCACGTAGGCCCGGGCGGCCTGGAGCCGCGCCGCGTGGGGCAGGAGCAGCTTGTGGGTCAGGCCCTGCTTGGCGATGAGCGTCGTGTCGAACTGCACGCGCTCCCGGGCGTACTCCACGGCCCGGCGCTGGGCGGCGACCCCGGCGCCCAGCCCGAAGGCCGCGACCATGAGCCGGGTGTAGCCGAAGACCTTGGCCGCCTGGGCGAGCCCCTGGCCCTCCTCGCCGCCGATGAGCTGGGTCGCGGGCACCACCACGTCCTCGAGCACCACCTCGGCCGTGTCGGACGCGCGGATGCCGTGCTTGTGCTCCTTGCGGCCGGGCGTCAGGCCCGGGGTGCCTCGCTCCACCACGAAGAAGCTCGGGCCGCCCGGCGCCTTGGCCAGGATGGTGTACAGGTCCGCTGTGGAGCCGTTGGTGATGAAGCACTTGGTGCCGTTCAGCCGGTACGCCGGCAGGCCGTCCAGGGTGGTCGGCTCGGCGCGGGTGCGCAGGGCGGCCACATTGCTGCCGGCGCCGGCCTCGGTGACGCCATAGGCCACGAGCAGGCCCTCGTCGGCGATCCGGCCGAGCCAGTGCGACCGCTGCTCGGCCGTGGCGCCCACGCGAATGGGGTCCGTGCCCAGCGCCGTGGCCAGCACCGACGTGGCCACGCCGAGATCGAGCCCGGCCAGGGCCTCGGACACGGTGCAGATGTCGGTCGCTCCGGCTCCCAGCCCGCCAACGTCTTCGGGGAGAAAGAGCAGGTGGAGGCCCATGTCGGGCCCGAAGAGCTGGCGGACCAGGTCCTCGGGGAACAGCTCTTGCTCGTCCAGTCGGAGCTGAAGCTCGTCGGGCAGCAGTCGCCGGCCGAATTCCTTGAGGCTGCTGAGCACGAGCTCGCGGGTCTCGGCGTCCAGGCCGATGCCCTCGGAAGTGGGGCGCGGCGGCGTGGTGTTGGTGGCGACCATGGTCCTCTCCTTTTTCTGTTCTCGGCGCTCCCGGGCGGGGCAGGCGGGCGTCACGTTCGATGGCGCGGTCAATTCCCGGGTGAGAAGGTGTTTAAAGTTGAATTTCGAGGCTGCTAATGGGTTGTTGTTCCAATTGAATACGGCTTCAGTTCTGAGGCGGGCACAAGCAGGATATGTGCCATGACCACCAATCTACTCGGCATTGGCAGGTGTGCTCCAGGGATGATCAAGGATCCCCCGTCCTTAGGTATTACCCAGGGCAATGGCCCTGCCCTTTGTTCCGAACCAATGACGCGGCGCGGTGCGACATGTGGGGGGCAGTAGGTGGCGCGTTTACTTCGCACCTGTGATCCGCTGGGTACGCAGGTCGCGCCTCCCAACGCCGCGCGCGGGCTGAACGCAGTGCGTCAAAGATCCCGGGGACGCAGCCAGAGGGCGGCGACAACGAAGCCGACTGCCGGCAGCAGGGCCGCGGCCAGGTAGGTGTTGTCGTGGCCCAGGGCGGTCCAGGCGTAGCCGCTGGCGAGGCTGCCCAGGGCGCCGCCGAGCCCGTGGGACAGGCTGGCGTAGAGCGCCTGTCCCCGGGCCTGGTGGGGGCCGGTGAACTTCTGGTGGATGAGGTGGATGTTCACGGCGTGAAACAGCCCGAAGCTGGCGGCGTGCAGGAGTTGGGCGCCCAGGAGGATGGGGAGGTGGTTCACGTAAAGGGCGATGAGCAGCCACCGCAGCGCGGTCAGCCCGAGGCTCAGGAGCATGAGCCCGCGCGCGGGGAAGCGCTCGAGCAGCCGGCTCGTTCCCAGGAAGATCCCGATCTCTGCGAGCACGCCGAGGGCCCAGATGGGGCCGATCTGACTCTTGGGGTAGCCTTGGTTCTCCAGGTGGATGGTGATGAACGTGTAGTAGGGGCCGTGGCTCGCCACCATGAGGATGGACACCACGAACAGCGCGACCACGTCGCGCTGCGCCAGGATGGCGAAGAACCGCGGCGCCTCGCCCGACACCGGGCGGCCGGGGTGATCCGGGATGGTCAGCGACACGATGGCGATGACGCAGAACAATCCGAAGCAGACCGGGAGCAAGAAGGGCTCGCCCCGGGCCTCCAGCAGCGCACCGAGCACCACCACACCGAGGATGAACCCTATGGACCCCCACAGGCGGATGCGGCCGTAGCGCTCGGTCCGGCGGCCGAGGTGGTTCAGGGTCACCGCCTCGTAGGGCGGCAGGGTCGCCGAGCGGCAGAAGCTGAAGGCGGCCGACACGAGGGCGATCCAGAGGTAGCTCGTGCCGAAGAACACGCCCGCGAAGCACACGCAGGTCAGGATCGATGCCAGCCGCACCAGGCGCATCCTGTGGCCGGTGCGGTCCGAGAGCCAGCCTGCCAGCAGCGGAGCCACGATCCGCGTCGCCATGAAGATCGCCACCAGCTGGCCGATCTCGGCCGGCCGGAACCCGAGGTGCTTGAGGTAGGGCGCCCAGTAGGGCACCAGGGCGCCGAGGGCGCCGAAGTACAGCAGGTAGAACGCACAGAGGCGGAGGGTGGGGGTCCCCGAGGGGGCGGTCGTCTGTTGTTCCATGGACGGTCAGTGGGCTGGACGCCGGTTCACTCTACCAGCGCCGGGCGGGAAGTAAAGCGGCTGCGGTGGGGTTTTCCGGGTCGGGGCTTACGCTTCCTCGACGTGGTTGAACCCCGGCTGCGACGGGCGTATGCTCTCGCCCATAGGAGTTGAAAAATGTTTGCAGTCGTCGTCATGCCGCTCATCGATTTTGTCACCGACGGGGAGGAGGATCGGGAGGCTGCCGAAGGGTTCGTGAAGCTGATCCAGGAAACCCTGGCCAAGGAGGTCGGCAAGCCGATCACCTGGGACGATTCCAGCGACGAGAGCGACGAGGCGCTGGCGGACGAGCTGGACTCCTACTGCATGTGGGGGCTGCGGGCGACCGCGGCCTACCTGGAGCAGAACGGCGACCTCGACGGGTTCGATCCCGGGGCCGAGCCCTGGGAGCACGCCGTGTTCGACGAGCTGGAGGCGCGCAAGGGCTCGGAGGAGTTCCGGCAGCTGCTGCACGCCGACGCCAACCAGCTCTGCTACGTCCCCGTGGACCTCGAAGACTTCTACCATCTGACCCCGACCCAGCCCGAAGAGGAGCTCGCCGAGGAGAGCGCCGAGGAGCTCGACGAGCAGAACGGGGCCGAGTTCGGGATCGGCTCCCTCCCCGCCCTCACCCTCGAGCTGGAGCGCGTGCGCGAGGCCCTCGGGCTGGACCCGAACCTGGAGCTCAACGACGAGCTGGAGTTCGACGCGGAGCAGGATCCGCTCGCCGCGGCCAAGTGCGGCTGCGTCGTGCTGAGCGCCCGGGCCCGGGAGGCCACCGAGCGCAACACCTCGCTGATCATCGTGTGGGACGACCTCGGCGACGCCGAGATCGAGGGTTAGGCCACCTAGGTCAGACCCCGCTGATTCTCATCGTCAGCGCCGTTCTCGACCCCGACGCCTCAGCATCATCATCAGCAGCAGCAGGACGCCGATCAGGGGCGGCGCCGCTCGGTCCGCGCTGCTCGTGCGGCAGCCGCAGCCGCCGCCGTCGTCGGGGGGCTCCGTGCCGCCGTCCGCTGACGCGCCCCCGTCTCCGGTCACGCCGCCGTCTGTCTGCTCGCCGTAGCCCTCGATGTAGGTGACCGTCCGCCCGGCCTGCACCGCCTGATACGTCTCGGTCCACGGCGGCCAGGTGGGCCACAGGATGCGGATCTCGTCCGCCGCGGTGGCCGCGCCGAGCCCGAAGTGCAGCGTGAGGGCGTTCTGGGTGGTGGTCCCCTTGCCCCCCTCCACCTGCCGCATGAACGTCTGATCACCCGCGGTCACCAGCACCCGGGCACCGATGGCGGCGCGGTTGGACTGCACGCCCACGAGGCGGATCTTCATCCAGTTCCCCGCGTCCAGGTCGTTCCGGTACAGGTGCCCCTGGCTGACCAGGTCCAAATCTCCGTCGTTGTCGAAGTCTGCCCAGGCCGCGCCCCAGCCGTTGTCCACGAAGACGCCGGCGTTGTACGTCTCGTCGGTGAAGGTCAGGTCGCCGTTGGAGCGGTACAGAAAGGAGCGGTACCCGACGTAGACGCCGGTGACGAACAGGTCCAGGAACCCGTCGTTGTCAAAGTCTCCGAGCGCCGTGTCCGAGTGGGTTTCGTAGTAGGTGATCCCGGCCGCCTCGCGGATGTCGGTGAACGTGTAGTCCGGCGCGCCGCCGTTGATGTAGAGCATCGACTTGTCCGAGAACTCGATGAACCGCGGGTGGGCCAGGTTGGCGGTGAACAGGTCCCAGTCGCCGTCGTTGTCGAAGTCGCCCCACTGGGAGCCGATGGTGTGACCCCAGGCACCCTGGAGCACCTCGCCGGCCACGCCGGCGTCGCCCGACTTGTTCTCGAAGGTGCCGTTGCCGTTGTTGTGCCACAGGAAGTTGAAGTTCAGCCGGTAGTTGGACACGAAGATGTCCAGCCAGCCGTCGTCGTCGTAGTCGGCCCAGTTCACGCCGCGGCCGCAGCGCGCGGACAGCCCGCGGATGCCGGACTCCACGGAGATGTCGGTGAACGTCCCGTCCCCGTTGTTCTGCCAGAGGTAGTCCTCGGTGCCCACGGACAGCGCCCCGCCGGTCCAGCTCGTCGGGGTCTCGTAGTTGGCAACGTAGAGGTCGACGTAGCCGTCCCCGTCCAGGTCGCCCCAGGCCGCCCCCTCGGTCGGCAGGAAGTCGTACACCTGCCCGGCCGTCTCCGAGACGTCGGTGAAGGTCCCGTCCCCATTGGCGCGCCAGAGGATGTCGTGGGCCGGGGGATCCGTCGAGCCCTCGGCCGCGCACCGCCCGGCCGTGCAGGTGTAGCCGTCCGCGGCGCAGTCCGCGGGCACGCTGCACAGGGGCAGGAAGTTGTGCACCGTGGCGTAGAAGTCCAGGTGCCCGTCGTTGTCGTAGTCGGCCCAGATCCCGCCGTTGGTGGGCTTGCCCGCGATCCCCGCCTGCTCCGACACCTCGGTGAACGTGCCGTCCCCATTGTTCGAAAACAGCCGGTTGCCGTTCACCAGCAGGTCCTCGTCCCCGTCGTTGTCATAGTCGGCCCAGGCCATGCGGCTCAGCCCCACGTCTGAGCTCAGATCCTCGGTGACGTCAGTGAACCAGTGGCTCTCCGCCACGTCGTGGTACTCCACCACGGCGCGCACCAGCGCGTCCACGGCCCGGGCCGGGTCGCCCCCGTCGCCCACGAAGTACCACTCGCCGTCGATGCGCACGAGGCTGTGCGTCTCATCGGCGCCGCTCGAGTCCCACGACAGCAGCGTGCTGGCGTCGCCCACGAGCTGGCCCACGTAGAAGTTCTGCAGGGCCGGGAGCTCGAGCCCCTCCCCGCTCACGTCGATCTCGGTCCACTCGCCGGCCACCGGCGTCACCACCCCGCTCCACAGCACCGTGTCCGGGTCCGGCGCGTTGCCCCCGTTGTCCGCCCAGATCATCACCGTGGCGTCCCCGCTCGCCACGCCGAAGTGCAGCCGCAAGGTCAGCACCGTGGCCGGGTGCTCCACCGCGAACCGCACCACCTCGATATCCCCCGGCGACAGCATCACCGACCCCGACGGCGTCCCGTCGTCATAGCTCAGCTCGGTCACCTGCGCGCGCGCCTCCCCTCCTCCCCCGAGCACCCCACACATCAAGCCGAGCAAACAAACACACTTCTTCATCTCCCACCTCTCGCGCGACATCATATCACGCCCTCCCCCCCACTTCGTAGCCGCGCCTGCGCACTGGCTCCCAAGGCGCGCAAAAGCCCAGGCCAAGCCGTGCAAGCACACAGGCTCCCAAGGCGCGAAAGCGCCCAGGCCAAGCCGTACACGTGCTCGTACACGTGCTCGTGCTCGATCTCCTCTTCTCTTTTCGTAGTCTTGTTACCGCGGAGCGGGCCGAGGCGCAGGCCTCCCCATCGTCGGGAGCGCGGGCATCCCCATCGCCATGGGCGCGGGCCTCCCCATCACCGGGAGCGCGGGCCGTCCCATCGCCTCCGGCGCGCTCCCCATCGCCTCCGCGGCCGGCTTCATCGCGTCCGTGGCCGGCTCCATCGCATCCATGCCCTCGGGCGGCACGGGTTTGTCGGGCGGCGCCCCTCCGTCGGGCATCGGCGCCTTGCGCGAAGGGAACACGGGGAACACCTTCGGGTCCTTGGGATTGGCGGCCTCGGGACCCACCAGGCGCGCGAGCCCGAGGAAGCAGCGGGCAAAGGGCTTGCACCCCTGCAGCCCCAGGCACGCGTTGAGCTCCTTCGCCTGGGGATCCTCGCCGTAGGACTTCTTCTGGGGCGGCGCGGTGGAGTGCTTCTTCCGGAAGGCGGCGGCGTCGAAGCGGCAGTGATCCACCACGTCGGTGGTCAGGTGCGCGCGGATCTTGTCCATCACGTCCACGCGCTTCCGGGGCGGCAGGGCCTTCGAGCTGGGGGCGTAGAGCTCGACGATCTCCGGCACGCAGGCCTTGATCCGCACGGCCAGCCGCTCGCAGTCCACCGGCAGGTAGCACTTCTTCTTCTTGTCCGAGCAGCGCAGCCCCTTGGCGCACGGCCCGTAGTCCCCGCCGCAGCTCTTACCGAGCTGCTGAGGCTTGTCAGGGCTGCAGCCAGAAACCGAGACCATGAACAGCGCGGCCACGAACGACGCGGCTGCGAACAGCGCGGCTGCGAACAGCGCGGCGAGACAGGCCGCCGGCCTGATCCCATCCCCCGCTGCTCGACGTTGGCAAACGATTGGAGAGCTCACTTGACCTTACCGCAGCGCTTCGGATCCTTCTTCACTGCCCGACAGAAGCAGTTGGCGAACTTGGCGCAGCTCTTCTGGGCCAGGCAGTCATTGATGGCCTTGGCCTGCTTGTACCGACCCTTGACCTTCTGACAGTAGCGGTAGTGCATCGTGTTCTTGTTCTGCCGCCAGCTCTCCGGCGCCCGGCCGCGCAGGCGCGGCTCGAGGGCCCGCCACAGCTGATCGCTGCACTGGTCCATCTTCTTTTTCATCTTGTTGCAGCTGGTCTTGGCCGAGCAGCCCGACTGGACGCCCAGGCCCATCCCAGCCACGAGCAGCACCATCCCGGTCAGCACTAGGTTACGCATGGTCAGTTCCTCCGTCTGTGCGCCGCGGACCTCCGTCAGAATCGCCACGGCGAAGGCACTCTAGCGGCAACCGCCCCGTTTTCCAAGAGTAAACTGGGAAATCAAACTGGGTGGCCCCAAAGGGACCAGGGATATCCAGCGATCACGGCACCATCGGTTTCGGACGCTGCTCACCTCCGAAAGGTGCAGCTCGGACCAGCGACGAACGCCTACCGGCATCGGAGGGGCGAGCACCGGCCGGTAGCTGTTGGCCACCTGGGGAAACGGGGTGTGCTCAACGCCTTCCGGCATCGGAGGGACGATCACCATGACAACTGCGCACCCCGCCTAAATACTTGACGTTCTGAGGCGATAATATGCCGGACTAATTCGCTCCTCCATTGCAGTGGCGAGAGCCACGGAAATGGGAAGAGCGAGATGGAAAAAGACGACAAGGAAATCAGAAAAAAGGGAAATGGGGAGCCGGACGACATCTTCGGGTGGGCGGCCGGACTCATACACGCCGACCGACTCGGGGCTGATGACTCAGCGAACAGATGGAAAGGGCACGTTCAACTACCTCTACGAACAGGACACCGGACGCCTTGAGGAGGTCCAAGTCGGCACCCAGACCGTCAAGACCTTCACGCGCACGGAGGTGGACGGCACAGTCTCCGTGACACGGAGCACGAAGGTGGACGCAAACGAATTCTACAGCACGACCTACTCCAACACGCTTCTGAGCAACGGCGGCGAGCACGTCGAGACCCTGTTCCCGGGCAGCACCGCCTATCCGGACAAGCTCATCACCTCGGCCGAGCAGGACAAGGACGGGCGGACCGAGTTGACCTTTCCGGACGGCTCGCGCACGATCACCTGGAAGGGGCCGGACCCGCTGTTCGGGATGCAGGCGCCCATCGTAGAGCGGATGATCATACAGACACCCGATCAGATCGATGCCGACGACCTGAGCGATCCCAACAACGTGGACCGCTTCGAGGTGAGCTCATCGGTCGAGCGAACGGGGTTCACCGATCCGATCGATCCGAGGACTTGGACGGTTCTGACCCGCACGGTGGAAGTCAACGGCCGCAGGTTCACGACCGAGTTCGATCGCAACGTCAGCACATGGACCACGACCTCCCCGGCTTTGCGGACGACCACGACCACGGTGGACGCGCAGAACCGCGTCACGTCGCGTCAGGTGACCGGGCTTTACCCGGTCTTCTACTCGTATGACGACCAGGGACGCATCGAGCAGATTACCCGCGGCGCGGGGCCAGACGCGCGCGAGTGGAGGTACACGTACCACCCCACGGACGGCTACCTCGCCGCCCTCACGAGCCCCCTCGCCGCCTCCGACGCGGTCGCCGGGACGACGAGCTACGGCGCCCGGGACGGGGCCTGGCGGCCCACCGCGGTGACGCTCCCGGGCAACGACGAGCTGTCCCTGGACTATGACGGCAACGGCAACGTCACCGGCGTAACTCCTCCCGCCAGCCAAGCCCACGGCTTCGACTACACGGACGTCAACCTCACCGGCGCCTACTACCCCCCGACGCTCGTCGCGGACGAGCACGCGGCCACCACCTACGCCTACCGCCTGGACCGCAAGCTCGAGACGGTGTCCCACCGGGTCTACGCCGCCGGCGTTGACAGCAGCGACCCGAGCAGCACCCCGCTATGGACCGTGACGGCCGTCGATCGGACCTACAACGCCGACGGCCGGCTCAGCGGTGCGACCGTGCTGAGCGGCCACGGCTCGAGCCAGACCTCCTACGCCTACGGCTACACGTATCGCTACGAGGACCCGGCCGAAGTCGGGGGGGTCCAGGTCAAGACGATCGACGTCACCGGCGCCGGCGGCGAGGGCCTCCGCCTCACCTACGGCTACGACGGGTTCTGGCTCAATAGCACGAGCTGGGGCCCGGTCCCCGGCTACCAGGGCACCGGCGTGAGCGGCACGGTCTCCCAGTCCTACAACGCCGACTACCAGGTCAGTAGCCGCACCGTCTCCGCGGGCGGCGACGTCTCGACGATCGACTTCCACCACGACCTCACTGTCGACGCGGACGGCCTGCTCACCTCGGCCACCCACGCCACGGCCGGCGAGATCACGCTCACCCGGGATCCCGGCCATGGGCTCGTCACCGGCACGACCATGCAGTCCGGCGGCGCTTCGCTGAGCACCACGCACACAATCAGCGGCTTCGGCGAGCTGGACCGGCTCACCGCGAGCTTCGTGGTCGCCGAGACCGAGGAGCTCTTCGACGAGCACGTCACCGAGCGCGACGCCATCGGCCGTATCGTGCGCAAGACCGAGGCGGTCCTCGGCGTGCCGCGCGACTACTTCTACAAGTACGATCCCTCGGGCCGCCTGCTCTACGTCTGCGAGGAGACCGCCGGCCCCCTATGCTCCGGCGACGTACCTCCGGATCCCGCCGACCAGGTGATCGAGCAGTACAGCTACGGCGTCAACGGCAACCGCGCGAGCGCCTTTGTCGCCGGCGTGTCCAACGTGCTCATCACCGACTATGACGCGCAGGACCGGCTGCTCACCTACGGCGGCAACACCTACGCCTGGACCCCCGACGGCCGGCTGCACACCAAGACCTCGCCGAGCCCCGTCGATCCCGCCGAGGACGACGTCACCACCTACGCCTACGACGTCCACGGCAACCTCCGAACCGTGGAGATCGTCCCATTCTCGGGCCCGCCCACCACCATCAGCTACGTCATCGACGGCCGGAACCGCCGCGTCGGCAAGAAGGTCAACGGCCAGCTCGTCCAGGCCTTCCTCTACAAGGACGGCCTGAACCCCGTGGCCGAGCTCAGCGTCTCGGCCGCCGGCGTCGTGGACGGCATCGCGAGCCGGTTCGTGTACGCCTCCCGCGCCCACGTCCCGGACTTCATGATCAAGGGCGGCAACACCTACCGCCTCGTCACCGACCACCTCGGCAGCGTCCGCCTCGTGGTCAACGTGGCCAACGGCGACATCGCCCAGCGCCTCGACTACGACGCCTTCGGCCGCGTCGACCCCAGCACCCGCACCAACCCCGGCTTCCAGCCCTTCGGCTTCGCCGGCGGGATCCAAGACGCCGACACCGGCCTGGTGCGGTTCGGCGCGAGGGACTACGACCCGGAGGTGGGGCGGTGGACGACGAAGGATCCTATTCTAATGGCCAAAGGGGAATTCCTGGTTTATGGCTATGTACTCGGCGATCCTGTTAATAGAGTCGACCCCATAGGTTTAGGTACAGATGCGCAATATGACATTGCTGGACAGGGGTGCATCGATCCAGCGACCAAGCAATGGATAGGTCAGAGATATTCGGAGCCTGAACCCGACAACAAAGAGGGTGGTTGGGGTTTCACAGTGTCAATTAGCCCTGAAACGATCGGTTGGGGGATCACCGCAGCAATAGCTTGTATATTCGATCGTTCGAAGGTGATCTGCAATTATGGAGCGAAGATAGCCGTTGGCCACCTCATTAGGGATATCGCGTATTCGTGGCAATCGTGGGAACCCTTTGAACCGGACAGAATAGAACCTGCCGACAATCCACAATGGAAATGGGAGTGTAACAACAACTACTGTGGACCTCGCTACATTCCCAGTCCTTATCCGAGCCCTTGAATGCACAGTGCTAACCATGACAGAGCCAATGTTCTAGCATTGAGCGTTGAAAGGCGCGGTTAATGGCATGAAATTACTGAGTAAAGCCTGTCCAGGCTGCGGACAATCGATTGAATGGAGAATAGTAAGAAAATCGGTCAGTGGATACTGTCAACCTTCTTTCATCAAATGCCCTGAATGTGGCAGTGATGTCTCTCCGCTTCGATCTGGAAAGGTCTACATTCTATCAAGGTGGATTCTCACCGTTGTAATTGTAGTGGGTGGTACGATAAGCTTAGCTGGCATTCGTTCAGTGATAATTACCCTTCTGGCCCTATGGACTACGGCAGGCATGGTTGTATCTGCTGTGTTGTTGCAGCTTCATTTGCGCGAAAATGAAAACAAGCACCGTGACGAGCAACAATAGCAGCGACGTCCAGACTGTCGACGTTATAGCCTACGACGCGGACGGGAGGATCGCCTTCGTGACCCACAACCCCGGCGGCGCTGACGAGCGCGAGTGGGCGTACACGTACCACCCGACGGACGGGCACCTCGCCTCCGTGACGAGCCCCCTCGCCGCGGCGGACGCCCTCGCCGGGACGACGACCTACGTCTCCCGCGACGGGGCCTGGCGGCCCACCGCGGTGACGCTCCCGGGGGGCGACGAGGTTGGCTTCGGCTACGACGGCAACGGAAACGTCACCGGCGTGACCCCGCCCGGCAGCGACACGCACGGCTTCGGCTTCACCGACTGGAACCTCACCGAGCGCTACGCGCCTCCGACGCTCGGCGCCGACGAGCACGCGGTCACGTCCTACGGCTACCGCCTGGACCGCAAGCTCGACACGGTGCTCCACGACGTCTACGCCGCGGGCGTGAGCAGCGGCGACCCGGGCGCGGTCCCGCTCCGCACCGACACGGCCGTGGACCGGATTTACAACGCCGAGGGCCGCCTGAGCGGCGCCGCGGTGCTGAGCGGCCACGGCGCGGGCCGGACCACCTACAGCTACGCCTACAGCTACCGCTACGAGAGCCCGAGCCCGAGCGACCCGGGCGGCGTCCAGGTCAAGACCATCGACGTCACCGACGCCGGCGCCGCCGAGGGCCTGCGCCTCACCTACGGCTACGACGGGTTCCTGCTCGTGAGCACGGCGTGGGGCGAGGTCCCGGGCCTCCCCGGCGCAGGCACCGGCGTCAGCGGCGCGGTCTCCCAGCAGTACAACGCCGACTACCAGGTCGTCAGCCGCACCGTCTCCGCGGGCGGCGACGTCTCCACCATCGACTTCGGCCACGACCACGACCTCACCGTCCACGCCGACGGCCTGCTCACCTCGGCCGTCCACGCCACGGCCGGCGGCATCACCCTCACCCGGGATCCCGGCCACGGGCTGGTCACCGCCACCTCCACCACCGCCACCTCGTCGGGCGGCGGCCCCTCGGTGGACACCGACCGCGTGATCAGCGGCTTCGGCGAGTCGGACCGGCTCACCGCGAGCTTCGTGGGCGCCGTGACCGAAGACCTCTTCGACGAGCACGTCACCGAGCGCGACGCCATCGGCCGAATCGTGCGCGAGACCGAGACGGTCCTCGGCGTGCCGCGCGACTACTTCTACAAGTACGACCCCTCCGGCCGCCTGCTCTACGTCTGCGAGGAGACCGCCGGCCCCCTATGCTCCGGCGACGTACCTCCGGATCCCGCCGACCAGGTGATCGAGCAGTACAGCTACGGCGTCAACGGCAACCGCGCGAGCGCCTTTGTCGCC
>JBDRSE010000283.1:0-53228 GCA_043825095.1 bacterium
CACGGTCTGGCAGTGCCCCACGGTGCTCGTGCCCGTGCGCATCGACGGCGCCGAGGGCGAGCTGGTGGTGGTGCGCCCGGTGCTCTCGGAGCGGGCCATGACCGCCCGGACCGCGCGGCTGCCGAAAGCCCTGCTGGACGAGCTGCGCGAGGAGATCATGGCCATCGACGGCGTCTCCAGCCTCGCCATCGACGTCACGTCCAAGCCCCCCGGCACCATCGAGTGGGAGTAGCGGCTAGCGGCAGCGGTTCCGCGCGGCAAGCCCCCAGGTTGAAGAAACCATGCAACGCCAGCTGGACCGCCTCGCCGCCGAGCTCCGGCGGTAACGCCACCTGTCGTGGCGTCAGCAACTGAGCCCTGTGCTGGTTAGAATTGGATGCTGAGAGTGGGACAGTCGACAGCGTCGAGGAGGCAGACGGGACGCGCCATAATCTCGGAGCCCTCAGCGCCAGGCGCCGTCTCGCTCCAGTCCTCCCAAAGAACGTGGGCGATCATTGTATCCCACGAGTTCGTGACAATCCACGGATGGCGTTGATCGCCGGCCGTGCCCTGGTTGATCACGAAATCGTCACTGGATCCGTTACGCTCCAGCGGTGTGCCGTGGATGTCGAACAATCGTCCGCGAATGGCGGCGCCGTCCGGGTCCGGATCAGCGCCGCTGTGATCTTCCCAAACGACGAGCACGCGGCACCCAAGCTGGGAGTAGAAGGCCTGAACGCGCGGGAGGCGCTGGTCGCCCGCGGTCGTCGTATTGATCTGGAGCTCGGCGCCCAGCGCCAGCCCGTCAACGTCCACGAGGCGTCCCCGGATTCCACCCTGATCCGGATCCTCTCCCTGACCGCTGGCGTCACGCCAGACGACCATGAACAAGCTCCCAACATCCCAGCAGTAGTCCCTGCCCCCCACCCCCGCTGCTGCCGGCTGCGACTGGTCACCCCCGGTGTGGGTGCTCAGCGAGTCCTCGTCTCCGAGGAAGCCCGTCAAGTGCGGAGAGTCACCCATGACACCAATGCGATAGTAGATTGCGCTTGCCATGCCCGATGCAGACTCTGTCCAGGCAACCAACGCGCGGATGTCATCCTGTGCGACGTCCATGCCTGCGACCGTCGGCTCAGAACGGTCGCCTTCAACGGCTGTGCTCACCGCGATGACCTCGCCAGTGATCATAAATGGCGGATACCGCGCCGCGTAGATCGTGGGATGCGCAGACGTGTCCCGCCAGACCACGAAGGGGCCCTGCACGGGGCTGACTCGCACCTGGTGCTGGTCCCCAGCGCTCATCGGTGGTGAGACAAGCTGGGTCGTGAACGATAAGTCGACAGTAGAGGCGTTTGGGCACTCCCAATCATCACAGTGCGTGACGAACACTCCGAGCCCATCCGGGTCCGCCGACTGCGGGCGCGAATCCACGAAGAAAAATGCCATCCCATTCGATGCAACAACAACCGGCTCGACCTCGTTCCCGGAGACGTCCACATGCGCGATCTGCCCAAAGTCGGTCTCGGACCCGAAATCCCGATACCGGATGTTGCTACTGCCCGAGTTATCGGGAATGCCGCTCTCGTCGACCCACACGATGACACCTTGATCTCCGCGTGGCGTGTGTTGGTTGCCGGCGGTGATCGTGTTGATCTGATACTCAGCAAACAGGGCGAGCACGTCGGAGCACTGCGAGTAGTCCAGGCGACAATCCACCGAACAGGAAACGACGCCGGAGCCGAATCCAGTCCCCTCACAGGTCCCGTAATTCAAGTCGTCGCCTTCGCAGTCCTCATTGAGGTCCCTGATCCCATTGCCGCACGCGCCGTCGCCTACGCATGCCTCGAGGTTGTATCGACAATCCCAAGCGCAGCGCAGCTCCCCACCGTCGTAGCTCAGCGATTCGCAAGTCTGCCCCTGGAGGTCGTCCCCATCGCACTGCTCCCCCGGATCGAGCACGCCGTTGTCGCACAGCGGAAAAGGCGACGCGTCGGCTTCGTCGTCCAGCCGCTCGAAGGGGTATATCAGGGAGCAGCCTCCTAGGAGCAGCGTCAGCACTAGAGCGCTGCACTTCATACGTTCCATCCTATCGGTCAGGTTACAAATGGGCAAGACACTACCGCACGGGGGTGATGGCCCTGTTCGTGGATTGACTTGGGACGGCTCAGCGCGGAGAATGGCAGACGAGCAGCTAGAGGAATCCAGGGAACAATTGCGATGAGATTGTTGATGAATCGGATCGGGTGGACCCTCTGTGTGATGAGCGCGCTTTTGGTAGGCACCGGAGCCATTGCGGCACCGGCCGAGCCGGCGCGCCCTGGCGCGTCTGACGGATCCGCCAAGGCCAAGGCCAAGGCGCACTTCCAGAAGGGTGAGGAGTACTACCAGCAGTACATGTTCAAGCAGGCCTTGCAGGAGTACAAGAAGGGCATGCGGTACAAGCAGGATCCCGCCTTTCTGTACAACATTGCCCAGTGCTACCGACAGCTGAAAGACTACAAAAAGGCCGCGTTCTACTACAGGCTCTACCTGGTGGACGCTCCCACGGCGCCCAACAAGGAAGCCGTGCTGGCCGCCATCATCGAGATGAAGAAAAAGATCGCCGAGCAGCAGGCAGCGGAAGCGGCGTGGAAGGGCAAGCGGTCAACGGTGTCCATCAGTTCCACGCCGAGCGGCGCCGAAGTCCTGCTGGATAACAAGCTGGCCGGCCGCACGCCGGCTGCCCTGAAGGTCACCGTCGGCACCCACCAGATCATCGTTCGCCGGACGGGGTACCAGGAGAAGCGACGAACCATCGCCGTGAGCGCCGGACGGGATCTCGCCGTAGACCTGGCCCTGATCAAACAGGCGGCCCCGAGGCCGGTGATCGTCAAGAAGGATTCCACCGAGGTGCGGACCGTCTGGCGGAACAAATGGCTCTTCTGGACCGGCCTCGTGCTCACGGTGGCTGCCGGGGCCACCGCCGTGGCCTTCGGTGTCATGACCGGGAGCAAGCACAACGCGTACAAGGACATGGACCCCGACGACCCGGGCCTCGACGATGCTCGAAAGGAGGGCAAGAAGCTTGCCCTGACGACCGACGTGATGATCGGGGTTTCCGCGACCCTTCTCGTGGGCACCGTTCTCGCGTACGTCCTGTCCCGCAAAAAGGTCAGGGAGCGCACCTCCACCCTCCTGGTGCCCGGCTGCGGCGCCACTGGCTGCGGCCTCGTGCTCCGCGGCGGCTTCTGATGGAGTTGTCGATTTCCAGGAGCAGTGCGTCGGAGAGTCCCTGGGCCGGAGATTTGTCGTCAGTTACAACCGGTCGAGCCGAAGGTGATCATCCGGCCGCGGAGGGCGGCGCCGAAGGAGTCGGTGCCGTTGCCGCCGTGATCCTCCCAGGCTACGAAGACAGACCGGTGATCCGGGGACACGAGCAGGAGTGGGCGGGTCTGGTCGCCGGCCGTGGCAGTGTTGATCAAAAAGTCTTCCGTGGAGATGGGGGCCCCGGCGGCATCCAGGAAGATGCCCCGGATGTCGGCTCCATCGTCGTGTGAGCCCGCGCTCTGCCAGACCACGAGGAAGGCGTTCTCCGTGGCGCTCATCCGGGTGTACAGGATCTGCCCCACCCGGGGTTCCCGCTGGGCCCCCTCAATGGTGGTATTGATCTGGATCTCGCTGCCGGTGGGGATACCGGTGCTGCTGATCGGGTGACCGCGCAGGCCGCTGGGGAAGAAGTCCGGACCGAGCTGGCTGGCGTCCTCCCAGACAACGAGGTAGGGGGCACTGCCGACCGAGGTGGAGAAGCCGCCGCCCACGGCTGGTTTGCTCTGTCCGGCGGGCTGGCCCGCATCGTTCTGTCGGGAGCTGAGCAAGTCCGACTGGGACGTGAAGGCGCAGTCGAAGAACGGCCGGTAGCGCACCGCGGCGTGGGTCGCCGAGCGATCGGACCAGACGACAATGCCGTCTCCGGCGCCGGTGGACTGGACTCCGGGCTCGTCCTGGAGGCCGGTCTGCCCGCTGGTGACCTCCTCTTGCTGAGCGCCGCAGGCGAGGTAGATGTCGGAATCGGTTCCACTCACGACATGTCGCCACACGACGGGCTCGTTGGGATCGTCAGTGGGAGCGCCGATGAGCTGGTCCTGCACGCCGGCTTCGGTGCCCACGCCGCTCCATGCAGTCGACGCGCCGTCCAGGTCTGCCCGGAAGACGTCGGAATCTCCGGCCGTGTCCACGAAGTACAGCCCACCGGTGTAGATCGCTGGGAAATCCTCGTCGCCACCGGCGCCCGTGTAGCGAGTCGACTCGATCTGGCCGGCCGGAAAGGGCGCTGCGGGATCGAAGGCGAGCTCCACCGTAAGTACGTTCGACAGTCCGGTGCTGCCCGGGGTACCGCTCCGATCCACCCAGGTCAGGAACGCACCGGATGCGCCGGCAACACCCCGGATGGTATCTTGATCGCCGTCCACCACGGCGCTGTTGATCTGAAGCTCTTCATGCATGGTGACGCAGCCCGTGGTGGTGGACGCATCACCGTCCGGCGGGACCGTGCTGTCTGCCGGATGGTTGCTGTTTGTCGAGCCGTCGGGGTCGGGCCGGGGTGTCAGGTCCACGATCCAGGTGCAGCCGCCACCGCCGGCGGCGAACAGTGCCGCGGACAGCGTGAGCAGGAGGAGCCGCCGCGAGGAGCAGCGCATGCTAGAACCTCCCTACGGCGCCGATCACGCACCCGGTGGCCGTGCATGCGGGTGTGAACAGCAACCGCGCGCGGTTACGGCGTTCCCGCTTCCAGCGTCTCATCGCAATGATCAGCGCGGTGGTGGTCACCAGAGCGCTCAGGACCGCCCCGCCGATGAGCACGTCCGTGGCCGTGCGCAGGCGAATCGTCTCGCGCTTGAATTCGGCCGCCCCTTCGTCCGTGGCATACATCTCGGAGTAGCTGTCGGCCTTGATCAGGGTCAGAGCGCCTGTTAACACCGCGGCGATTCCCAGCGCCGCCGTGAGCGTGTAGCCGGCGATGGCCCAACCGCGCCGGTACGGTGCCGTGAGGCGGCTCGCCTGCGGCTTCGGCCCGCCCGTCAGTCTGCGATTGGGGGGGGGAGCTACGGCCCCCTTCTTGACCAACACCGCGTCCACCTGAAGCTCGCGCCCCGGTTTCACCACCACCAACCGCTGCAGGTCGTCGTGACCCGCAAGGCGTACGGTAACCATGTGACGGCCCGGCTTGACCCGCGTCGTCAGGGGCGTCACACCGAGGGGCGGTCCCCTAGTGGAATCGAGATAGACCCTCGCCCCGGCTGGCTGGGAGGCGATCCGCAGCGTGGCCCGCTGCTGCTCGCGAAGCAGCGCCTGCCTCACCTTCCACTTCTTTTGGAGCCGGGTGATCATCGCGACCACCACTTCCCGATTGGTCGCCTTGGGCGCGTGGTGTAGGTAGAGCTTGTAGTAGAAGATCGCGCGCTCGTATCTGTCGAGCTCGCGGTAGCATTGGGCGATGTTAAACAGGAACGCAGGGAGCGGACGGTACGTGTGCGCCAGCTGGTACGAGCGAAGTGCCGTAGCGAATTCCGCCGCGCGATAGTGTTGCTCTGCGTCGGCGTAGTGCTTCTTTGCCAGCTCGGTGCGGGTGTAGGATCGCGCCGCTGCCTGGCGGGAAGACCCTGCGACAATGGCGACTGACAGCAGAACAGTGATCCACGGTGCGCAGCGTGTTGTGTGCGGCCCGCTGCGGTTCGCGGTTTGGCTTCTTTCGGGCGACAGCATCGGCGTGCGTTCCTCCGCGACGGTTCCGCATGAGGAGCCGCTGTTTTCTTCCCTCTGTAGTGCTCTGGATATTATTGTCTTACATGGCTCGTTTCAAGGGCGATGAAAGACGACCGAGTCCAAGGCCGAGGCGGTGGCCACGCCGCTGACCCGGGCGCGGCTGGACACCTTACGGCTCGCCGATGACGCAGTCATGCGGGGCCTGGCCCGGCACGACCTGATGGGCACGGTCTGGCAGTGCCCCACGGTGCTGGTGCCCGTGCGCATCAACGGCGCCGAGGGCGAGCTGGTGGTGGTGCGGCCCGTGCTCTCCGTGCGCGCCATGACCGCCCGCACGGCGCGGCTGCCCCGGGCGCTGCTGGACGAGCTCCGCGAAGAGATCATGGCCCTCGAAGGTGTCTGCGCCCTGGCCATCGACGTCACGTCCAAGCCCCCCGGCACCATCGAGTGGGAGTGACCGCCGGTGACGCTCACGTCCCCTCCGGGCACGCTCGCGACTATTGATACTCGAACGCGCCCATGTCGGCGCTGGTCCCCGTGGTGCCCACGCCGGCGATGTCGACCCGCGGGTTGCCGCCCAGATCGGTGGCCGTGGCCACGGAGTCGTCCGCGGTGTCGATGGCCGGGGACGAGGCGCCCGGGCGGAGATCGATGATCTCGTAGGCGGTCGCCAGGTTCAGCGCGGTGTGGTCGCCGTAGACCTCGACCGCGGTCGCCGTGTTCGCCGCGATCCGCCGGTGCACTTGCTGGATGTGGAACGCAGAGCTCGAGTTCGCGACCAGCACCAGGCCCACGAGGTCGCCGGGGGTCCAGGCCTTGGCCTGGTCCGTGAAGGTGGTCCGGAGCGTCGTGGGGTCCCAGGAGCTGGCGGTCCAGCCGGTCCCGGCGTCCCGGGGCACGCCGGCGAGCTGCGGGTCCACCGACAGGTTGCCCGTCCCTGCCCAGCCCCCCTCCACGAGGGAGTGCGCCACGGTGACGGTGCCGCCGTTGGCCACCAGCGCCGGGGACGAGTTGCCCCACAGGATGCAGTTCTGCAGGGCGAAGTCGCCGGTGTCGGCGTTGGCCACAGAGGCCGACCAGAGGCCGCCGGTCGCCTCGTTCGCGTAGAAGGTGCAGTTGGTCACCGTGGTGGTGGTGCCCCAGGCATTGGCCGCGTACAAGGACGTGCTGTCCGGCGCCGAATTGTAGGCGAACACGTTGTTGGCCACCTGGGTCAGCTGGTAGCGGTTCACCAGGCCCGCGAACCGGGTGGATGCCCGGTTGCCGAGGAACCAGCTATTGGTAACCGAGGCCGAATAGACATTGGCAATCCCGCCTACGCTCGACCCAAACCCCGAGCCGGCCACGGTGTTCCCCTCGAAGGTGCAGCCCAGGATGGTCGCCCCGCCGTCTGTGTACACGGCCCCACCCCCGTCACTGGGGGGCAAGAGCAACGTCCGCGAGTTCTCCACGAACCGGACGTTGTCCAGGGTCGGCCCGTTCGTGGCGTGGATCGCTCCCCCGCTCCCCTGGCCCGTGCCGTTGCGGAGGAAAAGCGAATCCGTCACCTGCAGCGTGCCGGCGACCGCCGAGACGGCGCCCCCTTCCTGGCCGCCGACGTTGTTGTAGAACACCGAGTCGTGGATCGTGACGTCGGAGTCCTCGGCCCGAATCGCGCCTCCGTAGTAACCGACCTGGTTGAGCTCGAAGCGGGAGCTCTGGATGTCCACCGTGCACTGGGTGGCATAGAGGCCGCCACCGATGTCAGCGCCTGACGCCGTGTCGACGAGGACGTCGGTGAGCCAGAGCGTGGAGTCCGAAGCGAAGATCGCGCCGCCGAACAGGCTGAACAACGTCCCTCCGATGTTCGACTGTACAATCTGTACGTTCGTGAGGGTCAGCTCCGTGTCGGCCGCGTAGATCGCGCCGCCGGTGTCGATCCCGTAGGACTGCTCGAGGCGGCAGTTCTCCAGCGTCACCTCCGAAAAGGTCGCGTTCAGCGCCGCGCCGGGCAAAGAGAACCCGGCGTCGGTCACGGTGATACCGTCCACCCGCGCGTTGGAAACGCCCGGGGCGAGGAAGACGCGATGCACGTTGGTGCCCAGGAACTGGGTGACATTGGTCTGCCAGGTCCGCTGAGTGCGCTCGGTCTCGGTGCCCAGAAAGCCGCCGTACAGGGCCACGTTGGTCCGGAGCAAGATGGTGTCGTTGGCGCTCGTCTGATAGATGTCGTACACCCCGGCGACCACCCAGACCTCGCAGGGGACTCCCTGGGCGGCGGCCGTGTCCAGGGCCGGCTGGAGGCCGGCGTAGGCCGTGGCCCAGCTCTCGCCGTCTCGCTGGGTGATGGACGCGGACGGGTCCACGAACACCACGCAGGTCCCGCACTCGGAGTCCTGGAAGTAGGGCGCGCAGGCGCAGGCGCTCGGCTGGCCGGTGCAGACCCAGTGGGCCTCCACGGAGCAGACCGTGGAGCAGCCGTCTCCCGAGGCGGTGTTGGCGTCGTCGCAGAGCTCGAAGGCCTGGTCGTCCAGGATTCCGTCCCCGCAGCGTCGCGGGGTGCAGTCCGTGCGGCAGAGGGCGTTGGGGGTGTCGGCGTTGGCGCCGCCGGCGTCGCAGGCCTCGCCGTTGACCACGTCCACCACGCCGTTGCCGCAGGTCTCGTTCGAGCGGCAGTCCGGCGAGCAGCCGTCACCGGCGAGCACATTGCCGTCGTCGCAGACCTCGTCCACGTCCACGATGCCGTTGCCGCACATCTCCACCTGACAGTCGGGGTTGCAGCCGTCCCCGGCCGCGAAGTTCCCGTCGTCGCACGACTCGCCAAAGGCCGGATCGATCACGCCGTCCCCGCACACCGGGAGCGAGCAGTCGGTGCGGCAGGCGGTGGCCAGCCCGTCGCTGTTGCCCGGGCCGTCGTCACACTCCTCATCCGTGTCCGTCACGCCGTCGCCGCACCGCGCCTCGACACAGTCGGTGCGGCAGGCGTCCGGCGTGGTGTCGCTGTTGGCCTCCCCGTCGTCGCACTCCTCGAGCCCTTCCACCACGCCGTCGCCGCATTGCGGCCCACCGGCGTTGTTGTTCAGCTCGTTGTTGTTCTCCCCGCCCCCGGGATCGCTGCCGCACCCGGAGGCGAGCAGCAACGCCAACGCGACGATGCACGCCCGCTGTCCGCGGTTGTCCGATGATCTCCACATGATTCGTCCTCCCGGGCTGATTGCCCACGTCCCGACGCGCCGACTGCGCCATATGCCTGTGCCTGAGCCAGTATCCTCCGTCACCGCGCGCGATTCAATCCCAAGCGGAAGCTCTCGGGGCGGGCTCCGCGCCGAGCGGTCTGGGGCTCCCTGCCTGACATTGATCTGGACAATGTCCGCGGGCTAGGACGGCTGCCTGAGCATCTCCAGGGCGTCGGCGGCCACGTCGCGGACGTCGGGGTTGTCGTCGGACAGGAGCGTGGTGAGCGCGTCCCGGGCGCCGGGGGCGCCGATGCGTCCGAGCAGATCGGCGGCGTCGCCTCTGAGGTTGGCGTCGGCTTCCTCGGCGAGGGGGAGCACGTGGGGCAGCGCGCTGTCCAGGGCGTGGGGATCGGCCGCGAGGGCCTCCTCCACGGCGAGCAGCAGCCCGATGCGCTCCTGCATGGTGCCCTGCTTCATGAGCACGGCCAGGGCGATGCAGCCCGGCGCAGAGGTGAGCAGCGGCACCGCGTCGGCGAACCGACCGTTCTCGATCATGGACGACAGCGAGCTCTGCACGTAGCCGGCGCTGCTGCGCTCCCGGAGGAGCTCGAGCAGCTCGGCCGAACCCAGCGCTCCGACCACGGTGCGGGCGCCGTCGATGATGACCGTGGGCACGGACTTCACGTTGCCGGCGAGCTCCCGGAAATACTGGACATCCACCACCTCGAGGCCCACCTGGGGTCGGGAGGCGACGACCTGGGCGCAGGCCGCCACCACCCGCGGGCAGTTGGGGCAGGTGGGCGCCATCATCACCTGGAGCGACGCCGGGGCGAGCTGCTCCCCGGGCGGCGGCCCCTCCGCGCGGGACAGCGCCACGAGCAGCTCCAGGAAGGGCTCCAGCTCCGGGCCGAAGGGCACGGCGCAGTAGCGCACGTGACCCACCGTCAGGGACGGGCGCGCGTCAGACTCGGGCCCTGGATCGACCTCCACCAGCTTCAGCTTGGATCCGCCCGCAAGTACCAGCTGTTCGGCCACCCGGTAGAGCGCCCGGGAGAACACGTCGCTCCGATCAGGGCCGGGGTTGAGCCGCAGCTCGAGGGGCTGCTCCAGCGCCTCGAGCACGCGACAGGCCATTTCGAGCTGGGCGGTATCGAACATGTGTCAGTAATACTCCACCAAATCGGCAGGACAAGGGGAATTGTCGTCACCGAGGCGCAGACAAGGTCGGATTTGCGACCAACCGCGACGCGGCTGTCGCGGTTCCGGACCGTGGTGCCGATCCGGTGTAAACGGCGGCGGGCCGCAATTCCTCGCGAGGGCCTGGAGCGTCGGGAATTGTTCTGATATCCTTCGAGCCAGGAACGGATCTTGCGTACACGGGGAGCACAGTGATTCAACAGGTCACGCGAGGAAACCCATGAGCCTGAAAATCTATCGCTTTGCGCTGCTCGGCGCGGCGCTGCTCCTGATCACGGCCTGCCTGGGGCCGCTGGACACCCTGGGGGTGGTGGCCAAGGACTCCACCCTGGAGGAGCTGTTCAAGGATCCGGAGATCGAAGACGACGTGATCGAGGACAAGCACCAGGTGTGCGACCCCGGCCTGATGACGACCGTCAGCTACGGCAGCTGCGACCTCAGCGTGAACATGAGCTGCTCGGTCACCAAGCTCGACGTGGTGGAGTTCGACGAGAGCCAGCAGACCCTCGCCGACCAGCTCTTCCCGGGCCGGGGCGCCGCGCTGGAGGCCATCTCGGTCACGGGAGGCGACACGATCCCCTCCATGGAGGTGGTCAACGGCACCCTGAAGCCCTTCAACGACGGCCTGTACGCCGCCATCGAAGTGGGGGTCCAGGACGGCGTGCCCGCGGTCTACGAGTCCAAGCGCCAGTTCCTGCTGGACCTCGCCACCGCCCTGCACACGGCCGACGCCAGCGCCACGGCGGCCCAGCGGGTCCACCTGCAGAGCGCCCTGGTGTTCGTGCTGGGGGCCCTGATTTCGGGCGGCACTGACGTCTCCGGGCTGGGCATCGACGCGGCCGTGCTCGGCGCGGCCCAGGACGCGGCGGACGACTTCACGGGCGAGCTGCTCAACTACACCCCCATGAGCTTTTACACCTGGAACGAAACCCTGCGGGAGGTCTTCATCCAGGATCGCTTCCTGCAGAACCGCGGCAGCCTGGGGAACACCTCCGTGGAAGAGATCGGCCGCTTCGCCGCCATGGCCGCGGTGATGGAGGACGCCTCGAGCCTGCGCATCCGGTACGAGGGATACGTCGCGCTCTACGCCGGGCTCACCAACCCCTACGTGAGCTACACCGCGGCGAGCCTGTTCGACTACGTGAACGGGGTGGCCTCCCTGGAGGACGTGGCGGCCATCCGGAGCGACTTCCTGGCCGAGAACCAGGCCCCCTTCGTGTGCCAGGGCGTCTGGTTCGCCCTGGTGCCGGCGTCCCGGGCCAAGGACAGCGAGTTCTTCAACGACACCTTCTGTACGTCCGACCCGCCGGCCGACGTGAACCTGATCGACGTGCTGATCAACGCCATCCGCGGCCACCTGCTCGACCTCGAGCCGGACGGCACGTCGGGGTGGTACGACTACCAGCTCTACGCCCTGGAGACCCTGCTGGTGCCCGAGGAGCTCCCGGAGAGCGACAACCTGCTTTTGACCAAGGCCTACAAGGAGAAGCTGATCGAGACGTTCAAGTCGCTCATCACCCAGACCCGGGAGACCCACGCCAAGCAGATCACGGTGTTCGGCGGCGTCGGATCAGCGGTGGAGCCCACCCCGGTGGACGTGTACCCCAAGTTCCCGGTGGAGCCCTTCCCCTCGTTCTACCTGCGCACCGCCCGGGCGTACCGCTTCCTGGAGACGATGCTGCACGCGGTGCTGGGCACCGGCTTTTTGAACGCCACCCACCGGCTCAACGAAGACGGAGTCGAGTCGACCCTCACCCTGGCCGAAGAGCTGCAGGACATCACCCGGCTGGTCTACGGCATCTACATCGTGTCCGCCCGGGCCGTGGGGCTGGATCCGGCGGAGTACCTGCTCACCGAGGAAACCGAGGACTACCCCATCACGGACTGTGTGGACCGGGCCAACCTGTGGCTCGCAGACTGGAAGACCAACGTCGACGTACTCAAGGATCCGCGCGTGATCACCCCGGTAGGGGTGCTGCAGACCGGTGAGATCCTGTACTGGGCCGTGCTGGGCGTGAAGGTGTACCGCATCCACGCCGAGTTCGTGGAGGGCTATGTGCCGACCTTCGCCAGCGGCGACCACATGTGTGAGGTCCGAGACGTGCTGGACCACCACTACCTCCTCCTAGTCGAGGAGATGCGGGAGGTGCGCATCCGCGGCACCGTGCCGCCCCTGACCCGCGACCAGTTCCGGCAGATCTGCGACCAGCACAGCACTGCCGACGACATCGCGGCCGCCCTGGAGGCGCTGTGATGGGAGGCGCTGTGCTGCGATGCCCCCTGCCGAATGCCCCGGCCCTGGCTCTCGCACTGATCGCTGTCGGAGCCGCCGGCTGCGGTTTCGGCCAGCTCCAGACCGCCCGCCCGGCGCGCAAGGGCCACCTCCACGTCACCCTGGGCCCGGGCTTCATCTACAACAAGACGATCAAGATGCGCGCCGAGAGCGAGGACGGCGGCCCGGGCGTGGCCTTCTCCAACATCCCGCTGCACATCCACGCGCGGCTCGGGCTCACCGACCGGCTCGACCTGGGCCTCAAGCTCTTCTATCTCGCCGGCGCCCAGGTGGACACCAAGATCAACCTGGTGCCGCCCAAGAGCCCCTTCGCCCTGAGCGTGCTCGCCGGTGTCGGCATCGCCAAGGACGTGGGCGGCGGCAAGGATGCGTTCCTGCTGCACGTCCCCCTGTCGCTGCACATGAGCTACGACATCGGCGGCCGCGTCACGCCCTACGTCGCCGGCGGCTACAGCATGTACTTCATCTACGGTCGGGACGAGGAGGCAGAGGCGGGCCAGGACTTTACCGGCCGCAAGGGTCACGGCGATCACATGGTGACGGTGAACGTGGGGATCAAGGTGAAGATCAAGCGGTTCCTCTCCATCCTGGCGGAGTACAACTACTGGCACCCGGTACTGGACGATCCCGGGGACTTCTTCTCCTTCGAAAAGAACCACATCTGGGTCGTGGCCGTGCAGGGCCACTTCCAGATCTTCGGCCGCCGCCGCGGCCGCGCGCTCCCCCCCCGCCCCCTCGAACCGCTGCGCCCGCTGCGCCCCCTCGAACCGGCGCGCCCGCTGCCGCCCGTGAGTCCATCGCCCCAGGCCCGTCCCCCAGCCAAGGGCACGACTCCCGGGACCCGGCCGGCAGTGCCCCCTCCGGCGCCCGAGGCCCCCGGCACACCCCGCCCCCCGGGGAGCCTGCCGGTCCCGCCCCCACCCCCCGGCAGCTAGGGAGGCCGGTCGCGCGCCATGAAAAAACTGGCAGCCGACATCGACCGACGCCTGCGCGCGCTGATCGCTCCCGACCGAGAAGCCGTGGAGTCGTTCCTGCACACGCACCGCGCCGAGCTGCCCAAGCGCGCCCTGCGTGAGGTCCGCAACAAGCTCCAGTCCGGCCTGAAGAACCCCAAGGCCTAGGAGGAATCGTCATGGCGCTCTACCTCGTGCAGCATGGGCTCTCACTGCCCAAGGACCAGGACCCCGAGCAGGGCCTCTCCCCGGAAGGCATCGCCGACGTGGAACGCATCGCTGACGTGGCGGCGGGCTACAACGTGACCGTCGCCCGCATCGAGCACAGCGGCAAGGCGCGCGCGGCCCAAACCGCGCAGCTCCTCGGCAAGTACCTCGTGCCCACCGGCGGCCTCCACGCCCGGAGCGGCCTCGCCCCGCTGGACGACGTCGTTGCCCCGGCCGACGCGCTCGACCCCACCGCCCAGCTCATGCTCGTCGGCCACCTGCCGTTTCTGGAGCGCCTCACCGGACACCTGCTCGTCGGCGACGCCGAGCGTCGCGTGCTCCGGTTCCAGAACGGCGGCATCGTCTGCCTCGACGCCGAAAGCGGCGCCTGGTTCGTCAAGTGGGCCCTCATGCCCAGGATTGGGTAGCAAGGGCGGGGCGTTCGTCTTTCGATACAGGACGGGCCTCCCACCAGGATTGAAAGCTCCTGGTTCCCCGCGATCAAGCTCCCCTCAACACGCAGGCTGCCGCAATCGGCGAGCCCTGGCTTGCACTGGGCGCTGATCGCACGGCCGCCTTGCCCGGTTCTTTCCTCTGGCAGCCTGACGATGAGCCGCCCGAAGGTGCCCGCCGGTTGATCCGCGTAGATCCCGCGCGTGACCTACACGAGGCCGCCGTGAATTCTCTCTGGATCACAGGCCCGTAGAATAATCGTTGATGGCCTGGACGGCTGCTTGCTTGAAGCCTCCGTCAGCGTGTACAGCGCTGCGCCAGATCCCCCGCTTGATCAGGTCCCCCACTGCATTGTGTTCATCGCGCAATGCCCAGAACCACCCGCCCGGGTAGAGCTGAAGCTGTTGCATCTGCGCAAAATGCCACTGCAGTATCTCCGACTCCGGCAGGCCGTCCGGATCATGCAGGCCAAAGTCCGTCAGCATCGCCTTGTGCAGCAGACCACCCAGCCGGTCAGCGATGTGGGACGGCTCTCCGGTCGTGTACGAGGTGATCGCCAGGAAGTCGGTCTGGGCTTTCACAATGGCGGGGATGTTGTCCAGAAACTCGTACTTGCGGGGCCAGTCAGCATCGTATTTTTCCAGATAGGGGCGTGTCTGAATGCCAATCCGGAGCTGCGTCAGATCTGCCAACGCCGGGATCAGCGCCTCCAGGTACTCCTGGACCCATGCGAGGTGCGGGTTCTCGGTGTCCAAACGAAACTCCGCACCGTACGGATTTCGGACGTTGCCGTTGGCAACCACCACCACCGACGTCGCGGCGTCGGGCACCTGAGACTCGATCTGCGTGATGATCTCCCCGTACCAGCGTATCGCCTCCTGCTTCCAGTTGGACTGCAGCGGCTCATAGGGAATCGGCCACGGGGCTTCCTCTTTGCGTCGCCCACAGTAGCTTTGATACTTCAGCTCAAGGGACTCCGGAATCACATCATTGGGCACCACGCAGGGGTTGGCCAGATTGATCACTACGCCAAAGCCATGGGATCGCGCGTCATTGAGGAACTGGATCAGGTTGGACAGGTGGGGGTCACTCTGGGGATCGGCCCATTCGATGTGTCGGTGGGCGGTGATGCCGATCTGCAGGTAGCTCAGCGCTGTTTGCGCAGCCACCTCGCCCAGCTGATAAAGGACGGTGGTCCGGACCGGGGGCTCCTCGTAGAAGTTGATCCAGGCCGCTACGGATAGCCCATCCCGGTAGACCTCGGCGTTGAATCGACCGCCGAGAATCGTCTGCTGACTTCTGTCCGGTGAACCGTCGACCTGGCCGTCTCCACCGTCGACTGGATCGGTCGTCGCATCCACCCGGGCGTCGGTGATCGCGGCATCGGCGCCACCGTCCATGCCGGGTCCATCGCCGCCTCCAGACCTTGAGCAGCCCCCGCCTGCCCACGCCCAGGTGACGACCGCAAGGCCCATCATCAGGCGAATCAGCTTCCGCAGGTGCTCCGCCGAGGATGGGGAAATCCAGGCGTCAGACGTCGGTTGCATTGGCCCCGGCTCCAGCGATGCCGCCAATGACGGTCGGAGGTGCCGAGCTGTGCCATCACCCAAAGGGCGCGGTGGAGCCCAGTGTCGCGTTTCGAGCATGAAACAAATCATGCTGGAAAACGGACCTTCGTTCAAGTACTGACCCAGCCGAGGAGCCCAGTTTGAGCCCAGTCTTGACCAACGCTCTGGGAAGGCAGGATACTTCACGCGAGGATTCTCGATCGCCATGGAAGTTCTCACGCGCAATGCTGTCGTGACCCCAGGCGGTGCGATCCATCGAGCCGAGCACTTGGGAGCGTGCCTGCTGCTCCTCGGGATGCTGCCGATATCAGCCTGTGAGGGCAGCGAGTCGTCGACCATGGACGGACGCTGCGGCCTCGAAGGCGAGCGGGTCGAGTGCGTGCTCAGCGGCGACTGTGAACCCATCCCCGGCTCCCTTTCGTATGTAGCTCTGCGCTACGGGTTTCTCCGAATTCGCAGTGTAACCTACGGATTTGCGAACTCGGAGCCGTTCACTTCATATTGACTAGGTCCTGTGACTTGCTGCGGCCAGCTGATCATCTCCGCGTATCGCGAGAATCGCCACCCGATGCTGAACTGTCGCGGACAGGCATTGTCCCCGCGGGCAATTTTAGGGATAATCCTGGGCGAATACAGACACAGGAGCGCGCCATGATCGGACCCGTGGAGATCTGTTTGGAGGAGCTGTTTCACGCGGAGGAGGAGGAGGACGAGCGGTACGTGCGCTGCGTGGCGCTGCCGGGCGGGGAGCCCGGGCTGGCCTTGGACCGGGAGGGGGCGGTGCAGTGGATGGTGGAGGAGCCGGAGCACTTCGGGCTCTGGGTGACCGGCGACAATCAGCTAGCCCTGCACCGGAACCACAACGCGGGGCCGATCACGGTTGAGCGCGGTGGAAGAGCCCTGGAGGCCCCGGCGGGCAAGCCGGTGATCCTGCTCGACCAGGACGAGCTGCTGATCAACGGCCGTCGGCTGCGACTCCACGTGCACGGAGAGACCGAAGCGGTCTGGGAGCCGGAGCGGCTCAGCGGCTCGGCCCTGGGACGCCTGGTGCGCGCCGCCGCGGCGGCCGCCACCTTGGCCCTGGGCGGCGCGGCGGCCACCAACGCCGCGGCCCAGGGCGTCAACGGCCTGCTCGAGGTGGACGGCCGCCCGCCCATCGAGGTGCGCGTGCGCCCGCCCCGGGTTGCGGCCCGCGAACCGCTGGACTGCGTCATCGACCGGCAGCGGACCAGCCGCGGAAAGGCCCTGAGGGTCTACGTCACCTGTCCGCGTAAGCGGGGGCTCTACGTGGGGCTGCATGGGACCTTGATCGATCTCAAGACCAAGCGCGCCATCCCGAAGGGCGCGGTCACTGTCAAGTCCGTCAAAGGCACCAAGGTCGTCGTCGAGGCCACCCAGCAGAAAAACCGCGTCAAGGCCACGGCGGTGCGGTTCTGGGTCCGCTAGCGTTCCAGTGGTCCCGCCACCAATCCCACACGTCTAGTCCCACGTCTAATCCCGCGTTGAATCTCCCCTCCGATCCGGAGATAATCCCGAGGAACGACCACCAAGGAGCGCGCCATGATCGGACCAAAGGAGATCTGCCTGGAGGAGCTGTTTCACGCCCAGGAGGAGGAGGAGGACGAGCGTTACGTGCGCTGCGTAGCGCTGCCGGGGGGCGAGCCCGGGCTCGCCCTGGACCGGGAGGGGGCCGTGCAGTGGATGGTGGAGGAGCCGGAGCACTTCGCGCTCTGGGTGTCCGCGGACAACGAGCTGGTGCTGCTGCGGGGCAAGGGCGCGGGCCCGGTGCAGGTGGAGCGCGGGGGGCGCTCCCTGGACGCGCCAACGGGCATGCCGGTGATCCTGCGGGACCAGGACGAGCTGGTCGTCAATGGCAAGCGGCTGCGGCTGCACGTGCACGGGGAGACCGACGCGGTGTTCTCGCCCGAGCGGCTGAGCGGCTCGACCCTGAGAAAGATGTTCCGGGCGGCAGCGGCCGCGGCGGTGTTGGCCCTGGGGGGCGGTGTGGCGGGTACGGCGCTGGCGCAGGGCGGTGACGGCTCCATCGTGAACGGGAGGGAGCCCATCGAGGTCCGCCGGCGTCCGCCCAAGCCGGCGCCCATTCGACGTCCCACGAACTGCGGCATCACCAAGCAGCAGGTCAAGGGCGGAAAGCTCGTGATCCACGCCACCTGCCCCAGCACCTGGGGGCTGTATGCGGGCAGCTACGGCGTGCTCCTGGATCCCAAGACCAAACAACCCATGCCGAAGGGCGGGGTCATCATCAAGTCCATCAAAGACAAGAAGATCGTCGCCGAGGCGTCACAGCTCACCAAGCGCGTCAACGCCAAGCTCCTGCGCGTCTGGACGCGCTAGACTCGATTCGAGCTCCAGGATCTTTTTTCCAAGCTCACGCGGCGAAGAGGAAGTCGTCAGCTCGGGGAATTCGCATGGGTGATCAACCTCGCTGGGGGATTCCGCGGTGAGGGATTTTCGGATTTTGGTTTTACGGAGGGCGGTGCGCCTCGCGCTCGTGGGTTGTTCTCAGGAGCTGCCGAGGGCGAGGGTGATCCGGTGGTACATGCACCGGTGACGGCTGCGCGGATCGACACGCCACCTGCGGGTCTGCTTGTCGAACAGCTTGCGGCAGGGCGGCGCGTCCCTGCCCGGAGGGGCCTCCCGGAGCGCCTGGATCACCGCGATCACCTTTCCATAGGGGACCTCGGGCTCTGCGATCAAGGTCACCTGGGCCCGCTCCTCGTCGTCGTATCTCCAATGGGTCGGTGCGCTGTATTTCTCGGAGTAGAGGTGCCACAGGTGGCGTTGCAGGGCCTGTATCGCCTCCGCCTGCGGCAGTTGCGTGAAGCTCAGGTGCCCGCGCTTGGGCACTTTTTTCGGGTGCTCGCTGCCGAGCTGAGATTTCACGTAGTACCCCTTTTGTGCGACCACGACGCTCAGGTTGAGCGGGCTCCACAGACAGCCTGGGACCTCTCGCGGGAGGGGCTTCAGGTCCGACGATCCGGGGAGTGGATCGCGTTCCTTGTTCTCGCCCTTTTGCAACACGAAGGAGTAGGTGCCACCCGGCACTGCGCGAGGATTGAACGTGATGCGCGACAGCCACGGACGGATGCAACAGTTCAACATCCGGGAATCCGCCCCGTGGACCGCTACCCTGTCCACTCTTCCCTGTGGGTCGATTGAGACGAGCACACCGATGGGTCCGTAAACACCGCCGGTGCGCCGGCGCCTGCACGGAAAGGCTCGCGTCGTCCGGGGCGCGGATTTGGTGACGGGGGTGGACGCAGCCGTCGGCGAAGACCGCGGGCGCGGCTGCGCGCCAGCGCCGTTCTTGTTCGACCGAGAGAGAGCGGTGAGCTCCAGCAGCCTTTTCCCGTACTCCGGGCTGCCCGAGCGGTCCACGGCGGAGCCGGGGCAATCGGCCAGGGACCATCCCCGCCACAGCGGATACCGCCGCAGCCCCAGAGCCAGCGCCGCGACAGCCTTCTCGGCGCGGCCTCCTCGCGGTCCCTGCACCACGGACACGCCCTGGGCGGCAAGCACTCGGCCGCCGGACATCCTCTGACCGCCCAGGCGTGGAGTGTCGATGTTCACCGCGGTCAGCCCTCCCTGCGCCTGGCGGAACGTGAGCTGGAAGGACTTGAACTCCGCCTGGTTGGCCGTGTACAGCAGCTCCGCCAGCAGGCGATAGCTCAACGCCTCATGCAGAAGCAGGACCATGCGGCCGGCGAAACGCGTTCCGCTGGCGCGCGCGGCCGCCTTCAGCTGATGCGCCTCCTTCTTGAGCTGAACAAAGAGCGGATCGAGAAAGAACCCGTCCGGACCATCTCGCTTGTCGCGGACATGCACCTTGCCGTTGACGAGCTTCATGACCGGTCGACCACGGACAAAGACCGCGCTCGGCCCAACCGCCAAGTCCACCGCGTCGAGCAGCGCCGCTGCCGGACGAGCCACCGGGAGCCTGGTCCCGGGAGGCAGTGTGTACGGCCCGGCCTTGCGCACGGAACTCGCCGCCCCGCGTTCGCGCGTTCGTTTTCCACAGGACCACCCGCCGCCCGTGAACAGCAGCGGCAGCAGGAGTACTCCCCAACGCAGCAGTCGACGTCTCATCTCCGTGCCAAAGGAGTCTAGGGCACGCCCGGAAAGGAGGTGACCTCCTGGATTTTCAGGTCCGGGAAGGACGTCACAATCTCGATCTTGAAGTCGGGGAAGCTCGTCACCTTCTGCCACTTGCCGCACGAGTCCGGAAAGGACGTGACCCACTGGACCTTCAGGTCCGGGAAGGACGTCACGACCTCGACCTTGAGGTCCGGGAAGCTCTTGACGATCTGCACCTTGCCCTTGAGCTCCTTGCCCTTGAGCCGGCAGCTCTTGCCCACGTTCCCCAGCTCCCGGACCATTTTGACAAAGGCCCGGATCTGCTCCTGCTTGGTCATTTTCTTCTGCCGCGTGGACTCCTTTTTCAAGGTGGGCCGCGGCTGGAGAGCACCCTTTTTCGGCCCGCTCCGGGCGTCGGGATTCAGCAGACAGATGGCGAGACAAGCGCCGGCTACGATTGCAGTCCTCATCATGAAACTCCTCCTTGATGCGCTCCCCCTCCGGGGGAACCTTCGCTACGCTCGGGAGCCGCCGCAAACAGCGCCCCCGTCAACTCATACCGATATTGCAACGAGATGGGGGACATGGAGCCTACTCCATGCGGAAGCGGACGCCCTGGCCGAGGCCGGTGAGGGCGGGTTGGTAGCTGGCGCTGCAGATGGAGGAGTAGGCCCAGCCCATGTCGGCGGTGACGTTGAGCTGCTCCACGAGGGCGCGCAGGCGGATGCCGGGGACGGCGCCGTAGCCGCCGGAGGACGAGCACACGTCCGACAGCTCGGGGGTGCCCATGCCGGTGATGTTCACGGTCACCTCGTTGTTCACGACCGGGCCGGCGATGGCCGCCATCACGATCTGCCCGGGCCCCCGCAGGGTGAGCAGGAAGCCGAGGTAATCGTCGGTGTGAAAGAGCAGCGCCCCGGAGTCGCCGCGGGGGATGCAGCCGTGCCGCACCCCGGCGGTGGTGCGGTCGTTAATGTCGCAGGTGATGCCGAACTCGAAGCAGCGATAGCTGTTCAAGGGCCCCAGCGGATCGTTGATGTCGCTCTGGCTGGTGTCGAACAGGTACGGGTCCGAGGCCGAGCAGTCGTCCTCGTCGGTGAGCAGCAGCACCACGAGGATGGAGTCAGCGCGCAGGAAGCCGGCGTTGTTGGGGTTGTTGTCCAGGGCGGCGCGCATGGCCTCCAGGGGCTGCTCGAATCCACAGCCGGTGGTGCCGAGGCCGGCGATGCAGCCCAGGGCGGTGGACAGGGTTTCGCCGGAGTAGTTGCGGCAGCGCGGGCAGCCGGTGGAGGTTTCGGTGTCCAGGGTGCCGTCCACGCAGTTGGCCTGCACGCAGTCGTCGGCAGTGCAGCCGCCGCTGGCGTCCCGCGTAATGTTGCAGCCTTGGGGCGCGTCGTCGATGAGGTAGGGCTGGCCCACCGGGTTGGCGCATCCGCTGGTGAGCAGGTCGCCGCCGTCCCCGGCGTTTTCACAGTGCGTGATGATATACGGCGCGGTGCCCATGTTGGTGGAGGTCACCCCGAGGTGCAGATCCGGCAGGCCGTTCACCGGGTCCCGCAGGGCGTCCACCAGGTTGGCGATCTCGGTCTGCAGGCGGAGCTGCTCGTCGGCCATGGTGCCGGAGTTGTCCACCACCAGCAGCACGTCCACCGCCTGGGAGCCGGGGCAGTCCGCCGGGCAGCTCTGCGGCCCCTCGGTGGCCTCGCACACGCCGTTGCCGCAGCTGTAGCAGCCGGCGAGGCTCGGCCCGCAGTCCACGGCGCAGATCAGCACGCCGTCGGTGAAGCCGAAGTCGGCGCAGGTGAGGCCCGCGGTCTGGTTGCCGTCGCACACCTCGTCGCCAGTCACCACGCCGTCGCCGCACACCTCGACGGCCTGGCAGTCGCTCGAGCAGCCGTCGGCGCCGATGGTGTTGCCGTCGTCACACACCTCGCCCGTGTCCACCACGGAGTCGCCGCACCGCGCCGCCGTGCAGTCCGTCCGGCAGGCGTCCGGGGCCGTGTCCGAGTTGCCCGCCCCGTCATCGCACGCCTCGCCCAGATCGACGACGCCGTCGCCGCACACCGTGAGGACCTGGCGGCAGTCACCGCTGCAGGTGTCCCCCCCGACGGTGTTGCCGTCATCGCACGCCTCGCCCTGATCCAGGACGCCGTTGCCGCACAGGGTGAAGTCCTGGCCGCAGTCGCTCCGGCAGTCGTCGCCGTTGACGTTGTTGCCGTCGTCACAGGCCTCCACCTGGCCTCCGCTTCCGTTGTCCGACGCGTCAACGTGGCCGTCGCCGCACACGTTCAGCGCGCAGCAATCCACCGGGCTGTTGCAGGCCGAGAGGCAGGCGTCGTTGTTGGACGCGTTGCCGTCGTCGCACTCCTCCAGCATGTTCACGATCCCGTCGCCGCACACCGCGGCGAGACAGTCCTGGGGGCAGCTCTGATGGGTTTCCACGGCCTCGCACGTCCCGTTGCCGCAGTCGTCCGGGCAGTCGCACGTGCCCCAGTTCCCGTCCGAGTGGCAGATCCGGCCGCCCACGCCGCCGTCCGGGCACAGGCAGGGACCGATCTCCAGCGGCGTGCAGTAGCCCAGGTCCTCGCAGACGAGCTGATCGTTGCACGTGAGCCCCTCGTCGCAGGTCCCGTCCGCGTAGCAGGTGCCGCCCTCCTGTCCCGCGGGAACCATCCCCCTGCCGCCTCCGCAGGCCGCCAGACAAACCGCCGCCAATATGCCGACAAACGCACGCATCCGACACCTCCTCCACTGGGCTGGACGTTCGCAGCGTACCACGGCCCTCGGACACGATTCGATGTTTTTCAGCGAGAGCCTATTCGATTCCCAGCGTCGCCAGGGCGTCGGCGTCGCCCTGGAACTCCTGGAGGCACACCTGCCGCCAGCGGGCGAAGAGGAAGGCCAGCTCGGACCGGATCTGTCGGCGCTGGGCTCGTGGCGCGGCGGCGCCGCCCTCCTGAAGTCGCTGGCGGAGGTCCTGCGAGGCGTCCCGGATCCCGCCGACCGTGAAGAAGTGGCTCAGGTGCTCGTCGGCGCGGACGCGCTCCACCAGCTTACGTGACTCCCGGAAGGCCTCGAGGGGCGACCGGCGACTCGCGCGCACTGCGGCCGCCGCCTCCTGGGCCACGCGGGGCAGCTTGGTGGCCGCCGCCCCGGCCACGGTCAGCTGCTCCACCGCCCAGGTGGCCACGGCGCGCGCCGTACCCCAGGCGTCGCGGTCCTCGGGCTCGCGGATCCGGTCCGCGCGCACCACCGTTTCCCCGACCTGCGCCAGGCACGCCTGCAGCTCCCGGTGGACCTGCTCCGTGTAGCCGTGCACGACCAACCGCTGCCGAAGCCGGGGGTGGCTCTCCAAGCCACGCAGGAACTGCGCCACGATCTCGGTGAGGCTCTTCGCGCGGCGTGTGCTCCACTTGGTAGACATGCGGACAGTCCCTGGGTGAGCTCACAGCGCGGTCGCGGAAAAGGTCGCCTCGATCACGGGCAGATAGTCGGTGACGCCCGCGCTGGTGATGTCCACCGCGAGGAACTCCCACTCGGCCCGGGCACCGGACAGGAGCTCGACCACCTGGCCGACGTCGTCCCGCAGCGACACCAGCGAGCTGGCGTAGAACCCCACCTCGAGCTCGACCTCGGCGCGGCCCGCGCCTTCGTCGTCCACCTCGCAGGCCACTCCGAGCTCGTGGGCCGGTTCCGGGTCCCCGCGCTCCACGTACAGCCGGAGGGAGAGCTCCGAGACACCTGCCCGCTCACAGGTCAGCGGCTCCCCTTCCGGATCCAGGAGCAGGTACGAGACGCGCCCGGTGCCGGTGCCCGACTCGGAGACGCACGCCGCGCCGGCGATCGCCAGCCCGAGCCCAAAGGCGCACATCCCCGCCCAGGCGGTCAGCGCGCGCCGCCCGGAGGGCAGCCGCGCGCTCAAGTGCGGGGTCTTGCGCATCCCGGCGTCCCCCTCACTCGCCCACGAGGATGACGAGCTGCCAGATCCCCAGGTCCGTCAGGTCTCCGGTCACGATGGACCGCCGGATGGACGAGGACACCGCGATGTCCGAGCTGAGAATGGGCGAGCCGTCCGCGGTCAAGGGCTGGATGCCGAAGAAGTACGCGCCCTCCGGGATGTTGAAGGGCGTGGTGCCGCCCCCGAGGCCGCACTCGAAATCGCACTCGCCGATCAACCCTTCGGCGCACAGGTCCCGATCCGGCTCGTCCACGGGCGCAACCTTCAGTCGAATGCGGTGGATCGGCGGCACGTTGTCCTGGCAGTCCGCCGCCTTCTGGTCGGACGTCCGAATCACCCACGCCACCTCCACCGCGCCGCCGTCGATGTCCAGACAGCCCAACGGCATCGCCAAGGCCAGCGTCAGCCCCAGGGCTATAAGCATGCCGCGCATGGATCGCAGTTTGCGCCGGGGTGGGAGCGGTGTCAAAACGTTTCCTCCGCCGTTGAAACTCGGATGGACGGGGCCCATAATAGCCCGAGTCCCGGCCCCCGCGGGGGGCCGCGGGGAAACGATCCGCAACCTGGCGCGTATATGGAGAGAACGAAGCCGATGTTACCCATGCACGTACATCCCGACCTGCTCCTCCTCGGCGGCTCATTGCTGGCCGCTGCCCCGAAGAAGAAGTCCCTGCTGCACCTCGCGACCCAGTCCTTTCCCGGAATGGTGTTCTGGGTGCTGCTGCTGCTCGTGGTCTTCAGCGTGGTCTGCTGGTACATCATCGGCCACAAGTACTTCTTCCTGCGCCGGGCCAAGCAGACCTCGGATCGGTTTCTGGAGACCTTCTGGGCCTCCAAGCGGCTGGACGGGATCTACAAGTCGGCCCAGTCCATGGAGCACAGCCCCACGGCGCAGGTGTTCAAGGCCGGCTACATCGAGCTGTCCAAGCTGCAGTCCGGCGCCAATGCCGCCGGAGAGCCGGACGCAATGCACGACCGGCTCTCGGACCTGGAGAGCGTGGAGCGGGCGATGCGGCGCGCGCAGACCACCGAGGTGACGAGCCTGGAGCGCAGCGTGGCGTTCCTGGCGACCACAGGGTCCAGCGCGCCTTTCGTGGGTCTGTTCGGCACGGTGTGGGGCATCATGACGTCCTTCCGGGACATCACGGCCACAGGATCGGCCTCGGTCACGGTGGTGGCCCCCGGCATCGCCGAGGCGCTGATCGCCACGGCCATCGGCCTGATGGCGGCGATCCCGGCGGTCATCGCCTACAACCTGTTCGTGCAGAAGATCAAGGTGCTCGCGGCCGACATGGACAGCTTCTCGAGCGACTTTCTCAACATCGTGAAGCGGCACGTGCTGAAGTAACGGGAGAGAAGGAACATGGCAATGGGATCCGCCCCACGGGGCACGATGCTCTCCGAAATCAACGTCACCCCTTTGGTGGACGTGATGCTGGTGCTGCTGATCATCTTCATAGTCACCGCACCCTTGGCCCAAGAGGGGGTGCAGGTGCAGGTCCCCGAAGCGGCCGGCGCGTCGATGGTCAAAAAGGAAGGCGTGACCCGGGTCCGCATCAGCGGGGCGGGCGGCGTGTACTTCGACGCCGACAAGGTGGCGCAGCTCAACCTGACCCGGTCTCTGCACGAGGGCAAGAACCTCTTCGCCTTGAACAGCATCACCATCGCGGCCCGGCGGCACAAAGCCCTGCAAAAGGGCAAAGAGGCGTACATCGACGCGCACCACAGCCTGTCCTACGGCACCGTGGTCAACGTGATGGTGTCGCTGCAGAAGGCGAAGGTCACCAAGCTGGGCCTGGTGACTCAACCGCCGCTGGTGGAGGCCCAATGATCCCCTGGTACGAGCTCAAGGCGCGGTTCCGGCAGCGCGGCAACGTGGCCGGCGTGGCCACCACGGCCATGATCCACGTGGTGCTGATCGGGACGGTGGTCATCAGCGACTGCGGGGAGGGTAGGACCAAGCCGGCGGCCCGGGAGCGGGAGCGGATCATCCAGACGGAGATCGTCGAGATCCAGGCGGGCAGCCAGCAGGGGACCCGGGAGAAGGGGCCGGCCTACAAGCGGCGCCCCTCGCCCAACAAGGCCCTCCGGCACCGCACGCGGGGGCGCACGGTCTACGGCCCGAGCCGCCACAACGCGACGCACCGGCGCACCGCCAGCGGGCCGACGGACTCGAACACCGGCAAGGACGAGGCGGCGGACGCGCCTCCCGAGTGGGGCTCCCAGACCGGGGTGGACGCGCCGAAGGGCGCCATGGCATCAGACGATCGCAAGGGCGCCGGGGGCACCGCGGACAAGGGCGCGCTGGATCCCTGCTTCACCCAGCACGCGGCCGTGGTGGCCTCCTACCAAACCAAGGTCGCCCAGAAGATCCCGCGCTTCAAGCGTCCCGCCTTCGTCTCCGCCGATGTGGCGGCGAACCTGATGACCACGATCCGCGTGTTCATCGACGGCGCCGGAAAGATCGTCAGGGTGTCGGTGTCGAGCCCGTCGGGGAACCCGCGCTACGACAGCGCCGCCCTGTCCCACGTCAGGGACATCGGCAGCTTTCCCGCCCCGCACCGCTGCGTCATGTACGACAAGGTCCGGACGCGCTTCCGCGCCACCATCAGCGTCGCCGTGCGGGTGAAGTCCTCGAGATGAAGGAGTAACCGTCCACGTGGAGACGGCACAGCGCCCCCGCGCTGGCGGGCTACCCCTGGTGGGGACGGGAGGGGAGTCTTCCGCCGCAGCGGCGGAGCTGTCGGTCTGGCGTCTGCACCGAGCAATGAGGCCCCGGCGATCGATCCGCCACGTCGTGGCTCAACTCGCCCCCTCCGCCCCCTCCGGGGGGACCCTCGCTACGCTCGGATGGTGCCGCAAATAACACCCCCGTGAACACATACATGAAGGAAGACTACCGCCGAACGGGAAATCGCGCTAAGAACGATGGGGTCTGAGCTCCAGCGTGAGCTTTGCCGAGGAGGTCCCATGAGACGTAGCATCGCCGTCATCCTGGTTGCCGCGGGGCTCTGGCTCCCGGCCCCCGCCCGGGCCCGGGAGTCGAAGGACGCCGCCAAGGACCTGTTCACCATCACCGTGGACACCAAGGGGTACCAGCCCTACCGGATGTCCGTGGGTGAGCCCATCGCCAACGATCGGCCCCTCGCGCAGTTCGTGCGCGGCGTCCTGGTGAACAACCTGCGCATCGCCACGGCCTTCAAGGTGCTCAAGCCGCGGACCTACCCGCGGGGATGGCGGCAGCAGGGCCTCAAGCCCCTGATCAAGCAGTGGCGGGCCATCGGCTCCCAGGGGTTGATCCTGGCGAAGATCGTGGTCACCGGAAAGCGCGCGACCTACTCCTTTGCGCTGTGGGAGCTCGCCCGCGGGCCGCGGCCGGTGCTGGAGCGGACCTACAGCTCCACCCGGAAGGCCGCCCGCCAAGTGGTCCACGGGTGGTGCAACGAGGTCCTGGAGCACTACACCAAGGTCAAGGGCGCCTTCGGCACCCAGATCGCGTTCGTGGCCTCGAAGGGCGCCAAGCGCAAGCTCATCTACGTGGCCGACCACGACGGCTTCGGCCTGCGGCGGGTGTCCAAGGCCACGTCGCTCAACATCCTGCCCTCCTGGTCGCCGGACGGGCGTCACATCCTGTTCACGTCCTATGCGCGCCGGAATCCGGATCTCTACCTGGTGCCCTCGAGCGGCGGCATCCTGCCCCGCCGGGTTTCGAGGCGGCTCGGGCTCAACTCGGGCGCCGTGTTCTCGCCGGACGGCACCCAGGTCGCGCTCACCCTGACCAAGGACGGCAACTCCGAGATCTACCTGCTGTCCGCCAGCCGCAGGAACCGGCGGAACTGGCGCGTGGTGAAGCGGCTCACCAACCACAGCGGCATCGACACGTCCCCCACCTGGTCCCCCGACGGCAAGCAGATCGCCTTCGTGTCCAGCCGCTTCGGCTACCCGCAGATCTGGGTCATGAACGCGGACGGCTCGGGAAAGCGCCGCCTCACGCGCCGCGGCTACTACAATCAAACCCCCACCTGGTGCCCCCGCAAGGGCAGCAAGCTCATCGCCTTCACCTCCCGCAAGGGGGGGCGCTTCGCCATCTTCACCTACAACGTCGCCACCCGGCGCTACCGGCGCATCACGTGGCCCGGGCAGGGCAACAACGAGGAGCCCAGCTGGGCCCCCAACTGCCAGCTCATCTCCTTCGCCTCCTCCCGGGGCGGCATCTGGGTGTCCAACCAGGACGGCACCGCCCAGACCCAGATCTACAAGGGCAAAGCCCTCCAGCCCCGCTGGGGCCCCTGGGCGACGCTCCATTGAGCACGCTCCTGTCGCTCGCCTGATCTGATCCGACGCAGCTCCGGCGCCCGAACGCCCGGCACAAGAAATCACGAAAATCCGCATAGATTGAGTTTGGGCACCGGAGGGGTTCCGACCGCGATTCACCCAGCACGCCGAATCTTCCATTGGCAAAAGCACGTACGCTGATATACTGAAATATTAGTGGCTGTAGCCGTGGGCCAGCTCTGAGATCAGGAGCCGTCATGGATCGAACAACCCGGGCCTCCCTACCGAGACGTTTCACCCCAATTCTGCGCGGACTCCTGATGTCGCTGCTGCTGGGCGCCGGCGCCCTGCTGTGCCTGGGTTCGGGCGGCTCGCGGCGGGGAGGTTATGGTGGAGGAGGCGGTTACACGTACTCGCGGAGCAGCTATCGCTACCGTTCCAGTCGGAGCTACAGCACCGGGCGCAGCAGCTACCGCTCGGGGTCCAGATACCGGCGCTCCTCCTACTCCTCCTCCTACCGGCGACCGAGCTACAGCTCCCCGCGCAGCTCATACAGCTACTACCGCAGCCGGCAGCGGCAGCAGACATTCAAGCGCGACTTCCACCGGAAGCTCAATTCGAACTCCCGCAACAACTACTACCGCCAGCAGCGGTACAACAGCTGGCGCCGCAGCACCTACGGGCGACGCTGACAGAAACGCACGAATCGCCGAGCAAACGGGAATCAGTTCTCAAACAGCTCCTCGGCCGCCACCACATCCACCTTGGCCGGGGCGAGCCGGTAGGTGGCGACGATCTTGTCCTCGGCGAGGACGTCTGCGGGCTTGGGGCTGCCGTAGGTGATGGGGGACGGGAGGTCCAGGCGGATCGCCGCGGCCAGCTTGTCGGCCTCGGGAGAGACGACCACGACCACGAGGTTCTCGGGGCTCAAATGGCGCCGGACCGCCTGCCTGACGGCCTCGGGCGTCAGCCTGGCCAGCGCGGTCCGCAGGCTCTCCGGGTAGCCCGGAGCGCGGTAGAAGCGGCTATCCAGCGCGTGGCCGAGCCGTCGGGACGTGGTTTGGGACCACAGGCGGCTGTAGCCGGAAAGAAACGTGCGCACCTGCTCGAACTCCTGCGCCGGGATGCCCTGCCCCGCGAGTCGCTTCAGCTCGCGCAGGGCGAAACGCACCGCGAAGTGGGCGCGAGCGGGCGCCACGGGGCGCACCGCGATCAGGAAGCGCTGCAGACCGCGAATCACGCCGACCGCAGGCAACCGGTCGTGCTCCTCCTCCTCGACGTGCTCCACGTAGGCGTAGGTGCCGTGGTTCAGGCCGCGCGTGGCAGACATTTTCCGCTGGAGCAGGCCGAAGGACTTGCCGTGCTCACCCAGATACGACGCGGCCAGGGCCAGCGCGGGATAATCCGGGTGGGCCCGGGTCACCCGGAGCGGCAGACCGATGGAGATGGCGCTCGCCGCCCCGGCCTTGCGGATCACACGGACGTGCAGCCCCTGGATGGGCTTGGGGGCGGGCAGCGGCTTGAAGGGATCCCCCCGGGGACGGAGAAACCGCAGAATGCGCGTCAAGTTCTGCTGGAGCTCCCGGGTGACCGCCCCGGCGACACCGGCCAGCAGTCGCTCCTGGGTCCACACCCGCAGCCACTGCTGCTTGACGTCCTCCAGGGTGAGGGACTCGAGGGCCACCAGGGTGCCGAAGGACGGATGTCGGAAAGGATGGTCGCGGTACATCAGCAGGTCCAGGGCCGCTTCGCTCACGGCCTGGTCGTTATCGAATCGCAGCCGTCGACCCACGGTGTCCAGCGCCACCTGCCTGAGCCGCTTGAAGGCCGCCGGATCGAAGCGGGGCTCGATGAGCACCTCGCCGAGAAGCCGCAGATACTTCCGCACATAGTCGCGGTGCACCCGGCCCACGAACGCGACGTGGTCCTTGCCGCACTCCACGCCCAGCTCGGCCGCCATGGGATAGAGCAGCTTGCGCAGCTCGCCGTAGGTGCGTCTCTGCGTGCCGCCCTCCAGGATCAGCGCGGCGGTCAGGCAGGTCAGCCCCTCCTTGCCCGCCGGGTCGTCCGCCGAGCCGGCCCGGAACCCGACACGGAAGGACACGGTGGTCGCCCCCGGTTCTCCAAGCACGGTCAGCTCGAGCGGCACCGGGGCCTCGTGGCCCCTGGACCCGGGGGCGGGGCGTTTGCCGACCTGGTTGGTGTCACTCGGCCTGGGGCAGGCAACGCCGCCGAGCACGATCGTCAGGACGAACCCGATCCTGCAAAGACGCGTCATCGAGGCCTCCTTTTTGCGGGGGGACGGGACGGCGGCGAGGTCCCGGGAGAGCCCACCTTGTGATGCACGGTCACAAAGGTCGCACGCGACGGAATCAGGTAGCGCTTGGCGACCCGCGCCAGATCGGTGACCGACACCGTATCGAACTGACCATACGCCGTGACAAAGTCGCCGGCGCTGCCGCGGGTGGCGACGAGGCGAGCCACGGCGAAGATCACCGGCCGCGGCTTGTTGAGCACCATGAGCAGCGAGTACTTGATGTGCCGACGCACCGCGGTGACCCGCCGGGGATCGATCTTTCCCGCGGCCAGCGAGGCCAGCTCGGCGGTGACCGCCCGCTCGACCTCCGCGGCGTGCTCCGGCCTGGTGAGCTCGGCAAAGACCAGAAACAGGTGCGGGTCGCGGCTCGGGCTGTTTTCCACGTACAGCTTGCTCGCAAGCTGGCGCCTGAGCACCAGCTCGCGATGAAGCGGCGAGGCCTCGCCAAAGGAGAGCGCATTGATCACCTGAACCGCCGCGCTGTCGTTCCCCGTGGTGAGAAAGGCCGGGATGCGGTACGCGATGAGCAGCCGGGGCACCGTCCGTGTAGCCCAATCCACGTGCGCGCGCCGCGCGGTGGTCTGCGGCGGTTCCGGCACAATCCGCGAGGCCTGGGCGTGGCCGCGCCAGGCGCCGTAGTGCTTGTCCACCAGCGCTCTGGCCCGGGCGAGCTTCACGTCTCCGGCGATGATGATCGTGGTGTTGTCCGGCGTGTAGAAGCGCCGGTAGAACTGCCGACTGGCGACATATCGCTTGGACGCCGCCTGGACGTCACTGGGGCGGCTGATGGCCACGTGACCGTATGGGTGGCGGCGAAAGGCGGTGCGGTGCGCCTGCTCCCACGCGGCAAACCAGGGGTTGGCCTGCCAGTGGCGGTACTCTCCCAGGGCGGCGCGCGTCTCGGTTTCAAAGACCGGCAGCGCGTACTCCAGACTCGCAATCCGATCCGCCTCGAGCCGGACGATCTGCTCCAGGCTTCCCGCTCGCCCGACCACGTAGTAGAGGGTGCGGTCCTTGTTGGTGTAGGAGTTGACGTTGGCCCCCAGGGCCCGGAGCGCGGCGCGACGACGCGCCGCAGGAAAGCGCCTGGTGCCGCGCGCCATCAGACGCCTGATCAGGCGCGCGAAGCCGATCTGCCCCGGCTCCACCTCGTCGCGCGCGCCCACCCGCACCAGGGTCCCGTAGCCGATCACCCCGGGGCTGTTCATCGGCACCACCACCAGCGTCAGACCGCTCACATGACGGGTCTCGAGCAGGGCGAAGGGCAGCCCGGCCTTCTGGTGCCGCCGCACGGCCGACCACCGCTGGCCCGGGCCCACGGGCAGGGGCAGGGCCAGCGGCGCCGCACCCAGGCGCCCGGCGGGAACCCGCGCCGGGCGATCACCCGGGCGTGTGCACGCCCCGACGGCCAACAGTGCCGACCACCCCGCGACCAGCGCGGCAAGCGGAACAACGGATCGGATCGTCATCAGTCTCACGCTCCCAAGGTTTCAGAAGTTACGAGCTCTGCGACAAGCGTGCCGCAGAACGAGCCCGACAATTGACTTCCCCGGTGCCGGGCCCGTCAGTTCCAGTGGGCCGTGTGCAGCAGGTGGCGGACGGTCCCTCCGGAGCCCACGACGAAGACCTGGTCTGCGTGGACCCAGACGGCGTGCAGCCACTGCTGGCTGTTGGAGCGGACCACGGTCCAGTCACTGCCCTCGTAGTGCAGCAGCAGGCCGCGGTCCCCAACCGCCCACACGTCGTTCGGGCCGGTGCCGCCGAGCCCGTACAAGACCGGCGCGCCCGGGACGCTCACCTGGGTCCAGCTCGTGCCGTCGTAGTGCGCCAGATCCCCCCCCAGACCGGCCCAGACATCGTTCGGGCCGCTTCCCCAGATCAGCGTCGCGGCGGCCAGGGGGAACGAGACCGTGGTCCAGGCGACGCCGTCATAGTGCAGGATGTCGCCTCCGACGATCCACACGTCGTTGGGCCCGCTGCTCCACACGGCCGAGATCCAGGAGGCGGTGGGAACGGTCACCTCCGACCAGGCGGTGCCGTCGTAGTGGAGCACGACGTGGCTGCCTGACAGGTAGCCCAGAGCCCACACATCGTTGGCCGCGCTCCCCCACACGTCGATCAGCTTGATCGTCGTCGGTGAGGGGTGCAGGCTCCAGCCGTTGCCGTCGTAATGGAGGATAACGCCGCCACCGCCCACGGCCCAGACGTCATCCGGGGCCGCGCCCCACACCGCAGTCTTACTGTTGGCGGTGGGGGTCGTCACCGCGCTCCAGACGACCCCGTCGTAGTGCAGCATGGAGGTACCCGAGCCGGCCGCCCACACGTCGTGTGGGCCAAAACCCCAGACGTCGGATAGATCTCCGCTGCTGGGCGAGTCGGCGGGCAGGTGGGTCGTCCCGTCGAACCGCACCGCGGCGCCGCCGTCGCCCATGGCCCAGACGTCCCCGGGGGAAGCCCCAAAGACAGCCCGCAGGGGCGAGCTGGTGGCCGAGGGCAGCGGTAACCAGCCCTTCCCATTGCCAAAGAACACCGCGCCCGCCGACCCCACGGCCCAGACGCTGCCGGCCGCGCTGCCCCAGATCGCCAGGATCGTGCCGGCGGAGGGGAGCGGGACCGTGCTCCAGGAGCTCCCGTCGTAGTGGAGCATCGAGTTGGAGTCTCCATTGGCCCAGACGTCGGCCGACCCGCTGCCCCAGATGCTGCTCACACTGGCAGGAAGGGACCCCAGCGACTCGGTCCAGGCAACCCCGTCGTAGTGCAGGATCGCAAGGTCGCACCCCGCCCAGACGTCGCTCGGTCCAGCGCCCCACACGGCGCTGCAATTCGAGACCGCCGGCGCGGACACGATGGACCAGCCCGCGCCCCCGTAGTGTAGCACGACGCTGTTGTCCCCCACTGCCCAGACGTCGTTGGGCCCGGCACCCCAGACGCTCCGCAGCGCCTCGGTGGTGGGCGAGGTGACCGACGCCCAGGCCGCGCCGTCGAAGTGATAGATGGCGCCCGGCGCACCCACCGCCCAGATGTCATCGGCGGCGGCCCCCCAGACGCTGTGGAGGTACTCGCCCACGGGGAGCTGGAGCGCCAGGGTCCAGGCGACGCCGTCGAAGCGCCAAATGTAGCTGCCCACCGCGTGGAGAGCATCCACGGCGTTCCCCCAGATCCCCCCGATGCTCACGCCGGGGCCGGAGGCGAGCTGCCAGCCGAACACGTCGCAGCCGTCGAAGTCGGGCGTGCAGAAGTCGCTGCACGCGAGCAACCCACGATCATAGCCGTAGTCCATGCAAGTCTTTCCAGGGGGGGGGGCGCTGTCACACAGCTCCTCCTCCGGCTCGAGCACCCCGTCCCCGCAGGTGTGCAGGCAGTCGGGCGAGCAGCCGTCCCCGCTGAGCAGGTTGCCGTCGTCACAGATCTCACCCGGGTCGAGCACACCATTCCCGCAGTACTCAGGCAAGCAGCTGGCCGAGCAACCGTCCCCTGGGTCGGTGTTCCCGTCGTCGCACAGCTCTCCGGTGGCCACGTCCACGATGCCGTCTCCGCAGGCCGGCAGCCCACAGCTCGTGCGACAGGCATCGGGCACCTGGTCACTGTTGGACGGTCCGGCGTCGCACGCCTCGCCGGTGTCGACGACCCCATCGCCACAGCTCGGCAGCTCGCAGCCACTCCGGCAGGCGTCGGGCTCCAGGTCACTGTTGTCCAGCCCGTCGTCGCACTCCTCCAGACCCTCCACCTCGCCGTTTCCGCAGGTGTCGAAGGTCGTGTTGTTGTTCTGATTGCCGTTGTCGTTGTTGTTCGGGCCGTCAGAGCCGTCACCGCAGCCGAACCACGCCAGGCAGGTCCCGACCAAAAAGCTGTACACCACCGAGCGCGGCCATCGTTTCCATCTGTTCATGTCGAGCGCCTTTCGGAAAAAGATCTACGGTAGCCGTTGACGCGGTCTGCTGTCAATCGCCGTGGATGCGAGGTTCACGCAACCCTCCGGCCTTGCTCGGGTATCAGGTCACAGGGGATGGTGATATACTGATTCTTGGTCAGCCGCCAATCAGGCGACCCGGGAACGCAGGATGAAAACCGTCATCATTGGCGCAGGTCAGGGCTCTCGCTCGGTGTTGGAGCTGGTGGTCCAGCAGCGCCTGACCACCATGAGCCTCAACATCGTCGGCGTGGTGGATCCCAACCCTGAGGCGCCGGGCATGGTCTTCGCCCGGGAGCAGCAGTGGCCGACCTTCACCAACATGTACGCGGCGCTCCAGCTCCCGGGCCTCGAGATGGTCATCGAGCTCACCGGGCTAGACGCCGTCCGGGACGAGATCTTCCAGCGGGTCCCGTCCCGGGTCCGGGTCATGGACCACCACATGGCGCGCGTGTTCTGGGACCTCGACGAGGTGGCCCAGCACCTGCTGGACGAGCTCGAGCAGCGGATTCGTCTGGAGATGGAGATCCGCGAGGACCAGCGCCGCCTGCAGGAGATCCTCGACAGCCTGCCGGACGCGGTCATGGTGCTCGACGACGAGGCCCGCATCGAGCGTGTGAACCGGAAGTTCGAGGAGGTGACCGGGCTGCGCAAGCATCAGATCGCCGGGCTGCCCTGCTACGAGGCGGCCAACATCGCCAACGCCGGCGCCGAGTGCGAGAAGGACACCTGCCCCCGAGAGGTGGTGCTCACAACGGGCGTGCCCGTCACAGTGGTGCAGGAGCAGAGCTGCCTCGGCCGGGCCTGCGACGAGAACGACTGCTACTACGAGATCACGGCCAACCGGATCACCGACCGCCGGGGCCGGGTGAGCGTGGTCGTGACCTCGCGCGAGGTCACCGAGCAGGTCCTGCTCAAGCGGGAGACGGAGCAGTCGGCCCGCCGGTTCAAACAGATCCTGGACACTGTGCACGGGCTGATCACCATCCGCGATCTGTCGGGCCGCTACCAGCTCGCCAATCCGGCGGCCTGCCAGTTCTTCGGCCTGGAGGCCGAGGCGTTCCTGGGCTGCACCCACGCCGATCTCTTCCCGGCGGAGCTCGCCGAGCTGTTCCAGCACAACGACCAGGACGCCATCGAGCGAAACGCCCACACCGCCCACGAGGAGAGCTTCCTGTGGAAGGGCCGGGAGCGCATCCTGATCTCCGAGCGGTTGATCCTCACCGACTATAAGCGCGATCCGGTGGCCGTGTGCTGCGTCTCGCGGAACATCACCGAGGCGCGCCGGATGCAGGCGGAGCTGGTGCAGACCGAGAAGCACGCCGCCGTGGGCAAGCTCGCCGCCGGCGTGGCCCACGAGCTGAACAACCCGCTCACCGGAGTGCTGACCTTCACCGAGGAGCTGCTGGAGGACGCCGAGGACGGCAGCGACCTCAAACAGGATCTGAACGTGATCCTCCGGGAGACCATCCGCTGCCGCCAGATCGTCCGCGACCTGCTGGATTTCTCGCGCCAGGGCCGGTTCATTCGTCAGGCCCTGTCCATCGAGGCCGTCATCCGCCGCACCCTCAACCTCGTCCAGAAGCAGGCCGCCTTCCACGACATCCGGTTCAAGCTGGACCTGGCCGAGGCGCCCCTGGTGACCCTGGGCGACCCGAACCAGCTCCAGCAGGTTTTCCTGAACCTCGTCATCAACGCCCGGGACGCCATGGACGGAAACGGCACCATCGAGCTGCGCACCCGGCCGCCGAAGAGCGGCAAGTTCACCATCGAGATCATCGACCACGGCATCGGAATCCCGGAGGACAAACTGGCCAAGATCTTCGAGCCCTTCTACTCCACCAAGGGGTCCCAGGGTAACGGGCTGGGGCTCGCAGCGGTCAGGAACATCCTCGAACGACACGGCGGCGACATCGCCGTCGAGAGCGTGCCCGACCAGGGCTCCAGCTTCATGGTCCTGCTCCCCGAAGCCGACCCGGCCGAAGACACACGAATCACGGAAGGAGATCCTTTATGAGCGCCTCCCCCACCGCAACGCAAACCGATCGCCGCATCCTGGTGATCGACGACGAGGAGGTGGTGCACGCCAGCCTCCGCAAAATTCTCTCCCGACTCGGGCTGGGAGTGGAGGCGGTGTACTCCGCCCAGCAGGGTCTGGACCAGCTGGCGCAGGGCCCCTTCGATCTGATCATCACTGACCTGATGATGCCCGGGATGAACGGCATCGAGCTGCTGGAGGCGCTCCACGAGCGGAAGTGCCACACGCCGATCCTGATGATCACCGGCTATCCGACCATCCGCACGGCGGTGCAGGCGCTCCGGATGGGCGCCATGGACTACATCGCCAAGCCCTACACGCGGAAAGAGCTGCTGGCGCCAATCAAGCGCGCCCTGCGGCTGGATGAGTCCGACTCGGAGCTCGAGCTGGAGCAACGGCAAGACGCGCCGCGGCCTGAGGACCTGACCCCAGGCGACGAGGTCTACCTGCCGCACCACTCCTGGGCGCGCTTTCAGCAGGAAGGCACCTTTCTGCTGGGCATGGAGGCGTCCTTCCTGCAGGCCATCGGGACCCCGGTGTCCTGCGCCCGCCCGGAGGAGATGGACCTCATCGAGCAGGGCTACATCGGGATCCGACTCGTCAGCGCCGAGGGGGACGAGCACGGCATCGCCATGCCCCTGAGCGGGCAGGTGCTCGAAGTAAACACCGCCGCTCTGAACGATCTGTCCAAGCTCACGGCCGACCAGTGGCTCCTGAGATTGCTGCCCTCCCGGCTCGCCGCCGAGCTCGCGCTCCTCGTCAAGAGATAGCCTCCCGAGGAAGCGGTTGACAGTCGCCCAAAGGAAGACTATGTTTCAATGTATCAACATTTAAGCAGGTGTTTAAATATCAGATTCTCCGATCGCTGAAAAGACCCAGTGCTGGAAAAAAGACATGTGATACAAATGACTTCTGCACACGACACCTGCTGCGGGCGGTCCCCGAACGAAGCCCCTAGACGCGATCAACTCGAAGACGACGCACCGGCGGTGGGCCACGATCATGACCACTGCTGTGACAATGGGCACGACCACGGCGGGCACGACCACGGCGACAACCCTGGGCACAGCCACGATTTCCGCGCCGCCAGTCGAAAGGCGCTCTCCACGGCGCTTGTGCTGCTCGCGGCGATCTTCGTCGCTGAGCTGATCGGCGGACTCCTCTCCGGAAGCCTGGCCCTGCTCGCGGACGCGGCCCACCTGCTCACCGACGTCGCCGCCATCGCCTTGGCCCTGGTGGCGCAGTGGTTCGCAAAGCGGCCCTCCAACGCCAGCCGAAGCTACGGCTTTCGGCGCGCCGAGATCCTGGCCGCGCTGATCAACGGCGTCACGCTCTGGGGGATCTCGATCTACATCGTCTACGAGGCCATTGGACGCGTACAGAATCCCCCGCCCATCGCCAGCGCGCCCATGGTCGCCATCGCGACGGTGGGGCTGGTGGTGCAGACCATCGCCGCCGTCATCCTGGCCCGGGCCAGCGGCGAGAGCCTCAACGTGAAGGGGGCCTACGTACACGCCGCCACCGACGCCGTGCAGTCGGCCGCCGTGGTGGTCGTGGGGCTGGCGATGATGGCCACGGGGTGGTGGCTGCTCGACCCGGTGGTGTCCATCCTCATCGCCGTGCTCATCGCCTGGAGCGGCGGCAAGCTCGCCTGGGAGGCCACCCACGTGCTCCTGGAGGGCACCCCGCCAGAGCTCGACCTGATGAAGATCGCCCGAACCATCTGCGCCCAGGAGGGCGTCGCCGGCGTGGCCGATCTTCACGCGTGGTCCATCACCACCGGCTACAACGCCCTGTCGGCCCATGTGCTGTCGGAGCCCACCCTGACGGCCGAGCGCCGGGAGACCCTGCGACAGGAGCTGGCGCGGCGGATCACGGCGTCCTTCGCCGTGCACCACGTGACGCTGCAGGTGGAGACGCGCTGCACCCTCAGTGACGTGCAGAACTGCTGCGGATGGCTCAGCGCCTCCACAAGGGAGGAGAACCAATGAGCACGGACACAGGACACGCCGTGGCGGCGCCGGGACGTCCCGCCCTGACCGAGGAGCACATCGCCGAGCTCTCCGAGATCTTCGCGGCCCTGGCCGACCCCACCCGCGTCCGGATCATCTACTCCATTCGGGACGAGGAGCGGAGCGTGGGGGACATCGCCAGCCACCTGGACCTCTCCGAGCCCTCGGTGTCCCAGCACCTGCGGCGGCTACGCAACCAACGGATCGTGCGCATGCGCCGGGAGGGCCGGTTCCGGTTCTACCGGCTGGACGACGACCACGTGGCGACCCTGCTCTCGGTCTGCCTCGACCACGTGCACTGCATTCCGCCCGTCTAGCGAAACAGCGCCCGCAGGTCGCGCGCCTGGCTCTCCAGATCCTCGTAGAAATGGCTGGCCCCCGTGGAGAAGCGAAGCAGGATCTCGTTGAGCTCCGCGGGGATATACGGGAACAGCTTGCGGAGGTTGGCGATCCGGTGCTTGGAGAGCATGATCGCATCGTCCTCGTCCAGCTCGCCGGTCAAGCCCGGGTACTCCTCGGGGTTGCGGTGCACCCGACGGAAGGTGTGGAGCCCCTTGCCCACCACGAAGGTGAGCACGTTCCCGAGGCTCCAGATGTCGTAGTCGGTGTAGTTCACCGAGTAGTCGAAGTCGATCCACTTGAGGAGCCCCGTGCCGGTTTCGAACAGCAGGTGATCATTGCGCACGTCGCCGTGGTGCAGTCCCTTGGCGTGCATCTCGGCCAGGGCGTCGATGCAGGCGATCACCTCGGTCATGATCCCCGGCAGGCGCTCGTGAAAATACTCCTCGTGTGAGAGCTCCAGTAGGTTCAGGGTTTCGTACAGGCTCTTGCCCCGGATGAACTCGATGATCCGCACCTGATTTCCCACCGGGTCCGCCACGGTGAACCCCTGCATGAACCGCTCGTGCCCCCGGGCGTGCTCGAGGAACGCGCTCTCCTTTTCCGGACTGCGGCGACACCGCACCTTGAGGAACCCGAATGTCGTCACGAACTCCTCGAAGAACACGAGCTTGATGATCTTGCGGTCACCGGTGGCAAGGTCCATGGCGTACTTGACCCAGAACTTCGGCTGATCGTCGATCCCGAACCGCCCCTCGGTGGCGTCGCCGAGCACGAAGTAGTCGTTCCCGTCCAGCCGCAGCACGCTGCCCCCGTAGATCCCCATGTAGGACGTGGTGTCCTCGAAGATCGGCGGGGCGGTGGGGACCCTCCGCCCACTCAGGCTCTCGATCCGCTCCTTCAGCTCGGCCGGGTTATCGAAAATCATCCGTTGCTCGAACGTCGAATCTTAGGGGCTACGGCGCGTCCGCGCGGTCCGCCAGGCGGAGCTGCGCCTCCCGCCAGAGGGAGGCGAACTGCTACGAGGCCGACGTGGTGTCCTCGTAGCGATCGCCGTCCTCGTCCGAGAGCAGGCTCACCACCTGGTTGATATCCAGGTGGTTGTGGACGGTATTACTTGGACAGATTGCGTGTCAAGCGGCGCAGGCAGAGATAGCGGGACGGCTGCCGTCGGTCGAGCGTGTCTTGAAACGCATACACCGGGCCGGGGGCCAAAGGAAAGTTCCCTCCGTCACGCGCGCCGCCACGAACACACGCCCACGACGCGGCGCTCGTCGCGCTCGCCACGCCGGCCCTGCTCTCTTGTGACGCTCTCCGTACGCCGATCCCTACTCGGCACCACTCACGATCCCTCGAACCAGGGCGAGGATCGGCCGGCCGAGGTCGGCGAGCTTGGCCGGGCCGATGCCCTTGACCGCCAGCAGCGCGGCATCGTCCGCGGGCTGGAGTCGGGCGATCTCCTCCAGGGTGCTGTTGGTGAGCACGTGGAACGCGGGCTGGCCTCGCGCCTGCGCCAGCTCGCGACGCCAGTGCCGCAGCTCCTCGGCCACCCGCGCCGCCACCGGATCCAGCGGCCGGAGCCCCGCCTCCGGGCCGCGCTGGCCCTTCTTCGCGGCCTTGGTCCTGGTCCGGGGGCGCGGCTCCGGCGACGGCGGCGGCGGCTCCGGCCAGACGATACGCACCGACGCCTGCCGCTGCATCACGAGCCGGCCGTGCTCGGTGAGCTGCACCGTCGGGTACTCATCCCCCACGCTCTGCAGACAGTCTGCCTCCTCCAGGGCATCCACGAGGGTGCGGATCCTCGCCAGGGTCAGCTCGCTCAGGGAGCCGTAGGAGGGAACCTGATCCAGCCCCATCCGGATCACGGTCTGATCCCGGGACCCGGCCAGCACCTGCACTACGCGGTTCCGGCCGAACCGGCCCCGGAGCCGGGCCGCGCAGCTCAGCACTTTCTGGATCTGCACCCACTGCTCCTGGCTGGGCTCCGGCGTGGGCCCGCGCTCGGCGGCCGCCTGCCGCAGACAGTTGTCACAGCGGTTGCCGCAGGAACCGGTGGCGCTCGGATCCCCGAAGTAGCGCAAGATAGTCGCGTGTCGACAGCTCCGGTGATTGGCGAAATGCAGGAGCCGCCGGAGCCGGGACCGATCCCGCTCGAGCTTCACCGCGTGCGCCGCCGCGTCGACGTGCTCCGGCGGATCCGCGTTCTCGATGAAGAACTCCTGGGTCCGCACGTCCGCGTAGTTGAACAGCAGCTCGCAGCGCGCCGGCAGGCCGTCTCGGCCGGCGCGGCCGGCCTCCTGGTAGTAGGCCTCGACGCTGCCCGGGAGCTCCCAATGGATGATGGTCCGCACGTCCGCCCGGTCGATGCCCATCCCGAAGGCGTTGGTGGCCACCACCACGTCGACCTCCCGGCTGACGAACTGCTCCTGGGTGCGTTCCCGGACCTCGTCGTCCATGCCGGCGTGATACCCGACGCAGGCCACGCCCTGCCGGGCAAGCCGCTCGGTGACCCACTCCACGCTCTTGCGCGTGGCGCAGTACACGATGCCTGTGGTGTGCTCGCCCAAAAGCTCCCGGGTCCGCCGGAGCTTGTCCTCGCGGCCCCCGACCTTGGTCACCGCCAGGGTCAGTCCGGGGCGCGCGAAGCCCCGCACCACGAGCTCCGGCTCCTCCCGCGGCGGGACCCCGAGCGCGAGCTGTTCGGCGATGTCAGCCCGCACCTCCGGTGTGGCCGTGGCCGTGAGACACAGCACCTGGGGATTTCCGAGCCGGGTGAGGGCCTGGGCGAGCTGCAGATAGTCGGGCCGGAAATCGTGCCCCCACATGGACACGCAGTGCGCCTCGTCCACGGCGAAGAGCGTCACCTGCGCCGTGGAGAGGGCCTCGAGGAAGCGCGGGCTCCGAAATCGCTCCGGCGCCACGTACACCAGCTGATAGCGACGGTCGGCCAGGCCCCGGAGCCGGATCGCGCGCTCGCGGGCCGGCAGGGAGGAGTTGATGAACGTGGCCGCGATCCCGCTGGACACGAGCCCATCCACCTGATCCTTCATCAGGGCGATCAACGGCGAGATCACCAGGGTGAGCCCTGGACGGAGCAGGGCCGGGAGCTGGAAGCACAGGGACTTCCCGCCGCCGGTGGGCATCACCGCCAGGCAGTCCCGCCCCTCCATCACGGCGCGAATCACGGCCTCCTGTCCCAGCCGGAAGGTGTCGAAGCCGAAGTGACGCTTCAGGGCGCTTTGGAGCTCACGGTCCTGCACAAGCTGTCCTCTCCACCGGGTATCGACCGCGGATCCGTCGGGTTGCGGTTTTTTCTGGGGCGGGTCAACCGAAGAGCCCCATCACCGGCGGCGCGAGGTATCGCACGGCGATGAACAGCAGGGCCACGCCGAGCACGACCTTGATGACATGGGCCGGCACGCGGTTCTGCAGCCGGGCCCCGAGGTAGACCCCGGCCATGCCGCCGAGGCCGTAGAGCCCCCCCAGCAGCCAATCCGGGGCGGCTCCGGCCGCCGCGCCCACCGGCATGAAGGCATAAAACAGCGCCCCCACCACCGACGTCACCCAGGTGGACAGGAGCGACGCGCCGGCCACCACGAAGGGGGGCAGCCGCAGCACCGCGATGCAAAAGGGCGCCATCACCGCGCCGCCCCCGATGCCGTATGCGCCGCCCACCACGCCCACCGCCAACGACAGGAAGAGCACCGGCGCCGTTCGGCAGCTGTAGGACTGCTCCCCGGCGATCATGGTGATCTCCCGGGCCGAGATCCGCCCCCCGGTGATCCGGGCGATGGGGGCTTCGGCGGGCCTGCCGCCGGTCCTCCCGGGCCGGTCCTGCCACACGCTCACAAAGGTCCGCACCGCCAGGTAGGCGAGCACCAACCCCACGAAGGGCTTGAAGTGCGCCGGATTTGGCAGCAGCGTCATCCGCAGGTAGTAGCCCGCGAACACCCCGGGCAGCGTGCCCACGGCGAGCACGGCAAACAGGCTCCAGGAGAGGTGGCCGTCCCGGATCCGCCGGATCACGCCCAAGGGAATGGCGACGATGTTGTACACGAAGTTGGTGGCGCTCACGCCCGGTGACGTGTAGCCCAGCACGCTCATGTTGTAGGGCAGCAGGATGAAGGCCCCGGTCACGCCTCCCATGGAGGTCGCCGAAGCGATCAGGAACATGATCAGCGGCGGGAGAAAGACATAGGTCTCGACCCCGGACGCCGGAAAACGATAGAGCAGCTCGTCCATGACTCGTGCGACGGATGCTACTGGAATCTCTGCGCCGTGACCAGCCTCACCGGCGAAAACCCCGGGGGAGCTCGAACGGCATCGCAGTTCCCTTGCGGTCTTGACTGATCGCGCGGTCCGCCCGACAATGCAGCGATGTTTCGACCGACGCTTTTCGGAAAGTACCTGCTCACCCACCGCCTCGCCGTGGGAGGAATGGCCGAGATCTTCAAGGCGAAGGTGCTCGGCGTCGGGGGGTTCGAGAAGGACCTCGTGGTCAAGCAGATCCTGCCCCAGTATGCGAAGTACCGCGAGTTCGTCGACATGTTCATCGACGAGGCCAAGATCACGGTTTCCCTGACCCACGGCAACATCGTCCCGGTCTACGAGCTGGGGCGTATCGAGGGCATCTACTTCATCGCCATGGAGTACGTGGCCGGCCGGGATCTGAGCCAGGTGCTGCTCCGAGGCGCGGAGCTCAAGGCCGCCTTCAGCCCGGAGCAGGCGACCGCCGTGATCATCGACGTGCTCAAAGGGCTCGACTACGCGCACCGGCGCAAGGATCGGCACGGCGAGCCCATGGGGATCGTGCACCGCGACGTCAGCCCCCAGAACGTGGTGGTGTCCTTTGACGGGGAGGTCAAGATCCTCGACTTCGGCATCGCCAAGGCAGCCCAGCGCCTCGTGGAAACCCACCCCGGGGCGGTCCGGGGCAAGTTCGGCTACCTCTCCCCGGAGCAGGCTCGCGGCGATCCGGTGGACCGCCGGGCCGACATCTTCTCCGCGGGGGTCGTGCTCTGGGAGCTGCTCACGGCGCGGCGCCTGTTCGGCACGTCCAGCGAGGCGGTCGCGCTCAAGCTGATCCAGAAAGGGAAGGTCCCCCCGCCTTCGTCGGTGAACCCCGCGCTCCCGCCGGAGCTGGACCCCATCCTGGCGAAGGCCCTCACGACGAGCCCGGACGAGCGCTACAAGGACGCCGCCGCCTTCCAGCTCGCGCTCTCCAAGTACCTCTACTCATCCCACGGGGCCGTCACCTCCGAGTCCATCGGCGAGTACATGAAGAGCATCTTCCACGACCAGCTCGAGGCGGAGGAGGACGCGGAGCAGGATCCCTCGCGGCTGGAGGAGGTGCAACAGCTGTACAACGAGCTCGCCGAGAAGATGAAGGGCCAGGCCACCGACCCGGGGCGGCGTCCCAGACGACGCACGCAAAAGACCCGCGCCCGCCATCCGACGGAGCCGGGCATCGGTGTGGAGCAGGCCAAGACAAGGACGCCCACCCAGCCCCGCCACCTGGGGCTCGCCGATCCCAAGGTGCTGAAGTCACTGCCCAAGGCCGCCTTCGTGGACGGAGATCCAGGGGCGCCAGACACCGGCTCTCCCAAGGCCCTCGCCGTCAGCGGCAACCTGGACCACGACGGCAAGACGCTTCCGGTCTCCGAGCCCATCACCACCGATTCGGTGGCTGAACATCACACCACCGTGGAGGCCCTCGCCAAGGCCGCGGATCCCAACTACGATCTCGACGCCTTCCTCGACGAGCTGGGGCCCGCCCCGGTGGAGGAGGAGCCCCCGGCCCCGCAGCCGGCCCCCGCTGACAAGCCCACCCTCGAGTACGAGGTGTTCGCCTCGCGAGACATCGACAGCGAAGAGTCCATCTTCGACCGGGAGCAGCGGGGCCCGCCGGTGGGATGGCTGCTGGCCGTGCTGATCGTCGTCGCCTTTGCGGCGTATCTCATCGCGACCCAGACCGACATCTTCAAGCGCGGACGACAGCCCACCAGCAAGGCGACCCCGATCAAGTACACGGGCACCGTGTTTTTGACCGTGCACCCCAAAGTGGCCCAGCGCGCCGACGGCACCACGGCCCCGGCGGCACTGTACTGGCAGCACGGCGACAGCCCGGCGACGATCAAGGACTTGCCCCTCGGCCAGGATCACTTGTTGCTCCTCGAGCTCACCGGCTACCAGAGCCAGTGGATCAGGATCCCCACCAACGCCTGGGCACGCCGCGAAGGAGTGCCCGGCCGGGCCAACACCTACGAGCGTCGGGTGACCGCCCGTCTCGGCGCGGGCGACAGCAAAGCGCCCCTCCGCCGCACCCTCGAGCCCCCCCAAGGGAACACAGCCGTGGACTCGAAGCACACCGGCCAGCTCGTGGTGGACTCAGATCCGCCCGGGGCCCGGGTGTGGCTGCACGTCGGCGTCGCCTTCCAGGTGGAGCGGCTCGACGTGACCAAGGTGCAGCGATTCATGGGCCTGGTGAGCGGCGGCCGTCGCAAGGTGGTCACCATCCGCCCCTTCAAGAACGTGGACGAGCCCGGAGACTGGCGCGTCTCCCCGGAAGGGGGAAAAACGGTCTTCTACCGCAGGACGATCAACCTCGAGCGATTCCGCTAGGGGGTGCTTCCCCTCAAGGCGTTGACATCGGCGGCCGCGCGCGCGCCATGGACGGCGTCACGGACATGGTGCCAGGCGGCGCCGACGCAGGGCGCTCCGGCGCGGGGGACGCGGGGGGAGTCGGCCGGGCCGGAGCCGCGCGCGGCGACACTTCCCGGGAGGAGTCGGCCGAATCCCTGGGCGGACGGGGAGTGACCGCCGCAGGACGACGATCCCGGGGCTGTCGCCCGAGGGACCGCAGATCCCCGGAGGCCTCCAGCAGGTAGTCCACCAGCAGGTTGGCCAGCAGGTTCACACCCACGGCGACAGCCCGCTCGTCCGCCACGAACTCCGGCGTGCGCACCGCCGTGGGTTTGCTGCCCCGGGGTGTAACGCCGAGTTGCACCAGCACGGACGGCACGCGCCGGCGAAACAGGTCGAACCCCGAGTCGGTCACCGGCGGGACCGACGAGATGCGGATCCCGGATCGGCGGAGCACGCGCACCGCCGTGCCCAGGGACCAGCGCGCCAGCCGCGGGTTGTTGCCGATCAGCACTCCGCCGTGTTCGAATTTCACGTTGGCCCGCGCGCCCGCCACGGCGGCCGACGCCGCCGTCGCCCGACGAATCAGGTGCATGGCGAGGTTGCGATCCATCAGCTGCCGCCAGCGGATGGACCCCTTGATCTGCAGCTTGGCCGGGAGCAGCTCTCCGGTCCGCCCCGCGTGGATGGAGCCCACGGTGATCAGCAGCCGCCCCGCGGCGTCCATGCGGGTGGTGGGGATGTTGCGCAGGTTGAGCACGAGCTGGGCCGCCGCGGAGATCAGGTCCGGGCAGCGCGGCCCCGGGCGCCGACAGGCGCCCTGGCTGGGGGACGCGAGCAGGATCTCGAACCGGGCCACGCCGCCGCCGCCGGTGGAGGTATCGATGGCGATCTGGGTCACGAGCAGCTTGGGCTGAACCTTGAGCGCGAACAGCGCCCCCACCGACGGCGCCGCAAGCACGCCGTCCGCGATCATCGCCCGCGCGCCGCCCCGCTCCCCGGGGGGCAGGCCCTCGGACGCCGGCTGAAAGATCAGCTTGATCGTCCCCGGGAGCTCCTGCCGCAGGTCAGCCAAGATCTCCGCCGTGCCTAGGAGCACGGCCATCTCGATGTCGTGGCCGGCCGCATGACTCACCGGCACGGATCGGCCCATGAACCGGGCCTTCTCGGTGGAGGCGAACTCAAGCCCCGAGCGCTCCGGCACCGCCACGCCGTCCATCACCGCGCGCACGGCCACCACCGGGCCGCTGCGGCCGCCCTTGATGAGTCCCACGACCCCCGTGCCGGCGATCCCCATGCGGACCTCCACCCCCACCGCCTTGAGGGCGGACGCGATCAGGTTCGAGGTGCGCACCTCCCGGTTCGCCAGCTCAGGCAGACGGTGCAGCTTGCGACGCTGGGTCAGGAGATCCGCCTCCATGGCCTGAACCCGCCGCCAGATGCCACGGGAGAAGCGCGACGTGCGGGCGCGCACCGTGCTGATGGTGCGGCTCTGCCGCAGCAGCAATGTGTCCTCCGGCGGGAGCAGCAGGAGATCGTTCCGCGGGGGGGGGGTCTCGGCCCCGCGCGTCCGGGAAACCTTCACCGATGAGTCGCTCCCCTCCTCCAGATTCCGGCTGCAGATGACCAGCAGCGTCACGACGGACACCATCAGGCCAACCAGAATCGCGAGGCGCCAGCTCTGTCCACCACGCCGGCGCTGAAGAAATCGATCATCGTACATGGCAGGGGGTTCGAATAGCACGAGCCTCCCCAGGGGTCCAGCGATCCAACGATCCAGCGACGATGCGCGTTTGCGCAGACCGGGCACCGTGGTACACTTCCCAGCGCGCGGACGCGCAGGGGTGGCCGACCGCGCCGAAAACGACCATCATGTTTCAAATCAATCCGTTGAGAACCCCTCTCTCACCACGAGGGCCTGCGCGCCGCGCCTTACGGACAGCAGCGTGGACGCCACTGCCACTGTTGCTGCTCCTCCCGCTCCTCGCGCTGGCCGGGTGCTCGGAACTGACCCGGGCCTCAAAAAAATTCGCAAAACCCTGGGAGCCGAGGCTGCACTCGCTGTTCAACGACTCCACGGATGTCTGCTCGCCCTGGGCCCCCTCCCAGGAGCCCTGGGCCGTGCGGGAGCACGAGCTCATCGCCCGGCGCTCCCTGGAGGCCGACATCGTCGCCCTCGGTGAGATCCGAGAGGTCGTGGACACCCTGTCCGGCGCGAAAATCCGTCAGGCGGTGCTGCAGTTCGAGGTTTCGGAGATGCTCCGGGGCACCCGGCCCGACCTCACGGACGGCGCCACCCGCATCACGCTGGTGGTGTCAAACAGCGAAGACCCCAACGTCGCCAAGCGGATGATCCGCCGCAAGGCGATCCTCTACCTCCGCTGGCTGAAGACCGACGACCCGCCCTTCCGCTGGCACCTCACCTGCGTCACCGAGGGCGTCACAGCGCTCGCCAGGCGCCACCTCCGCGGCCGCGCCAAAAAAGAAGCCAAAGAGCTGCCCGACTAACTCTCCGGGGCCTATGAGCTTTCCTCGTAATCGATGGAAGGGGCGACGCTGAAGAAGCGGTTGTACACGGGAGAGTTGTACGACTCGTAGTCGATGACCCACGGGGTGGCGGTCACGTCTCCATCCTTGTAGGTGATGGTGAGGGCCTTGGGGGTGACGCCGCGGTAGGAGCTGTTGGAGGGCAGGTCGTCGTTGTACTGCCCGCCGGCGGAGAAGAGGTTCAGCAGCTTGTGGCTCCCGTCGTCGACCACGGTCTTGAAGCCCTCGACGACCTTGGTGTGGCCGCGGACCATGACGTTACAGCCCACAGTGGCCATGAAGTTGGCGAACTGCATGGTGCCGAAGGGGAAGCGGGCGCTTTCTTCCTGGAGGCTCTTGGGGATGAGGTCCGCCTCGCTGGGATCCGACCAGAGCATCTGGAACCGGACCTCCGGATCGTTCAAGCTGTCGAGGTCGGTGAAATTCTCGATGAGCTCGTCCTTGGGGATCCCGGCGTGCACGAAAAAGAGGCGGTCAAACACGGCGACGGTGGGGAGCTGCTCAAAGAACTTCATGTACGTCAGGAAGAACTCCTTGGGCAGATACTCCCGGTGTACGTTGATGGCCTCGGCGGGCAGCACGCCGCCGTAGATCTTCCCTTCGTACTCGATGTAGTACTCGTGGTTTCCGCGCAGCGGAAAGATGTGTCCGGGGTACTTCAGGAACAGCTCCATCACGGCGCGGAGGATGCCGTTGTAGGAGAACTTGCCGCGGTCGATGTAGTCCCCCAGCAGAATCACCAACGGTTCCGGCGCCGAGTCTGGATTCTCCCTGAACGCTTCAACTTTGTTGAAGAAATCGGCCTGCAGAAGGGCGCCCTTGAGGCAGCTGTAGCAGCCGTGCAGATCTCCGAGCACGGTGATGTCGTACTCGCGCCCCGCCTTGGGTGGAATCACGAACACGTGCCCGTCGAGGAACCAGTCGTCCTCCCCCATGAGCTCGTCGAAGGACTGCTTACCCCTGAGCTTGCCGGCGCCTTTGACGCGCAGCTCGTCCAGGAGCGCCATGGTGCCGATCACCGTCTTCATCTCCCCGTCGGCCTGGGTCAGCCGCTCGGCAGGGTCCCCGGAGTAGTGCACCTCGAGGTTGCGCATGAACGGATGGTTGGTCTGCGCGATCTTCCGCGCCACCTCGTCGGTGATCTCGAGGCTGCTGGGGATGATCTCCAGGTCGCCCATGTCGAGCATGGGCTCTAAATGGAGCAGGTCCGCGAGCTCGTTGCGGAACTCCACTTCGGCCGGGTGCTCCACGCCGTCGGCCATGATGAACTCGTCGATCACGTCCATCAGCGCGGCGCGGTTGTCCTCTTTGAAGCTGCGGAAGATCTCGTAGCACCGGAGCTTGAGTCGATGCCGGATAAACTTCTGGACCGTTTCCTGGGAGTCCACCACCTCACTGAAGAGCTCCCGGATGGACTCGTCGTTCGCCTCGAAGACCAGGTTGTAGTGCTCCTCCTGCTCCGCCTTGAACTGCTTGGTGGCGGCCTCAGAGAGCTCGCTCAGGCCCTCGGACTGAGAGAGCTTGTGATCCACGATCTTGGAGATGTAGTCCCGGATGAACTCCTTCTCCTGGAGATCGAAGTCACCGTCGATGTAGCCGAAAGTCACCAGGTAGTAGATGATCGCCTGGATCTGTTTTTCCGCTTCGCGCGGATCCTTGCTGAAATTCATCATGGCGCGTCCCTCGTCCCGACTGCCCCGGTGCGGAGTCCGGCTCCACGCCGGAGGGCGTCGATCCCGGAGTTTATATCACTATTCTCAGCGAAGGTCCCAGATCCATCTCTTCGTCGCTGCCGTGCCGACAATCCCAAGAATATCCAAGGTTGATCAAGCGCCTACCTCAGGCGCATACTAAGATATGGATATATGTGCGCCATAGCTTAACCCATCGGAGGACCTCATGAGACTCCAAACCGTTATCCTATCCCAAGCCTTGGCCTTGGGCGTCGCGGCGCTGGTGACGGCCGGCTGCGGCGACATCAACCAAAGCGGTCTGGTCGGGCTGGAGGACTGCATTAACGGCGTGGACGACAACGGCGACGCGCTGGCCGACTGCGAGGATCCCCAGTGCCTGGGACACGCCGCCTGCAACCCCTACCGTGAGTATGCCTGCGACAACAACACCGACGACGACGGCGACGGAGCCATCGACTGCGCAGACTCCGACTGCCAGAGCCATCAGGCCTGCAATCCCGACCAGGAGGTGGCCTGCCACGACGGCGTGGACAACGACGGCGACGGCCTGATCGACTGTCGGGACCCGGACTGTGGCGAAGCCTGCGGCGAGAACTGCGGGGACGGCGTGGACAACGACGGCGACGGGCTCACCGACTGCGACGACCCGGACTGCTGGGCCGAGGGTGGCGGCTGCGTCGTCGAGGTGTGTGACAACGGCTACGACGACGACGGCGACGGCCTGATCGACTGCGACGACGACGACTGCGCGGAGCGGCCCGTCTGCGACCGGCTGGAGCGCTGCGACAACGGGTACGACGACGACGGCGACGGCCTGATCGACTGCGACGACGACGACTGCGTGGGCAACCCGTACTGCCTTGAGCTGCTCTGCAACGACTCCGTGGACAACGACGGCAACGGGCTCACCGACTGCGACGACCCGGTGTGCGTCGGCAGGACCGGCTGCATCCCGGGGACGAGCTGCCACCCGGCGCAGGAGCTGTCCTGCGGGAGCGCCGTTGTCAATTCCACCGTGGGCCGGTTGAACAACCTCGACACCTACGCCTGCGACGGCGAAACCTATCCCGGCGGGGAGCGGTACTACCGCTTCAACTCCTACGCCGGGAACACCACGACGATCACCCTCGGCGACAGCTCCGTGAACCAGGACCTGCAGCTCTTCGTGCTGCTTGCGGATCAGGGCACCGGCGGCTGCGCTCCCACCAGCGAATGCGTCACCGCCGCCCTCAGCGCCGGCCAGGATCAGGAGATTACACTCACGCCTGACGACTCTTCGATCGCCTTCATCGTCGTGGACAGCCGCAGCGGCCTGGGCGGCGACTTCGAGCTCCAGATCACGTGCCTCACCTCGACGGTCGAGATCTGCGGAGACGGCCTGGACAACGACAACGACGGGCTCGTGGACTGCGCCGACTCGGACTGTCACATGGATCCCACCTGCGGCGAGCTCGCCTGCGACGACTCCCAGGACAACGACGGCGACGGGCTCACCGACTGCTGGGACCCGGACTGCACGCCCACCGCTACCTGCGACTACTGGGTCGACGGGGGGCTGGACTGCTACGCCAACACCGAGTGTCTGCAGGACCCCGATCACTTCTGTCTCATGCCCTCAAACCCCAGCTACCAGCACGGCACCTGCTCGCGGGAGTGCTCCACGCCCGCGCAACTGGGCGGCGAGTGCGACACCCACGGAGGCCTCATCGGCTACTGCTTCCCCGAGGCCAACGGTGGGTTCTGCATCATTCCCTGCGGCGCTTTGTTCCCGGGCCACGTGTGTCCGCAGGGTTGGACCTGCCTCGACATGGACAACGGATCCATTTCGAACCCCTACCGGGGTGGGTGCGTTCCGCCACCGTAATGTAAACATGCCAGTAGAACCAATGATCGGCTGTGATATGCATAATCAAAGGAGCGCTCCATGAAACTCTCACGCCTGGTTCTCGGAGGCGCGCTCGGGATGTGGGTCCTGGGCGGGGCCGGGTGCGGCGACATCCACCAGGGTGCGCTCACGGATCTCGAAGACTGCGTCAACGGGCTCGACGACAACGGCGACGGGCTCATCGACTGCGACGACCCCCAGTGCACGGGCCACGCCTACTGCAACCCCTATCGCGAGCTCGACTGCGACAACGGCGTCGACGACGACGGCGACGGCCAGATCGACTGCGACGACTCGGATTGTCAACTGACCCAGGTCTGCAACCGCGACACCGAGCTGGCGTGCAAGGACGGCCAGGACAACGACCACGACGGCCTCATCGACTGCCAGGATCCCGACTGCTGGGGCGCGCCGGGCCCCTGCTTCGAGCAGCAGTGCTGCGACGGTATCGACAACGACGGCGACGGCCTGACCGACTGTGAGGACCCGGACTGCGCCCCCTGCTCGTGCTCCGCAACCGAAGAGTGGAACTGCACCAACGGCGTCGACGACGACGGCGACGGGCTGAAAGACTGTGAGGACGACGACTGCGCGGGGCGCGCCGTCTGCGTGATCGTCGAGGTGTGCAACAACGGCGAGGACGACGACGGCAACGGGCTCGCGGACTGCGCGGATCCGGCCTGCCTCACCAACCCCTACTGCCTCGAGCTCAACTGCTTCGACGGCGAGGACAACGACGGCAACGGCCTGGTGGACTGCGACGACCCCCAGTGCGCCAACGCGCCCGCCTGTCAAACCAACAGCCACTGCCAGCCCACCGCGCCCCTGCACTGCGGCGACACCCTCGAGGGCAACACCGTCGGACGGGTGAACAACTTCGGCGCCTACTCGTGCCTGCCGGGCGCCTTTGACGGCCCGGAGATGTACTTCGAGTTCACCGCGCCCACCGAGATGTACCTCACCATCGAGCTCTACGACTCTGCCCTCGGCGGCTTGAAGCTCTTCGCCACCTCAGGGGAGCCGAGCCTGGGCTGCAACCTCGCCAACGGCTGCGAGGCCGAAACCGGCTCCGGGGGCGGCTCCTATCTGTACCTGTGGATCAGCGCCGGCACCACCATGTACCTGATCGTGGACAGCCCCGCCGGGCAGGCGGGCGCCTTCGATCTCACGATGAGCTGCGACCTGCTCTACGAGTACGGGCACTGCGCGGACGGCGTGGACAATGACGCCGACGGGCTCACGGACTGCTGGGACTGGGACTGCATGTACGAGCCCCACTGCGACCGCTGGATCGGCGCCGGGTTGTCGTGCCAGACCGCCTCCGAGTGCGCGCCCTGGGAGTACTGCGCCTTTGCCGCTCCCGGCGGCGTGGTGCAGCAGGAGGGGTTCTGTACCCGGGATTGCAACACCCCCGGGGCGCTCGGCGGCCAGTGCGCCACGGACGGGTTCGGCGACGGGCGCTGCGTCATGACCGGCGGCCAGTACCCGGTGTGTGTCCTGGAGTGCGGCACCAACATCGGCACGCCCCCGTGCCCGCCGGGCATGATCTGCACCGACATGAACAGCGGCTCCACCACCAACGTCCCGGAAGGCTACTGCCTGCCAGCCCCCTAGGGCGTTGACCTACCCCCTACCCCGACTATAATGCCGCCAGCAGACGGGGCGACCGTCGCCCGCAGACCGAAGAGCAGTAGGCCATGGCGAAGATCGATCGAGTCCGGAACATCGGCATCGTGGCGCACATCGACGCCGGAAAGACCACGGTAACCGAGCGGTTCCTGTTCTACTCCGGACGCAGCCACAAGATCGGCGAGGTCCACGACGGGGAGGCCCAGATGGACTGGATGCCGCAGGAGCAGGAGCGTGGCATCACCATCACCGCCGCGGCCACGACCCTGTCCTGGAGAAACCACGACATCCACCTGATCGACACCCCGGGGCACGTGGACTTCACCATCGAGGTGGAGCG
>JBDRSE010000284.1:0-22197 GCA_043825095.1 bacterium
GGTCAATGTGATGCTGTTTAATAGCCGCTGGAAAAGACGAAGTAGAAGGTGAGCACGGCCCCGACCGTGTAGCGCAGGAACCTCTCGTCCCAGGGCACGTAGAACCGCGACTCGAACGAGATGCTCATCCCGAAAGGGTAGTGCCGGACATTGTCCCCCTTGCGCTCGAAGCGATAGATGAAGCCGAGGCCGACCATGATCACCGCGCGGGCCTGGGCGGGATCCTCCAGCAGGTTCTGTCCCTGAGACGTGAGCGCGCCCCCGGCGCCCGCCGTGAGATAGAAGGGACTCGGGGTTCGCCACAAAAGCGATCCCAGCATGGTCAGCGCCTCGAACCGCCCGTCGCGTTTCGCGGGCGACGGCCCCTGATCCGCGGCCGGTCCCCAGCTGAACGAGTAGTGCGTGTCGAGCATCACCGCCAGCCCATAGCGCCCCATGTCGAACCCGGCTCGGAGGTTCAGCGGGACGGTCACGGCGAACCGCTGCTCAGACTCCCCGGGAACCTTCAGGCCCGAGAGCCCGCCGCCCACGCCGCCGCCCACGAAGAATCCGAAGTCCGTGGAGAAGGCGCCCCGGTAGGGATCAGCCGACGCTCCCCTTGGGAGCAGCAGGCCGGCGAGGACGGCCATGGTGATCAGCCAACGGATCATCGCCGCTCCCGCCGACGCCAGAAGAGCCCGAGGAGCACCACGAGGGCGAGGATCCCGCCCTCAGCGCCGGCGCTCCGCGTGGCGCACCCGCACCCGTTGTCACACGGACACTGTCGGCAGGTGGGAGACGCGTCGCCGGCCTCCACGCCCCCGTCCTGGGGGAGCCCACCGTCCGGAGCCTGCTCGGGCTCCAGCTCGAAGAAGGCGAGGATCCGCCTCATGATCTCTTCGCGCTGCCCCGGATCGGCCACGCCCTCCAGGGGAAACCCCAGCAGCACCGAGGCGCCCGGCGGCCCCGCGGCGCTCCGCAGACCCGCGCTGCCGCCGGCCGAATAGTCTGCCAGGCCGACCCCGCTCCCCCCGACCACCAGACCGTCCGTGGATCCCACGTCGTAGCCATCCCCGGCGCCGTCGTGCAACCCGAAGTCACCCACCCCGTCGAGCAGCTCTCCCGGCCCGGGGGAAACCTGATAACCCGACGTGCCCGCCACCCCGTCGGCCAGGAGCACCTGGGTGAGCAGCGCCAGGTCCGCCGGGTCGCCGCCGGACAGATGCGTGGCCACGTGGCTGCCGCTCACCAGCAGGTTGCCGCCGGCCGCCACGAAGTCGGTCAGCCGCGCGCGGAGCGCCGTGGAAAAGGACCGCCCGGCCGCCACCCCGCGGCCGGACACGTAGTCCACCACGTCGTAGTCCTGCAGGGGCAGCTCCGCCGCGGCGAGGTGGTGCGCCGAGTCGAAGGGGATCCCGTAGGCCGCGGCCTCGGGGCCGTGGCGTCGCACCGTGGCGTCGTCGTGCATCCGCTGCAGCACCATGCGATCGAAGGTCCCGAGGTACGTGCCCGAATCGTGCGCCCAAAGCATGGAGGCGTCGCTCCGATCGAAGCCGTCGACGATCAGCAGCCGCGCGCGGCCGGAGGGGCTCGCCATCACGCCCACCACCGGCGACGGCAGGGACTCCCCCCCGGCGTTGACCCCGGTCACCCGGAAGAAACGCACCTCGCCATCCGCGAGATCGTCGACCCGCACCGAGGTCACGTCCCCGACATCCACACCCTCGTCAAAGGCCAGGCCGTTCGGGCCCTGGTACAGCCGATAGCTGGTGGGCGGATCCCCACCGGCTGCGTCGTCGGCCGGCGCGCGCCAGGAGATCTCCACCTGCCCCAGGTCCACGTTGCGCGCCGCGGGCGCCTCCGGGGGCTCGGACACGAGCTGGGGCGCCACCCCGTCCCGCTGGGCGAAGTACCGGACAATGCCCTGATAGACCGCCCGACCCACGATGCGGCGGAACGCCGGCTCCTTCAGGTCCTCCACGTCCTCTGGGAGATCGTGAAACGCGGCCTCGATGAGCGCGGCCGGCATCTCGCCGTTGTTGCTCGGGTTGACCTCACCGAACCAGGCGCAGCGCCGCCCGCGGTCCGTCCAGCCGGGATCCCACACCGCGCGCACGTCGCCGATCACCTCCCCCAGGATCAGGTCCGCCAGGTCCGCGCTGCCCGCGGTGGCCTCGGTGCCGTCGCAGTAGCCGTGAGCGTTGGGCCAGTAGATGTAGATCGACGTGCCGGTCCCGCCGCCGGCGTTGGTGTGCCAGGCGAAGTAGGCGGAGTCCTCGCCGGCCTCGTTGACCCAGGCCGCGAACCGCGAGCGCGTGCCCACGTCGTCCGAGCCGTCGCCGTTGCTCGTCTCGTACACCGACAGCGGCGCGCCGCTGTACTGGGCGTGGTACCGGCTGTTCTCGGTGTAGCGCGGCCAGCCGGACGTCCCGCCGCCGCGGTCGATGACCCCCAGCCCTCCCCCCAGGCGCACGGCGTCGGCGGACACGTTGGACCCCGCGTCGACAGAGTCGTTGACGAGCACCACCGCGCCGCGCTCGGTGTCACTTCCCGTGGCGAACCAGAACTTGCCGAGCAGGACCCAGGTCCCGCCGTGGTGGCGCTGATCCACGCGGAAGTGGGCTTCCCCACCCGGATGGACCACCACGTAGTGCGCGTCCGACGCCCGGCCGGTCCAGGCGCTGTAGGAGACGTAGACGTTGTAGAACCCGTCCGCGGGCACGTGGAAGGTGTAGCGGAAGGAGGCGGTCTGGGTGTCGGACGTCTCCAGCAGCCGGTTGCCTCCGAGCTCGAAGGGGTTCTCCCCGTTGACGAGCCCGCCGGTGAACCGGCCGTAGCCGGCCATGGTCGAGTTGGAGAACAACGCCGCGTCCCCGAGCTCCTCCACGGTCCCATCCTCGGAATAGTCGCCGCCGTCCGCGTCGTCGAGCACCACCCGGGCAGAGCTCATGTCCACCTCGCGCACCGGCACCACGAGGGCCGAGGCGTTCCACAGGTAGGGGACGAGGAACTGGATCACCGCCTCGGCGTTGGAAAAGTCTTCCACCAGCCCGTAGGAGTTGGGGCGCTGGCACTCGAACCGATCCACGTCCCACGTCCACCCATGTCCGGGACTGAGGTAGATCGTCTTGCCCGCGAGGAAGCCCTGGGGCCGCGACGTCCGGCTGTCCTTGCGCAGGCGGCCCTCACTGCCGGTGCGGGTCACCAGCGGAGCGGACACCGGCGGCACCAGACCCTCCCACGGCCTACGGGGCGGCGGCAGGAGCCCGGGTCCGACGAATCCCCGCTGGACGGGGTCGATGAGGGGCGGCGGCCCCTCCACCGGGTCCTGACCGCCGCCGGCCCGAGCGAGCGTGGATCCCCCGACCAGGCCGACCAGGCCGACCAGGCCGACCAGGCCCACCGGCACGACAATCGCCCGGGTTCTCGTCACGCAGCGTGGCTTCAAAACGCACCTCAAAGAGCCTGGTAACCATACCAGCTTCCACCCCCGAATGCACCCGGCCCCGAGGGTCGGGCGCGCCTGCACCGGACCCCACGGGCAGCGCTGAATTCACCCCACCTGCCCCGCAGCGCCGTGGTATATTGATCGCCCTGAACCGGAGTTGAAACGCAGATGGTCACGTCCAGGAAGAAGCGAGTCCTCATCGTCTTTGTCGCCGCGGCTGCGGTCGTGGCGGTGGGGTTGGCGCTCGGGGCCCCCTCTGCCCCGCCCGTGCGCAAGGCCCCCGCGCGCAAGGCCGCCCGGGACCTGGACTGCAAGGCGCTGCACCGGCAGCTCACCGCCTGCTCCCTCACCATCGCCCAGGCCTTCGATCCGAGCCTGAAGGACCGGCTGGCAAAGCACCCCGAGCTGCTCCGCGGCGCGCTGCAGCGCACCATCACCCAGGAGTTCGTCGACCGGGTGGCCAACCCCTGCTTCCAGCGCAAGGGACGCGTGGAGCAGGGCGCCGCGCTCCAGCGCTGTCTGGACGCCGCCGCGCGCAAGGCAGAGGCCGCCACCTGCCCGACCACCGGTGACGCTGCCAAGCCCAAGGGATGCAAGCTCTGGAAGCAGGCGCAGCAGTGCCAGGCCCTCGCCACCTGCTTGAAGGCCAAGGCTCAAGCCCTCCCCAAGCCGAAGCCGACGAAGTAGCTGACGCTCGGAATATTCAGAAGGGCGCGGGGTAGAGCAGCTCGTGGAGCTCGCCGTTGCTCGCGGCCATCCACACGGCATGTCCGGCCACCCCCCAGACGGCGTAAAAGTGCTGCCAGGTGTCGACGTACAGCGTCGACCAGGCCTCACCGTCGTAGTGCAGCACGGTGTTGTTCAGACCCACCGCGAACACGTCGCTGGCCGAAGCTCCCCACACCCCGCGCAGCTCCAGGTTGGTGCCGGCGGGCATGAGATCAAAGGTCGCGCCGTCATAGTGCAGGATGGTGCCGTGAGCACCGACCAGGAAGATCTCCGAGGCCGAGTCGCCCCACAGCCCGTACAGCCGTTCGGTGGTGCCGGTCTGCGCGGTCAGATCACTCCAGGTCGCGCCGTCGTAGTGAACCACCATCCCGTTGTCTCCCGCGAGGTAGACGTTGCTCCCGGACGTGCCCCAGACCGCGTGGAAATCAGCGGTCTCTCCCACGGTCGCCGTCCAATCACTCCAGGTCGAGCCATTCGAATGCAGGACCGTACCATAGGCGCCGGCCACGAAGATGTCGTTGGCCGCGCTGCCCCAGATTCCGTTGAGGCTCACGTTGGGGATCGGCCGGGTGCTGCTGAAGGTGACCCCCTGGCGGCGGAGAATCCACCCCCCGGCGCCGACGAAATAGACGTTCTGGGCATCGGACCCCCAGACGCCGAAGGTGTGCATCTGGAAGCCCTGGCCGTGGACCAGCGGGGTCCACTGCTGACCGTCGTAGGTCTCCATGCCGTCGCTCGTGCCCCCGACGAAAACCGCGTCCCCGGACTCTCCCCAGATCGACTGCATCGTGCCGTTCAGGATCTCCAGTGGCGCCCAGGCCGCATCGGCGCTGAAGTGGATGATGTCCCCGCCGAGCGCGTAGACGTCGCCGGCGGAGCTGCCCCACACGGCCCGGTAGCCGCCCGGGACCGAGGGCGCCACGAGGGCCCAGTAGCTGCCGTCGTAGTGCAGGATCGTGTCGTTGTCACCGGTCACGTAGATGTCGTTTGACGAGCTGCCCCAGATGGAGCGCAGGGTGGTGGTGACGTTCGGCTTGGTCACCGTGGACCAACCCGTGCCGTCATAATGCATGAGGATCCCTAGCGTTCCGGCGACGTACACATTCGTTGGGGACGTCCCCCAAACAGCATTGAGCTGCGCGCCGATGGGGGCCGGGATCCCGGTCATCGTGCTCCAGCTCGTGCCGTCGTAATGTAGTATGGTGCGGGCAAAGCCTACGGCGAAGACGTCGCTCCCGGAGCTGCCCCAGACCGCGTTCAAGATGCTGCCGCCGGAGGCCTGGTTCTGCCAGGACGCACCGTCGTAGTGGTGGATGGTCCCGCCGCCGCCCACGGCAAAGACGTCGCTGCCGGAGCTGCCCCAGATGCCCTGAATGGCGTTGAACTGGGGCGGCGGCAAAGTCTGCTGGGTCCAGGTTGTGCCGTCGTAATGGAACATGATGCCATCGCCTGAGTGCCAGCCGCCCATGAACACGTCGTTGGGCGCGGCGGCCCAGGTGGCCCTGAGATCGGTCTCCATGGTCGCGTTCGACACCTGCACCTCGGTCCAGGTGCTGCCGTCGTAGTGGTAGGCCCAGGCGGCGTTCAAGGCATAGGCGCCGACCCAGATGTCGGAGGCCGAGGTGCCGTGGATGGACTGGAAGCTGAAGGACGAGGTCAGCGGAACCGTACGCCAGCCGATCCTGCTGCAGCGATCAAAGGCCGGGGTGCACCAGTCGGAGCACTCGACGTGGCCCACGTCGTAGCCGAAGTCGAGGCAGCTCATCCCCGTGGGAGCGGCGCCGTCGCAGCTCTCCACGCCCGGGGCCCCGTTGACCACCCCGTCGCCGCAGGTCTCGCTGCAGCCGTCGGGCACCACGCGGCAGACGGGGGAGCAGCTCACCGTGCCGCTGTAGAAGCCGAAGTCACTGCAGTCGACGTCGGTCGGCAGCTCCGTGGTGTCACAGGCCTCGCCCAAGGCGTCGTCCAGGATGCCGTCGCCGCAGGTGGCGATCTGGCAGTTGGTACGGCAGAGCGCGTTGGGGGCGTCGGAGTTGGCCGCCCCCAGGTCACAGGTTTCACTGCTCTGGATGTCCACCACCTCGTCGCCGCAGGAGGGGAGGGAGCAGTCGCTGCGGCAGGCGTCCGGAACATTGTCGGCGTTCTGGGCGCCGTCGTCACAGGCTTCGCCTGTGTCCTGCACCCCATCCCCACAGAAAGCGGCGCGGCAGTCCGTGCGGCAGGCGTCGGGCGCGACGTCGCTGTTGTCGCTCCCGTCGTCGCACTCCTCGAGGCCCTGGAGCTCGCCGTCGCCGCAGGTCAGGGAGGTGTCGTTGCTGTTGCCGTTGTCGTTGTTGCCGCTGCCGCCGTCGTCGTCACCGCAGCTCATCGCCAACAGCCCGGTCAAGCCGGTGATCATCAAGGTTCTGTACATGGAATCGCTCCCCTCCCAGGTCGGGCGGTCTACTCGTTCAGGCCGGACGGTCGTTCCGGCCGAGACAAAATCGAGCCCCATTGTGGCCGTCGCGACGGTGATTTGCAAGGGCGGCGCAGGGGAGCGCTCCCCCCGCGGCGGGCGGCACAATCCGGGGTGCTCCACGGGCCGCGCGCGTCCACACCCTTCCATTCCTGCGGATCGAGGGTATGCTGCTCGCATGACTCAGCCACGAGAAGACACCGACCTGTTCCTGGCGCTGACGCCCGAGGCCGTGCTCCAGGCCGTGGAGGCGGGAGGGGTGGACTGCAAACCCATCTGCTTCCCCATGAACTCCTTCGAGAACCGCGTGTACATGATGGAGACCGAGGACGACGTCCGCATCGTCTCCAAGTTCTACCGCCCCCGGCGCTGGACCCGGGAGCAGATCCTCGAGGAGCACCAGTTCCTGGCCGACCTCGTCGAAGGAGAGGTCCCGGTCTGCCCCACCCTGCCCTTCCCGGACGGGGAGACCCTCAAGGAGAAGAACGGGATCCTGTACTGTCTGTTCGAGGCCCGGGGGGGGCGCGTCCCGGAGGAGCTGAGCGACGCCAACGTCGAGCGGATGGGGATGCTCGTGGGCCGGATGCACAACGTGGGGGACAGCCGCCCGGCCCAGCACCGGGTCCACATCGGCAGCGACACCTACGTCTGGGAGAACGTCGCCTGGCTCGAGGAGCACGACACCCTCCCGGCCCAGGTCGCCACGCGCTACCTGGACGCGGCGGGCTACATCGCCGGCGTGTACGACGACTACATCGCGGGCGTCGCCGAGCACCGCATTCACGGCGACTGCCACCTGGGCAACCTGCTGCTGCGGGACGACGTGTTCAACGTCCTGGACTTCGACGACATGGTGGTCGGCCCTGCCGTGCAGGACCTGTGGCTCACGCTCTCGGGCCGGGACGCCCACACCCGGCGCCAGCGCCAGTGCTTCCTCGAAGGCTACGAGCGCTTCCGCCGGTTCGACCGCTCCACGCTGCGGCTCATCGAGCCGCTGCGCGGGCTGCGCATGATCCACTACGCCACCTGGCTGGCCCGCCGCTGGCACGACCCGATCTTTCCCCGGACCTGGCCGCACCACGGCACCGAGGAGTACTGGGAGGACGAGACCGCCGCGCTCGAGGACCTGGTCGCTCACATCCGGTCAGAACGCGGTGACGCCCCGATGGCGGAAGAGACGCCGGCCCTGACCAACAAGGACTACTTCTTCGACTGGGAGGGCGACTGAGCGCCCACCCGCTCACGAAGCGCGCGGGCCCGTAAAGGTCACCTCCCGCAGGTCGCCCACGGGGCGGTAGCCGATGCGGAGGTAGACCCGGTTCGACGCGGGATTCGCCAGGTCGGCGTTGAGGCAGCAGAACCGCTTCCCAGCGTCCAGGTAGCGCTGGCTCACCGCGGCCGTGCAGGCGGAGGCGTACCCGCGGCTCCGGTGCTGGGGCGGCGTGTACACGAAGCCGATGCGGGCGCCCCGCGGGGTCTCACCCACCAGGGCGGCCATGGAGACCGGCTGCCCTGCCCGCTCCCACAGAAAGAGCCCGCCCCCCTCGAAGGCATGGCGGGACACCGGGATCAGGTGCTCCGAGCCGTGGATGCCCAGGTCGGCCGCGAAGCCCTCGGTCCACGTCCGGACGAGCTCCCCGTCGTCGCCCTCGCCCGGGCGGAGCCGACCCTCCACCTCCACCGGCTGGACGCGATCCAGGCGATAGGTCCGCTGCCGCATGGCCGGCGTGACCCGCTGCCCCGTTGCCGCGGCCCACCGCTCGGCGAGCTCGAGCACGTCGGGCTCGGGCCCGAGCACCCCGCTCGGCGCGATCCCTGCCCGGCGCAAATCCTCCACCAGGAGCGCCTGCCCCGCGGGCGGAAAGGCCGACACCACCATCACGAAGGGCGGCGTCAGCATGGCCACGCCGATGGGGATCCCCTCGGCGTCCGCCAACGAGGCCAGGTAGGGGTCGGGATGCAGCTCCGCGCCGGCGGCCAGCTTGCTCACGATCCCGTAGATCAGCGCGTTCTGGGCCTCGGTGGACCGCAGGTACGGCTCGGCCGCGGCCAGCAGCTCCGCCGGGCTCTCGTGTCTCGTCAGGCGCATGACGTCTTCTGTCATTTATTTGGTCCTGGTTTCAGTTTCGCGGGCGGCCCGTCCGTTGTGATATGGTGTAAATCACTTGTAGATCAAAAGCGACTTATTGGGAGGCAAACATGGCTCCGGTCACCCTGCGCTGGTGCGGCGCGGCCCACTATCAGCTCGCGTGCGCCGGGCAGCGGCTGCTCCTGGATCCGCTCTACTCCCGCCTGCCCGGCGACACCCCCCACCTGACCGAGACCCGCGACGCCCTGGACCGGGTGGACACGATCCTGCTGACCCACGCGCACCTGGACCACTCCCAGGACGTGCCCTACCTGGCCGCGCGCCACGACCCAGCGCTCTTCGCACCCCGGGCGTGGCTGCAGGGGCTGCGGCCGACCGCCGCGCCGGGAAGGCGCCACGCGCTGGAGAGCGTCAAGGGACAGACCTTCGAGGCCGGCCCCATCGCGGTCACGCCCTACCAGATCGGCGCCGAGCAGATCGGCTACTGGTTCCTGCGCTCCCTGACCGTGCGGCCCCTCCGGCACGCCGCGCCGAAGGCCGTGGGCCCGGGGCTCAGGTTCCTGCGGCACCATCTGCACGGCAGCTGCTTCTGCTTCCACCTTCGCTTCCCCGGCGACACCACCCTGCTCTACTTTGGAAACCTCACCAGCGACGTGAGCGAGCTCGGCGGCGTGGAGCGCGTGGACATCCTGGCGCTGCCCTACTGTCCGGCCAACGACGACTGGATCCGGGACACGCGCTACTTGATCCAGCGCTTCTCACCAGCGGTGACCCTGGTGCACCACTACGACAACTTCATGCACCCCTTCACCATGTCCCGGTACATCGATCTGGCCGAGTACCGCCGGGGGATCTTCGACGCCTGCCCGGACACACACTTTTTTCTGTCGCGGTTCTGCAAGGACGTCACCCTGGCAGACATCCTCGACGCGAGGGACCCATGAAACCGCTCCCCATCTGCCTCCTTTTGTGCCTGACCTTGCCGGGCTGCGGCCGTCCCGCCCGGAAGCCGGCCCCTGCCCCGGCCCCGGCCCGGCAAACCGACCCACCCGCAATGCGCGCCGCAACGCGAGGACCGGGCAACACCGCCGAGAACAGCGCGCCCATCACCTTGACCCACTCGGTCCAGGTCCCCAAGGACGTGCCCCAGAAGATGAGGTTCCATCCGAAGCGCGACCAGGCCTATGACGATGACGCCCACGCCATGTACCGCCGGTCCCACCGGGGCGGCTGGCAGGAGTGCCTGCAGACCTATCTCAGGGGACAGCTCACCCCGACGTCCACCGCGTCGATCAAGCAGCAGTTCGGACTTCAGCAGCGCGCCGACCAGGAAGGCTTCAAGCAGTGCCGCACGGAAATCTTCGCGCTCATCAAGCGCCACGGCGCCGCGCCGGTGAAGGCGGCGCTGACCAGGCAGCACGGCGCGGCGCCGAAGTAGCCACACGCTCCTCGAGGCCTCGGCGGGGCCGGCGTCACTGCTCGTCCGACTCCGCGTCCTGCAGCGCGTCCAGCACGGCCTGGGCAAAGGCCGGGGCGGCGTGCACCGGCGGGGCGATGGTGCGGAACACCCCCCGCCTCTGGAACTCGGCCACGGTCTGATCGTCGTCCGCCGTGGCGATGAAGCGGGCGTCCGGGTTGATGAGCCGGATCTCGTCGGCCAGGTCTTCGTTCGAGATGCCCCGCAGGAAGGTGTTGCTGATGGTCGAGAGGATGACCTTGGCGCGGGTGATGCCGTGGTGCCGCAGGGTCTCCGGGTTGCTGATGTCCCCGTAGTGCACCCGGAAGCCGTGGGCGCGGATGTTGGGGTGGTTGTCGAGGTTGAAGTCGATGACCAGGATCCGGTCGAGCAGCGCGGGGTTCGTCTTCTTGAGCTCCTCGGCCAGGGCCTCGGCGTTCAAGAAGTAGCCGAGCATGACGACGTCCGTGTCGTGATGCTCGTGCGACGCCTCGCCGCCCTCCGCATCTTTCGATCTCTCCTCGTCCTTCCCGTCACGGAAACGCAGCAGACGCACCAGCGCCTGGGAGAGCTGATAGTTGTACTTGATGGCAAAGCCGGTGATGACGACCGAGATCATCAGGCCGTAGGAGATCACCATGCCCTGCTCCACTGTCAGGGCCTTGCTGGCCAGCCCGATGGGCACCAGGAGCAGCGTGAACTCACTGATCTGGGCGAGGTTGATGGGCGCGGTGAACGACACGATGGGCCCGAGCCGCGAGGCCAGCAGGGTGGGCGCGAAGAGCAGCATCCGCGCCAGGATGACAATCCCGGCCAGCGCCATCGCGTCGATCAGGATCGACATGGTGGGCGGCGGTAGGGACATCCCGAGCGCCACGAAGAACAGCGCCATGAAGAAGTCCCGCAGGGGGGACACCTTGGCCAGGACCTCCACGTGGTGCGGCAGCGAGCCGATGGTCAACCCGGCGATGAGCGCGCCCATCTCAGCTGAAAGGCCCACCAGCGCCATGCCCTCGGCGCACACGAAGCACCAGCCCAGGGAGACGAGGGCCATCAGGTCCGGCGCCTTGGCAAAGGACGCCATGATCCGCGAGAGCACGTACTTGTTGAAGAAGATGAAGACCACGACCAGCAGCACGCCGCCCCCGAGCATCATGACCATGCCGCTCTGCTTGCCCCCGCCCTGGGAAGCGACGTAGGACAGGGCCAGCACGGCCCAGATGTCCTCGGCGATGAGCGTGAGCACCGTGATCTTGCCCGCCTTGGAGGCCAGGTCGAACTTCTCGCCCAGCAGCTTGACCACCACCGCGGTGCTCCCGAGGCCGCAGGCCACCGCGAAGTAGAAGAAGCTCGGGCTCTGGGTGCCCAGACCCGGGATGGCCAGCCCCGCGGCGCCGGCAGCGTACTGGATTCCGAGGATCGCGCCGATGGCGATGGGGGCCTGCAGCAGCACCGCCACGGCGGCGCGCGGCCCCAGACGGACGATCCCCCGGAGGTCCATCTCCAAGCCGATGATGAACAGCAGGAACACCAACCCCAGGTGGGAGATGTGTCCCATGATCTTGATGGAGTCGCCGAGATACGGCGCGGCCAGGGTCCCGAGCAGCAGGCCGGAGACGATGTACGCGAGCAGGGCGGGCAACCGCAGCAGGTTGAACACCACCATCAGGACACAGGCGGCGATGATGGCCACACCGATGGCCGTGACCAGATCGATCCCCCCGCCGCCGCCGCCGCCGCCGGCATGAGCGGTTGCGGGCAGAAGTGCCAAAGTCGCCAATAACAGTAGGAATACTGCGCGCTTCATCGTCCCACGCCGGTAAAGAGTCGAACAATATTTGATCTCACCGAGGGGGTGCAAGGTTTTTCGAAACAGGCCACCCGAATCGACGCGGCCGCCCACGCGGCGAGCGCTGAGGATCAGCGTCGGCGGGGAGCGTTGCGCCGGCGCCCGCGGGCGATCCCGAGGAGCGCCAGCAGGAGCCAGAAGAGGGGCGGCCCGGGCCGCTGGTCCTGGCGACAACTGCAGCCGCTGCCCACCGGGCCGGGATCCGGATCCGGCGCGCACCCTTGGTCGGTCTCGCCGTCACAGTCGTTGTCGACTCCGTCCCCGCAAACCTCGTCGGAGGGCTCCACGGCGCCCACGCACAGCCCCCACAGGTCGTTCACGCAGGTCTGTACTCCGAGCTCGCAGGCGCCCACGTCGCTGCTCCCACAAGAGCGCGTGTCGCCGCTGGCGCAGTCGCAGTCCTGATCCACAAGCCCGTCGCAGTCGTTGTCGACCCCGTCCCCGCAAACCTCCAGCTCCGGCGTGACACCACCTTCGCAGCTCCCCCACACCCCGCCGCCGCAAAGCTGGGTTCCGAGCTCGCAGCTCCCCACGTCGCTGCCGCAGGGTCGGCTGTCCCCGTCGGTGCACGTACACCCCTCGTCGACCTGGCCGTCACAGTTGTTGTCGACCCCGTCGCACGCCTCGGCCGCAGGAGTCAGGGCGGTGCAGCCGATCCAGCCCTGGGAGCCGCCGCAGGTTTCGGTTCCCGTGCACGTGCCGTGCTGGTTCGTCACATCGCACGCCCGCGGGCCGAGCCCCTCGTCCACCTGGAGGTCGCAGTCGTTGTCCGCGCCGTCGCACAGCTCGGGTTGATTGCACGCCTGGGTCTCGGGGCCGTACTGGGCGAGGTACCACCAGCGGATCTCCCAGGAGGCGCCGATGGGGACCCCGGCGGCCTCGTAGGCGGCCTCGCGCGCGGCGTGCTCCACCGGATCACCGGCCACGATGTACCACGCGCCGCAGGTCCCCGCGTCGCCGAGCACGAAGTGCTCCATGTTCACCCGGACGCTGGCCAGGGTGCCGGGGTTGGCGGCGCTGACCAGGCCGTGGTAGCCGATGCCGTCGGCGGCGCCGAAGCCGTAGGTGATGTTGCTCGTGCTGCAGTTCAGGCTGGCGGCCTGGCCCACGAAGTCCTGGAAGTGCAGCCAGGACAACAGCGGCGCGGTGCTGAGCACGTCCGTGAGGGCGCTCTGCAGCGCGCTGTAGCTGGGCACGCTCCCGTAGGGGGTCCAGAACGCCGGAGACCAGAGCACCGCGCCGGAACGGATGGCGGTCAGCTGATTGGTGAGCTCGAGCAGATAGGCGGCGTAGGCGTTCTTCAGGGTCACGTCTGACGCCAGGTAGTTGAGGTTGGCCTCGTAGGAGATGTACCAGTGGAACGCCTGGCCCGGGAAGCTCTGGCCAAACCGCGCGTCGTAGGCGGCAGCCACCTGGGCCGACAAGTTGATGTTGTCCCAGCGAAAGGTCACGTCCTTCATGCCGGAGTTGTAGGGATCGGCGTGGGGCAGGTTGGCCGTGCCGATGAAGACGTTGTCAAAGCACCCGTAGTAGTCCTCGATGATGTCCAGCGCCGCCGTGGCGAGGTTGCCCTGGGGATCCGCGATCTCCGACAGGACGAGGTTGTGGATGAAGTCCGGGGAGCCCGGGGTCCGGTGGTCGGTACACACCTTGTGAAACCACGTCCGCGTCCGGTACTCGTCCGCTCCCGTGGGCACCGAGGTCGCCTGCACGAACAGGCTCTTGGGCGCGGCGCGCAGCGGGGCGCCGCCGACTCCGGCGCCTGCGCCGACTCCGACGCCGAGGAGCAGGATCATCAAGGCCCGACAAGTTTGGCAGCTGTGCGTCACGGCTCACTCCTTCGCATGGATCACCGTCAATCCATAGCAGCAGACCGAGGTAGTACAGGATCCCAAGTGAACCGGCCTTCCTCCTCGACCGTGCCTTCCGCGCCGAGCCGCGCGATGAGCGCTTCCACGGCCGAAGACGCGGCAACGGGCTCGCCTTTGTTTCGTTGTCTGTCTGTCTCATTCGTGATCATCGGCGGCGCCCTAGCGACTCTACCTTATCAGATACATGAATGCGTCGCCCACTGTCAGATCTGCTCCTTGACGTCCGATCTTCCGCCGTCGGATACTGCTCCCCGAGTCGGAAACCGCGGTCACACCCTCGCGCTTCCTGCGCCCAGGGGTCTTGGAGGTCCGTTGGAATGAACATCGATAGCGCCCCAGAAATGATCGGGTACCTCGACCGCCTCGACCGGGGCCTCGAACAGATCAGCCGCGCGCGCTTCACCGCGGGCCTGCTGCCCCAGGACCGGCGCAGATCACCCGCGCTCGCGGCACGGGCGGACGCCGTGGACACGCACCTCCGCCGGGCCGTGCGGACGCTGACGTTCACGGGGATGTACAACGACCTCGCCCCTGAGCATCGAAGCCACCCGGAAGTGCAGGCGCGGCTCCGCCGGATCTTGCCCGAGATGGACCAGGCGATCTTCGGCGTGACCGCCTCGGCCGCCGCGCTCTCCCCGGCAGAGCTCAGGCGGATCCGGACCCTGCTCAGGAGCCGACCCGACCTGGGGCGGCAGCTCGCCCAGGGCCTGGCCGGGCTGGCCACCGACGTCGGGGTTTCGAGCCGGCAGCAGCAGCAGCTCACCGCAGCGCTGGAGCGCGCGTGCTGGCAGCTGCAGCGACTCCCGACGCAAACCCTCATCGACGAGGCGGTGGAGCGCGTGGCCAAGGTCGCCGAGCGCCACGGGCAGGCCGAGGAGCTCGAGCGCTACCTCGCCCGCGCCGCGCACCCCGAGTCAGGCCTGGAATCGACCCCGCGACCAGCGCCAGCCCACGGCCTCGGCACAGCGGCCCGGCACCTCGGAGCGTCGGGACTGGCAGCCCTCTCGGGCGCGCTCGCCTGGAGCGCCGGCGCGGCGGCCGGCGTGGCGATCGCGGTGACCGGCAGCGTGTTCCTCGCGGTCTGCGTCCTGTTCCTGCTCCCGAAGCTCAAGAAACACGCCGCGTCCGCGGCCGCCACCGCCGCGCCCGGGCGCGCCTCCTGGAGCGGGCAACCCGGCGTGGCGGCGATGTCCATGGCGGCCCCTCCCGAGGAGCCGCCGGGGCCGGCCCCCCAGGCGGATCCGGACTCGCCTCTACCGGCTCCCTGGTCGGACGCGCAGCGAGTTGCGGATCACCGACCCGGACAGGGCCTGATCAGGGCCGGCGGTTGGCTGATGGGGATCGCCGGCGGCACCGCGGTCACCGGCGGGATCGCGCTCCTGGTCGGCGAGTCCACCCACGCCATGGGCACCATGACGGCCGGCGCGCTCCTGCTGGCCCTGGGCGCGCTGCTCCTGATCGTGGGGCTCCTGATCTTCGGCTCCGGGCACATCGCGCGCGCCCGCGGCAAAGCCCGGGCCCGGTGACTGCGAGAGCGGCGTGTGCACCCAGCAGACCTGCGAGTGACCCCGTGAGCCGGGCGACGCGGCTCCGGGGGCTCAGCTCTTACGGGCGTCCACGCAGGTGATGCCACCCTTCATGCCGGCCTTGAGGCAGCCCAGGCAGGAGATGCAGGCGGCGCGGGCGGGGTCCCCGGACTTCCAGCGCTTGGGGAGGTCCGGCTCGCGGATGAGGGGACGACAGAGGGCCACGCCGTCGGCGTCGCCCGCGGCGAGGAGCTCCTCGATGAGGTCCGGGCTGCGCAGGCCTCCGACGAGGAAGACCGGGATGTCGGCGCCCACGTCCGCGTCCACGTCCGCGGTGCGCTTCACGGCGCGCTTCACCGCAGCGCACTCGGCGCGGAAGTAGGCCTCATCCTCGCGGGTCGCGATCCTGGCGCGCACGGCGCCGAGGCGGCCGGCGGCGGGAATGCCGCCGGAGATCTCGAGGGCGTCCATGCCGGCGGCCACCAGCTCCTGGGCGAAGGCGAGGGAGTCGTCGGTTTGCAGGCCGTCGTCGACGAAGTCCGAGGAGTTGAGCTTGGCAAAGACCGGGAAGTCGTCACCGACCGCTCGGCGGACGGCAGCGTAGGCCTCGAGGGGCGCCCGGCGGCGGGCCTCGGCCGAGCCGCCGTAGCGGTCTTCGCGGCGGTTGCGTCCCGGGGAGAGGAACTGGTTCCACAGGTAGCCGTGCGCGAGGTGGAGCTGCACCGCGTCGAAGCCGGCTTCCCTCACGCGCGCCGCGGCCTGGCCGAAGGCGTCGATGACCTCGGCGAGCTCGTCTGCGCCCAGCGCCTCGGCCAACGGCGCGCCATCGTCGCCGGTGAGGGCGCTCGGCCCACGGGGCAGCCGGCCGTCGATCAGGGCCGAGCGGGTCTGGACCCCGGCGTCGACGAGCTGCACGGCCGCCCGCCCGCCGTGATTGTGCACGGCGTCGGCGATGCGTCGCAGGCCGGAGATCTGGTCATCTTGATAGATGCCGAGCTGGCCCGGCAGCGCTTTGCCTGCGGGTACTACGTAGGCGAACCCGGTGATGATCAGCCCGGCGCCGCCCCGGGCGAGCTCGTCGTAGAGCGCCACGACCCGGTCGGTGACCGCGCCGTCGGGCTCGGCCATGCCCTCCCAGGTGGCGGAGCGGAGCAGCCGATTCTCGAGGGTCAGGGGGCCGAGCCGGATCGGATCAAAGAGCATCGATTACCTCCATCGTGGGGACCTCTGTGTGGACTTCGATCTACACCGTCGTCCCCGGGGCCGTCAAACCTCCACCGATTTCGCGCCCCCGCCGCGTGGCTTTTTGTGCTTCAATGTTGGTCGGTCCCGCTGGATCGGAGACGCGTCAATGAGCAGGACACTTAGCAAGATCGCAATCGTCATCGCGCTGGGAGTGGCGGCGGCCCAGGGCGTCGCCTGCAACGCGACCGAGCCGGAGTCGCCGACGCGCGTCAGCAGGCCCATCATCGACGGCACGCCCGACACCAGCCCCGCGCACAAGGCCGTGGTGGCCCTGATGTGGGGCTCGGGCCCGAGCAACTTCTGCTCCGGCACGCTCATCGCGCCGGAGGTGGTGCTGACCGCGGCGCACTGCGTGGTCGACATCAGCCCGACCCTGCTGGAGGTGTTCTTCGGCAACGACGTGGACGCCGCAGGGGAACGCCGCGAGGTGGTGGAGGTGATGCCCCACCCGCTCTACGAGCCCGACCTCATCCGCTACGACCTCGGGCTCGTGCGGCTCGGCTCCCCGGCGCCGGCCGACGCCACGCCCATCCCGTACCTGCCCGTCAACCTGGCGCTCACCGCCGCGGATCAGGGCGCGCTCGTGGACTTCGTGGGCTTCGGCCAGACCGAGAACAACACCTCCGGGCTCAAGCTCATCGCCACGGGCGCCATCACCCGGGTCTGCGACGGCCCGGACCAGTGCACCTGGAACGGCGCCCCGGTGGCGCCCGCCGCCTTTGCCTACAGCATGGTCGACGGCGGGCCGTGCCACGGCGACAGCGGCGGACCGGCCTTTGTAGTGCGCCAGAGCCGGGAGTACGTGGCCGGGGTGACCTCCTACGGAGACGCGGACTGCACCTTCTACGGCGTGTCCACCCGGCCCGCGGCCTACGCCGCGTGGATCGACGCCTTCATCGCCGGCGTGCCCGAGGACTGCGCGAGCCCCGGGGACGAGGACGCCGACAGCCTGGCCGACTGCGCCGACCCGGACTGCGACGAGCACCCCGCCTGCTCGCCCCGGGCCTGCCACACCGCCGAGACGCTCGGGTGCGGCGACGAGATCACCGACACCACCGTGGGCGGCATGTACCACCTCCGGCAGTACAGCTGCGCCGGCTCCACCAACGAGCTCGGACCGGAGCGGGCGTATGTGATCGACGTCCCCCGGGGCCTCGACGCCATCGTCACGCTCTGGCCCGAGGGCGACAGCGACCTCGACCTGTTCATCCTGCCCTACTTCGGGTCGGACTGCGCCGAGTGGGACTGCCTGGACGCGTCCCTGTCGACCGGCGCCCAGCCCGAGCAGCTCACCTTCCACGCGCGCAGCGACCACGGCTTCGTGGTGGTGGACACCTTCGACGTGCCCGGCCCCTTCACCCTCCAGCTGGTCTGCGACACGTCTGACGAGGACTGCACCAACGGCATCGACGACGACGCCGACGGAGACGTCGACTGCGAGGACGCCGACTGCGCGCCCCACCCCGCCTGCCTGGCCCTGGTGGAGCAGTGCGGCAACGGCCAGGACGACGACGGCGACGGCGACGTGGACTGCGCCGACTCGGACTGCACCGGCCTGCCCCACTGCCAGGCGACCGGCGACAACGGCGGCTGCCGTCAGTCCGGAAGCGGCGCCGCGGCGCCGCCACTGCTGCTACTCCTTCTGTGGCTGCTGTTCGTGCGTCGCCGTCAGGACTGACCTCAGCGTCGGCGGCGCAACCTGCCCACCAACAGAGATAGCAGCAGGAGCAGCCCGCCACCGGTGCCGCCGGTAGACGCGCCGCCGGCGCCGCCGGCGCTGCAGCCCTTGGGCCTGGGTCCGGGGTCGGTGGTGTCCCATTCGTCCACGATGGTGAGCAGGCCGGTGCCGGTGTCGTGCTCGCCGCCGGCGTTGACCACCGTGACGTCCTTGACGCCCAGGGAGGCGCTCGCCGGGATGGTGATCGAGAACATCACCTCGGTGTCGGTGAGGGAGTCGATGGACACCACCTCGATGAGGGGGTCGTAGAACCGGATCTCGAACTCGGGGCCGTACACGAAGTTCTCCCCGGTCATGCGCATGCGCAGGTTCTGATTCCCGCGCGTCACGGCGGCCGGGTAGATGGCGGTGACCGTGGGCGCGTCGATGACCGGGACGATGGAGTAGACATACCCGCCCAGGGGCCAAGCCTTGTCGTCGGGATCGTAGTCCTCTTCTCCCAGGTTGGCGATCACCAGGAGGAGCTGGTCGTGTCCGTCGGGCTGCACCACCAGGGAGGCGTCCCAGGTGGACTCGTCCAGGGCCAGCGTCGCGGACTCGGTGGTGAGGCCCTCGCCCACCAGCACGGCCCGCACGGCCCACCGGGTGGTGTCCTGGCCGTTGAAGGCCACCTCGAGGGGGCGGCTGGAGCCGGGCTGCAGCTCCACCCGGATGAAGTTGGTGCCATAAGGCGCCGGGCGGCGCTCGCCCAGGGGCTCCCCGTTGATCACCGGCAGGTCGGCGGCGGTGTGGTGTCCCGCCAGGGCGGGCTCGGCGTTCCAGAAGCCGGACGCGCCGGTGATGTGCTGGCCGTCGTCGTTGGACGACACGAAGTACCGCGCCTCGGCAAAGTCTGTGTACAGCTCTTCCATGCTCGCGCTCGCGATGCCCCGGCTCGCCAGGACCTCTTCGGTGGCGTCGTAGTAGTCGGGCTCGTTGGCGTACCAGCCGCTCTGCATGGACGCCTCCCAGATCTCCCGCACGAACACCGGCCCGTCGTCCGGGGCCAGGGCGTCCACCAGGTAGTACAGCCACAGCACGCCGCCGTACTGGTAGCCGCTGCCCTGCTCGAAGTAGTCCAGGGCCCGCCAGGGCCGGGACTGGAAGGACGGGATGAGCCAGTAGGTCTGCCCCAGCCAGTCCGGCAGGGTCTGGCCTTCGATGTAGGTCGCCGTGTTCTCCCAGAAGGTCGTGACCTCGTAGCAGTCCATGGCGGCCTGCATGGAGTGGTTGATCTCGTGCGCCACCGTGGAGCCCACCCCGTCCATGCCCAGCCCGGGGTTGATGAAGATGTAGGTGAAGCAGTCTGCCCAATCCGTGGCCGGGTTCTCGTCGTAGGGCGCGGTGTAGCCCGCCACCCCGGAGCCCGTCTCACCGATGTAGAAGCGGTAGGGCTCATACCCCGGCTCCACCACGGGCTGATAGAAGCCGAAGTCCCCGATCTGCACGTTGTACGACAGGTCCGCCGCGTCGAGCACCGCCTGGGCGTAAGGCTGCCCCTCCGGGGACTGATAGGAGATCCGGATCGGCCACAGGGTGGACTCGAGCACATAGGCGTAGTCGGCCGGCGGCTGCAGCAGGTCGTGCACCGCGCCCCCGAAATCCCCGGTGCGCGCCACGTGCTGGAACCCCTCCACCAAAAACCGCGTGCCGCTCCGCACCGTGGCCCGACCCTGCAGCGCTCGCAAATCCCCGGGCAGCAGCTCCGGCCTGCGGATCGCGGCCACCCGGTACAGGTGGCGCGTCCCGAGGTCGATCTCCCCCCGCTGATAGCGCGCGTCGATCTCCTGGAACACGGTGCGCGACGGGGCCGCACCAGTGGTCGTCGGGCCGCCGCCGTAGAGGGTCGAAACAAGCAACAGAGGTAGGATCGTGGTCATGGGCGCTCCGTGCGGTTCACCAGTCGAAACAACACCATTGCGCGTTTGCGCCGGCACATCAAGTGTGATCTCTCCCCCAGGGACAGCCGAGAGGAGATCGACTACACTCGATCCCCGGATCCATGGGAAAGGCATCCACAGGGCAATGCACAGGAATCAAAAGAGCGCTCGGGTGGTGAGCCGGAAAAACCCGCGCCTATTCCGCGGGTTCGGTTTCGGGGTCCTGCTGCTGCTGGGCTCGCTGACCGGCTGTGGAGACGACGACGGCGCGAGCAGCCTTGACGCCGGTGCGGACGCGGCCCCGGTGGACGCTACAGCGGACGCGGGGCCCCTGCGCTACGAGCCCACCGACCTGCGGTTCCAGCTGCAGATGCTCGAGGACAACGTGCCGGGCGCCGCCCTGGCCATCATCGAAGGCGGCGAGGTCACCCACGCCGCGGGCTACGGCCGGAAGCACAAGGAGCATCCCGCGCCGGTGGAGCCCACGACCCTGTTCCGGCTGGCCTCGGTCACCAAGATGCTGACCGCCGTGGGGCTGCTCCAGCAGGTGCAGGACGGCGCCGTCTCCCTGGACGACCCCATCACCGACCATCTCCCCGGCTTCGCCTTCACCGGCGACGCCACCGCCATGAACACCGCGGACATCACCGTGGAGCACCTGCTCACCCACTCGTCGGGCATCGTGGACATCCTCTGGCTCGACGCCACGCCCCTGTACGACGACCCCGCCGCCCTGCACGACTTCACCTACGACGTGTTCGTGGACGCCGGCTACCTGATGGCGCCGCCGGGCCGCATGTTCAACTACTCGAACCCCGGCTTCATCCTCGCCGGGCTCATCACCGAGCTCTCCGCCGGAGCGCTCTACGGCCCGTATCTCAGCGACAACGTCTTTGGGCCCCTCGGCATGGCCCGGACCTTCTTCTCCCCGGCCGACGTGCTGGCAGACGGTGACTACGCCGTCGGCTACATCTCCAACGACGCATGGAGCCAATCCCTCGGCACCTTGTGGACAGAACCGGACACCTATGACAACCCCTGGGGCTGGCCCGCCGGGTACGCCTTCTCCTCCGTGCTCGACCTCGGCCGGTTCGTGCGGTTCCTGAGGGACGGAGACCCGTCCGTGCTCGCCGACGACCTGCAGGCCGCGATGCAGTCCCCGCATGTCGATACCCGCTGGACAGCGGATCTCATTCACTACGGCTACGGGCTCGCAGTCCACAACGGCCTGTTCCTGGGCGAGGACTTCTACGACCTCACGGTCATCTCCCACGACGGCGCCGTCCCGGGCTTCTCCTCCCTGCTCGTCTTCGTGCCCGGCTGCGATCTCGGCATCGTCACCCTTGCCAACACCGACGGAGCCTACTTCGGCGACACCCTGGAGGTGGCCCTGGAATCCCTGTGCGACCTGCCCGCGCCGACCACTGCCCCGGACATCGCCGCAGACCCGGCCGACCACCCGGACTTCGTCGGCACCTACCACGACCCCCACACCTTCGGCGACCTGATCGTCACCGAGGACGGCACCGAGGACGGCACCGAGGACGGCACCGAGCTCCACGTCGAAATCCCCTCGCTGATCATGGGCCAGCAATACAACCCCGTTCTCACCCCCCTGTTCAAGGACAGCTACCTGCTGCACGCCTACGGCTCGAACCTCGAATTCACCTTCATCCGCGCCCCCAACGGCCAGGCAGAGTACATCCGCAACCGCCAGTTCGTGGCCCGCCGCACACCACCGGGCGCGCCCCCGTCCCCGCCCCCACCCCTGCCCCCGCCCCCGCCCCCGGACTCGCTGCCCCGCGCGCTGCCCCGCTCGCTGCCCCGCTCTCTGCACCGCGCGCTGCCCCGCTCGCTGCACCGCTCTCTGCCCCTCGCGCTGCCCCGCTCGCTGCACCGCGCGCTGCCCCTCGCGCTGCCCCGCTCGCTTCGCCACCGCTATCGCACGCTGCT
>JBDRSE010000285.1:0-33766 GCA_043825095.1 bacterium
CGTGTGCTCTTCCGATCTACCCACGGCGCGCCAGCGACCGGAGCCATATACCTGAGCTCAGGGGCGCTGGCGCGCGCCGGTTGGATACGACCGCGAAATCGAATTGTGCTCAATGAGTTGGGAAGCGGGATCCGTCAAGTCGCAATGGATGCACGGGGCGCATGGTCAGTCATACTCGCGTATTGCTTCCAACCCGTTGTCGGCGTCGGCTATACTGCGAACGGATCACATTGCTCAGCGGAGGTTCCCATGCGGCGGATATTCGGTTTCTCGATGACACTCGTGCTCGTGCTCGGGGTTTAGGCCTGCAAGGACAAGACCAACGACGACAGCGACGCGGGCAGTGTGGACGCCGCTTGGGTGGATGCAGCACCGGGAGTGGACGCGGCGCCCGGTGTGGATGCGGCCCCGGGAGTGGACGCCGAGATTCAGCAGGACGCGGATGTCTCGGAGATCGACCAGGTGTGCAACCGTTGGGATGGGGACCGTGCCGATCTGAGCGAAGGCACCTGGAGCGGCAGCGTGTCCTCTTGCGACCCGGGGGACGTCTCGGCCAATGGTCGAGCCAACGCGCTCAAGCTGGTCAACCTCTACCGGTGGCTCGCCGACCTACCGCCGGTCACCACCGACAGTACGCGCGACGCCAACGCCCAGGCGTGCGCGTTGATGATGGACGCCAACGGTCAGCTCAGCCACAACCCGCCCGCCAGCTGGACCTGCTACTCGAGCCAGGGAGCCGGAGCTGCGGGGAGCAGCAACATCGCGTCCACCCCGGGTGTGGCCGGCGTGGACCTCTACATGGCCGACCCGGGCAACCCGAGCACCATCGGGCACCGACGGTGGATCCTGTCCAACAGCCTCGGCGCCGTCGGCCTCGGCACCACCAGCTCCTACTCCTGCATGTGGGTCATCGGCACCGGAGGATCGGCCAGCGCCGCGTGGACCGCCTGGCCGCCCCCGGGGGTGTTCCCCCACGGCGCGGTGAACGCCTCCTGGACGTCCATCGACCAAACGGGCTGGACGGTCCAGAGCGACTCCATCAACCTCAGCGGTGCCCAGGTGACCGTCACCGCCGGAGGGCAAGACCGCCCGGTCACGGTGAATCAGCTCCTGGGGGGCTACGGAAGCTCCCACGCCATCTCCTTCATCCCCAACGGCTGGACCACGCAGCCCAACACCACCTACAGCGTTTCGGTGACCGGCATCTCGTCCCCTATCAGCTACGACGTACAAGTTGTGGACTGTAACTGAATCGCGCGCGAATTACGGCAGCGCGAGGCGACGGAACTCGGCGGCCGTGGCGAAATGCGGGTCGAGCTCATTGTCGAGGCTTACGATGCGGCCGAGCTCGCCGTAGCACTCGTGCACGTACAGATACTGGAACCGGTGGATGGTCTGGCCCCCGGGCAGGCTCTGGTGGAGCTCGACCCGTATGCGCAGGGTGTTGTGGGCCGAGAGATACGGCAGGTCGAGCGTTCCGCGCTGGTCCACAGAGATGTTGTAGGTGTCCGTGGACGCGAAGGGTTGATTGTCGTAGACCGCGTCGGTGATCTGCGCCGCCACGGCCCAGCTCTGGCCCTCGGACACCGGGAAGCGGATGAGCGGCACCGGATCGTCGTACACCGCCAGGGTCACGTCCGGCTGCGGGGACGCGAACCCGAGGAGCCAGATGGCATCGTCTGTGGCCCGGTACACGCCGAGGGTGTCGTTCCCGGGCGCGAGCCGCGACACGTAGTGAGGGTCGGTGAACTCGCCGGCGAACCAATAGGTCCACGCGGCCTCCAGGGAGACGGTGAGCACTTGCCCGCCCGTGGCGGAAAAGTCCCAGCTTCGTTCCCCACCACCGTCGATGGTGCCGTCCGGTGCCACGGGCACCGCCGTTCCGGGGGCGTTCACCAGGTAGTCCACGGAGATGCCCGCGACCATGGGCATCTCGCCCTTCGTGATGATGCCGTCGTTGTTCGGGACACACACCGGCGCCGCGTCCGGCAGGGGCATGGCGTCCAGCACCGCCGCGTCCGGGCCGACCACACCGTTGTCCTCGCAGCCCCACTGCGGGAGCGCGAGCAGCGTCAGTAACACCAGGACTCGGTCAATCGCGGGGCGCATGGTTCCTCTTGTCGGCATTAAAGCACGAATCCCATCACGGCGTGTAGCGTGACGGCGGGCTTCGCCCGGAGGCCCAGGGCGACGTTGTCCAACCCCGCCAGGGGAAACAACGTGCCGAAGCCGAGCCGCACCACGAAGCCGCGGTCGAATCGATACCGGGCGCCGAGGTCGATCTCCACCCCCAGTGGCCGCTCCCCACCGGGAGGCGTCTCCTGCCGCATCGCGAAGGACGAAATCGCCACCAGCTCCAGGCTCAATCCCCAGCGACTCTGCCAACGCACCCACGGCCGGAGATAGAGCGCGTCGCTCACCGTGCCGATGATCCGCCGGAATAGGATGAGGTCCACGTGGTAGTTCGGGTGGAACCGGAAGTTGTCCACCTTCGCGTCCTGGGGCAACCGGAACTGCGGTCCGTCGAGGTCCCCCGGCACCGCCTGGGTCTGATCCAGCGGGGAACGCACCCCGAACCCCGGCTGCGGGTCTCCCGAGGCGAGTCCCAGCTCCAGCCCGAGGGAGACCCCCCCGCCGCCGGGCGCCCAGGCGACCTGCAGGACGCCGCCGTACTGAAGAGACGTGATGGCCTGTCGCATGGAGATGCCCGGATCGGGGGAGGCGTCTCCGATCCGACCCCACACCACCGCGGCTTCGAATTCCAGCCGGAAGGAGCGGTGGACCACTCGAAACCACAGGTCCGCGCTCACGGTGTGCAGGTCCCGCTGCACCACGGCGCTCCGATCGTAGAACCCCTCGAGGCCGCTGGGGGCGTAGTAGCCCGGCACGTCGAGCTCCTGGCGGCGGTAGCTGGCGATGAGGCCGTAGTTCACCGAAGGAACCCGCGCACTGACGCGTCGACGCACTCCCGCGCCGCTGTGCCAGCGGGCGAATCCAAAGGCGAAGGTGCGCACGTCGTCCCGACCATCCTGGTCGAAGGGTTGGTCCGCAGGCCAGGCGCCTGCCGAGGTGGGCCCGGAGGCGCTCCACTCGAAGGCGAACATCCACAGGTGGTCTGCCAGGCTGGTGGCGAAGACGATGCGGTCCGCGGAGTCGCTCCGGTCGTGATCCAGGTCGTTGCCGGCGTTGATGAAAAAGCCCGTCCCCCAGTTCATGAGCGCGCCCTGACGCCCCACGGCCAGCACGCCGAAGGGCAGCAGCACCTCACCCCAGGCCCGGCGGATGATCACGGCGTCGTTCCAGCTGTTCTTGCCGGACTCCGGCGAGGACTGGCTCAGCGTCGCGCCGCTCATGGGGGTCCACCGATCCCGAGGTAGGCCCGCGGGAGTGGAGCCGAGCACGACGTTGTCGAGCAGATCGACCTGCATCACCACCCGCACGGAGCGGGTGAGACGCCAGGCCGGCTCCAGCCGCACGCGCATGTCGGCGGACTGGAGCACCTGAGACTTCGGATTCGAAGCCGGGAGCGGAAAGAGATGGCTGCCGTAGGGCGTGGGCCCGCGATCCAGGTCGAGGTTGTAAAAGACGTCGCCTCGGACCCGCAGGTAGCCTTTCAGAGACAGCGTGGTATCCGGCCGTTTTTCCAGGGCTTCCATCCCCGGGCTCGGAGGGGCGAGCTGCGCCCGCGCCGAGGACGGCGAGACAATGCAGGCCGCCGCGACCAGGGGCGCCATGAAGCGGAGCCGCACGGTCACTTTGCCGCTCCGAAGTGGAGTCGGAGCGCATTGAGCGTGGCGCCGAAGGCTTCGATCATGGGGAAGTGTCCGCATCGCGGAAAGACCCGAAGCCGGGCGTTGGGCAGCTCCCGGCTGAGCCGCTCGCCGTATTTGAGCAACGCCACATCGTCCTCACGGCCCCACACCAGGAGGGTTTCGTGGTTGATCCGGACGTAGTGCTTCTGCAGGGCGGAGAGTCGCTGTTGCCGGGTGGCGGCGAGGGCGGCGCGCACGGCGCCCGGTCGATTCAACGCCTTGCGCACGGCCTGCACCGCGCGATGGTGGACGTGGCGCTCGGGCTCGTAGAACGCCAGGGCAAACCGATCGCCGATGCGTTGCTTGTAGAAGAGGGAAAACAGGAACTCGCCCAGCCCCCGCACCTTGGACCACCGCAAGAACGGCACGAGCTGTTCGTCGAAGACCCAGGCGCCCAGCAGGGCCACGCGATGCACGCGCCCCGGGTGGCGCTTGGCCAGCGCGAGAGCCACAGAGCTTCCCCAGGAGTGAGCCACCACGTGCGCCCTCGGAATCCCCCGCTGGTCCAGGAAGGCCGACACCAGGTCGGCGAGCCCCTGGGGCGAATAGTCGCCGCGACGTTTGTCCGAGAATCCGAACCCCGGCAGGTCGAGGGCCACGACCCGGTAGTCCGACTCCAGCGCCTTCATGAGCCGCTTCCACACCACCAGCGCCGAGGCGAAGCCATGGACGAACAGGATGGCGGGTCGGGCCTTGTCGCCCCGATCCACGAAGTGGATTCGCCGCCCCTGGACCGTGGTGAAGGAGCTCGCCGGCGCCGGGTACCGCGCGGGCGCCTCCTGGAACCTCGGACAGCCGGCGAGCAGGGCGGCGGCGACCAGCACGGCTGTGATGCGCGCAGGGTGACTCATGGATCAGGCGCTACAGCGTCATCCGCCGGTATTCCGCGGCTTGCGTGAACAGGTTCTCGGTTTCGTCGTCCTCCGAACGGAGCCTGGCGACGATGCCGAAGCACTCCGTCACGTAGACGTAGAGGATCCGGTCCAGGGTGAACAACGTGAACGGGATGTACTGGTGCAGGTTGGTGCGAATCCGCAGGGCGTGGAAGCTGCCCGCAGGTACGACCACCGTGCCCAGGGCGTCCACTGTGATGTCGTAGGTCTCCTCCACCGTCCACATCGGTGTCCAGTTGAAGGTGCCCGAGGACACGGTGTTGATGACGTAGTGGTCCCCGAGCTGAATGGGGAACCGCAGTACGTCCACCGGGACGCTGTAGGTTAGCAGCGTCTTGTTCGGCTCCACGCTGACAATGCCGATCATCGCCAACGCCTGGTCCGTGACCCGGAACACTCCGAGGGTTTCATCGTCCAGGTGCGCCGCGTACGTGGAGTCGGGGAAGTCACCGGCGTACCACGTCCCGGGCACGGGCAGCAGCTCGTCCACCACGCTCTGGTCCGACGGCGTCGTGCCGGTGTAGTCCCAGAGGGGCTCCCCACCAACGTCCTGCCCCACCAAGTCCACCGACACGGGCCCGGTCTGATTGACCCGGTAGGTCGCTCCCAGCCCCACTTCGATCACCAGCTCGTCGCGGTTCACGACACCGTCGTCCACGTACTCGCAGAGGTCGCCGCCGTCCGCGCCGGCGTCTCCCCCCGCGTCAGCGCCGGCGTCGACCCGGGCGTCCCCACCGTCCGGCAGGGCGCCGTCCTGATCCACCGCCGGTCGGCACTCACCCAACACGCACCGCTGACCGGCGGGGCAATCGCTTTCGTCGTGACACTCGGCCTGGTCATCGCCACAGCCCGCCAGGAGCAGGGAGAAGGCCAGGAGTCCAATCCATTTGGTTCGCATTGTCGCTTCCAAGCCCGCGGCCAGGGGCCCGCAGATACTACACGCCCGGACGGGTGAAAATCCAGAACCGTGCTACGCTTCCTTAAAGACAGCGGTGGGCCGACCGGACAGTCCACCGCGCGACCCAGAAGGCCAGATCCGTGCGACGCGCCGCAACCACCCTCCTACTCCTCGCGTACCTGGTTTCGTGCCGCTCCGGGCAGACGCCGCCCGCCGACGGCGAGCTCCTGGTGCTCACCTACAACGTCGCCGGGATCCCGCAGTTCTTCTCCAAGACGAATTCCGAGGTCTCCATCCCCCTCATCGGCGCCAGGCTCGACCGCTACGACCTGGTGCTGGTGCAAGAGGACTTCTACTACCACGACGCGCTCGTCGCCGACGTCGACCTGCCCTATCAGTCCACCCCGTCGCGCCTGGAGCGCGACCTGGCCGACATGGGAGACGGGCTGAACCGGTTCTCGATCCTCCCGTTCCGGGACCATCTCCGAACCCGCTGGCTCGAGTGCCACGGCGAGATGAGCTGCGGCTACGACTGCTACGGCTCCAAGGGCTACTCCGTGGCGCAGACCGAGCTCCCCGGGGGCCCGCGCTTGGACGTGTGGAACCTGCACATGGAAGCCGGGAGCTGCGCCGGAGACTACCGGGTCCGGGCGACCAACATCGCGCAGCTCGTGGCAGACATCCAGGAGCTCTCCAACGGGGCGGCCGTGATCGTTGCCGGAGACACGAACCTGCACGCCCACCGCCCCAAAGACCTCGAGCAGCTCCATCGGCTGATGAGCGGGACTGGGCTCACCGACGCCTGCCAGGCGCTCAAGTGCGGCGACGAACGGCTCGACCGCGTCCTGTTTCGCAGCTCGGATTCCGTCCTGCTGACGCCCGTCGAGTGGTACATCCCAGACGAATTCGTGGGTCCCTCCGGTGAAGACCTTTCCGACCACAAGCCCGTGGCGGTGCGATTCCGCTGGGAGCGCATGTAGGGCCGTCTTGGCGAAATTAACATGTCCACTTTGCGTCTATTTATAGACTTTTGTCTTAACTTATCTGAAGTATTTTATCAGGTATTTACCTGATCGATCCATCCCCCGCCCAGCACGTATTCGCCCTCGTAGAAAACAGCGGCCTGGCCGGGGGTCACGGCACGCTGCGGGGATTCGAATGTGACCACCGCCCCCCCCGGTGGTCCGAGCTCCACCCGGGCCTTCACCGCGGCGCTGCGATATCGGATCTGAACTTCACAGTCGACGGCGCCGACGGATTCCACGCCGGGTGACCAGGTCACCGCGGCCGCAGTGAACGAGCCGGCCTGGAGGTCCTCGATGTCGTCGCTGAGCACCACCTCGTCCGACTCCGGTCGGATGGCTGCCACATACGTGCGGTGACCGAGGGCCACGCCGAGCCCCTTGCGTTGCCCGATGGTAAAGCCGTGGATGCCGCGGTGGCGGCCGAGCTCCCTGCCCTGCCCGTCGACGATGGTCCCCGGACGCTCGGGCGCGCCGAAACGCAGGCGCAGCGCCTCGGCGAATCCGACGTCCTCGGTGGTGAAGCACGCGTCCTGGCTGTCGGGTCGCTCGGCCGACGAGAGGCCGTGTCTGCGGGCGTGCTCCCGGACCTCGGCTTTGGTGAGCGCGCCCACGGGAAAGAGCGCGCGGTCCAGCTGCGCCGGCTCCAGCAGCGCGAGGAAGTAGGACTGGTCCTTGTTTCGGTCCCGCCCCCGTCGGAGGCGCAAGCCGTGGGGTTGCCGCTCCAAACGGGCGTGGTGACCCGTGGCGACCCACCGGGCGCCCAGCTCCCGCGCGCGGCGATCGAGCAACCCGAACTTGATCAGCCGGTTGCACAGCAGGCACGGATTCGGCGTCCGTCCCCGGGCGTACTCCTGCCACGCGGCGCCCAGGACCCGCTCCTCGAACACGTCGGCGCCCGGAACGACGTAGTGAGGAATGCAGAGCGCATCCGCGACGTCTCGGGCAGAGGCCACGCCCGCGAGCCCGCAGCAGGAGTCCCGATCCCCCCCCTCGCACTCCCAGAGCTGCAGGGTCGCGCCCACCACGTCGTAGCCCTGCTCGAGCAGCAGTGAAGCGGCGACGCTCGAGTCCACGCCGCCGCTCATGGCTACGAGCACGCGCTCGGTCATCGTCTCAGTTCGGCCTCGGCCGGGTGAACCGACAGTGCGTTGTCGTGGATCATCTGCAGGTCGTCTTCCACGATGCGCCCGCTCGTCGTGAGGTAGTGCCCGATGAGCACACCATCCGCACCTGCCAGAAAGATCCACGACTGCAGATCCCGCAGGTTGTGTTCGCGACCGCCGCCGATTCGAATCTCCCGATCCGGGATCATCAGCCGAGCGACCGCGATGATCTTCAAGCAGTCCAGCGGCGTCAGCTCCGAAAGGTCCTGCAGCGGCGTACCGGCGATGGGGTGCAGGAAGTTCAGGGGCACCGAATCCGGGCCGAGCCGGCGGATCTCGTCGAGGAGCTCCACGCGCTGCTCGATCGACTCCCCCATTCCAAAGATGCCGCCTACACAAACTTCGAACCCCGCCCCCTTGGCCTGCTCGACCGTCTCGACCGACTCGCACCAGCGCCGGGTGGTGCAGATCTGCGGGAAGAAGCTCTGGGCAGCCTCCAGGTTGTGGTGGTACCGGGTGACCCCGGCTTCACGGAGACGGGTCAGGGCGTCCTGGCCGACGTGACCGAGGGAGGCGCAGGTAGAGATGCCGGTGGACGCCCGGACTTCTTCGAGCGCGCGGCAAATACGGTCGACGTGCTCGTCCCGATGTACGCCCTTCCCGGCGGTGACCACGCTGAACCGGTGCACACGCTGGCGCGCCGCTTTCCTGCCGGCGTCGATCATCTGGTCGGCGCTCATCAATGGATAGCGATCGATATCAGCCCGGGAGCCCTTGGCCTGGGAACAGAAGGCGCAGTCCTGATCGCAGTTGCCGCTCCGGGCGTTCACGATCCCACAGGTGTCGATGGCCTGTCCGGCGCGCTCGTGCCGCAGCCGTCCCGCCCGGGCCAGGAGATCGTAGATCTCGGGCCCCTCGGTGGCGAGGAGCGCGAGCGCCTCTGTGGTGTCGATGCCGTCCATGTCGCCTCTTCGTCGGGTTGCTCGGCAAGGTAACCATGTAGCCGGTTTCTGGCGCGGATGCCAGGAATTCCTTACCAGTATTGTAAGGTCCAAAAGGACGGTTCCCGAGGACTCGGACGGGCTACCGCTTCAACTTCTTGACGATCCCCTTGAGGCTCGACTTGATCGCCCCCTCCTTGGCTTCCTGTTTGGGCTGAGGCGACTCGGGCACCGTGCCGCCGAGGGACTCGATCACCCGGGCCGCATCATCCCGGATACACGTGTTCTTCACACGCTTCTTGGAGAAGGGCTTGTGAAAGAACTGCTGGGTGAAGATCCGCTTCAGGAACGGCAGGAACCGCTTGTCCTTCCGAAGGGCGATGAGCTTGAGGTACTTCTTGCGCTTGTCGCAGTCCGGCTCGCTTCGCAGGTGGAGGGTGTAGGCGTGTACATAGTCGACCTTGTCCACCGCCTTGTGCTTATCGAGCAGCCCGATCACCTGCCAGATCAGGTCGGCCTCTGTCCACCGATTCACGTAGTCGGTAAGCATCTTCTTCGAGCGGGGACCCAGCGCGCCGTCGCCGACAAAGGTCCGTTGGACGAAGGCCTCCGCCTTGACCCGGGTCTTCCGGTTCCACGGGTGTCCTTTTCGCTTCCCGAGCAGGCCGGAGATATTTTCGAGCAGCGCCGGGTCCTCGCGGACGGCCGCGTCCAGCAGCGTCGCGGTCTGGTAGCTCCCCAGGCAGGCGTCGACGCTGCGGCGTTGACAATGGAGGTGGCCGAACAGCAGATGGACCCGCGGATCCTTGGGGCCCTTCTGCACAGCCGCATTCAAGCTCTCCTCCGCCTCCTTCAAATGGCCGCTCGTCAGCTGCTCCTGGATCCTCTGCAGCTGCGCGGCCGGGAGCTTGTCGCCCCCTTCCCCGGCCCGTCGCTTCTTCTCCTCGTCCTCGTTGCCGCCCAGCACGAAGGCCAGCATCGCTACGAGCAGCACGAGAAAGCCGCAGGCCCCGAGCAGCCACTTCACGGCCTGTCGACGTCGGAGCTCCTGGGTCGGAGTCGGAGACAAGACCGGCGGGTACGTGTGTATCGGCGCCAGGGGAATCGCTCCCAGGGACGGGTCGGAGGGCCTCCGCGCATCCTGGACGGTCAGACCCGCGTGCGGCACAACCCCACTGAGAAGTCCGGACAGAGACGGCATGGACAGGGCGGACCCCACCGCCGCAAGGGCCTTGCCCAGCTCCGCCGCCGTCTGGTACCGCCCCGCGGGATTCTTGGTCAGCGCACGAAGGACGATCCGGTCCAGCTCCGGCAGCAGATTCAGCTCCGGCGCCACTTCGATCATGGAGCGGGGCTGCTCGAGCATGTGCGCCGTGAGGTACTTCACGTTGGTCTTGGCCTCGAAGAGCTTACGCCCCACGAGCATCTCGTAGAGCATCACCGCAAGGGAGTACAGGTCCGTGCGCGCGTCCACCGGGTCCCCGGCCGCCTGCTCCGGCGAGAGGTACTCCGGCGTCCCGAACACCATGCCTGCCTCGGTCAGCCCCTTGGCGGCGCTGTCCCCCTGAGTCACCTTGGCAATACCGAAGTCGAGGAGCTTGACCTGCTCAGCGCCGCTTTCCCGGGTCACGAGCATGACGTTGTCCGGTTTCAGGTCCCGGTGGACCACTCCCTTTTCGTGGGCGTGGGCCAAGGCGTCGCAGATCTGCAGCGCAATGGGCAGCGCGCGCGTGGGCGGGAGCGGCGCCTCCTTCCGGATCAGGTCGGTGAGGGATCGGCCCGGGAGATACGACATCGCCAGGAACAGCAGTCCGTCCTCGGTCTGACCGAAGTCGAACATCTGGACGATGCACGGGTGCTCCAACCGGCTGGCTGACTGTGCCTCCTGCTGGAACCGCTTGGCCAATCCCTCCACGGTGCTGAACTCAGGGAGCAGCACCTTGATGGCCACCTCCTTGTCCATGAGCGTGTGTACCGCGCGGTACACCGCACCCATGCCGCCCTCTCCGATGATCTCCTTGATCCGGTAGCGCTCCTGCAGCAACCGCCCGGTCAGGGGGCCGCGATCCTCCGGGCGGATGTCTGCCACGTCCGCCGAGCTTTCGCTCACAGTAGCTGATCGTTCAACCACCTCGGGCGGGCTTTCGCCCACATCCGGTGAAACGTCCCCCTTGTCCGTCAGGAGCCGGGTGGACCCGCTCGAGGCGATGGGCTCGTCGTCCGGAGCCGTATCGGCCCGAGCCTTTCGCTCGCCTACCATGATGCGCGATTTTAGCAGGAGGTTGGGGTCGTGCATACGGGAATCAGAGGGACTATCGGTGCTCTAACCCGTCATTTCGGGTCGTCGATGCCCCTTGTCCGACCCTTTCCCCGAATCCGGCGCGCGTCGTCCGACCTGACGGGCGGCCTCGTAGCAAGCAATCGCGACCGCGCTGGTGACGTTGAGGCTTCGCACCCCCCGGAGCATTGGAATGCGTACGCACTCCTCCGGGTACGCGTCGGTGATCGCCTCGGGCAGTCCGTCGTCCTCGGACCCGAACACCAGGAAGTCGCCGGATTCGAAGGACACGTCGAAAAGCGAGCGGTCCGCATGGGTTGAAAACAGATGAAATCGTCCCGCTGGGTTCCGCTCCCGAAGCTCGCCGAAGCTGGCAAGGTGATGCTTCTCCACGAGGTGCCAATAGTCCAGCCCGGCCCGTCGACGGGCGGGGTGATCCTCCCGGTAGGTCAGCTCCCCGACGAGGTACAGCGGCGCTCCGATGGCCGCGCAAATCCGGGACGTTGCGCCGACGTTCGGGGGAATCCTTGGCTCCACGAGCACGACTCCCAAGGGCGGCTCGAGCAGTGGCAAGACCAAGTCCGGGCGCCCGGGAGCCGGAACCGTGGCGCCCTTCATGATGGGGGGATTGCTCATGGTGCACCTATTTCATGCCGTTCTCGGGCGGTCTCTCGCCGGCGACCCGCAGGCACGTTTCTACCCCAAGGTCTGAAGACTTTGCCAGGGGGGAACCTCGGGCGTGGGAAGTCTTGACACCGCGGAGTCTTAGACGCTACCCTCGACGCGATGAAAGTAACGAGATACGGAACGATCCCTATCGTGCTGATGGCGGTCGGACTCCTTTGGACCAAGCCAGCGGCGGCAGAGTCGTACCGCAACGACCTGAACCTCGCCAACCTGTACCGGCATCATCTGCAAGGCGCCACCACACCGGAAGCGATCCGCAACGGACAGATCAATGCCAACCGGTCGTTCCGAAGCCTGATGTCGCAGCTGGGCATGGCGCTGGCGCCGCAGTACCACGCGCCAGCCGAAACCACGGGCTTCAACGGCTTCGCAGTGGTCGCCAAGTATGCCTTCACGACCATCGATGACGGCTCGGAGTACTGGGAGAACGGCTTGAATCGCGCGCCGGATCCGTTCCTGCACACGCTGTCCATGGACATCCGCAAGGGGATCTGGATGCCCCTGCCGAGCTTCGAGCTCGGAGCCGGCTTCACCCACCTGGTGAGCAGCCACATGTTCTCCCTGAACGCCTTTGCCAAGTTCTCGCTCCACGAGGGGTTCCTGCACTGGCCCACGCCGGCGATCGCGATCCGATTCACGGGCCAGCGCATCGTCGGTACGTCCCAGGTAGACCTGACCATCGTCGGCCTCGACGTCTCGATCTCGAAGTCCTTCGGAGTGGGCGGCATCTTCAACTTCACGCCCTACCTGGGCTACAACATCCTCTGGATCTGGGCTGACTCCCAGGTCATCGACACGACTCCAGGTACAGACTCCCTGCAGTGCAGCGCCGACGACCCCGGCTGCAGCTTCACCACCCCCATTCGCCCCGGGCAGTTCTGCGACGCGACGAACGGCGACTGCAACAACAACTACGTCTTCGACGATCAGGATCCCATCTTCCGGCACCGCATCTTCGTGGGGCTCCGGATCATCTTCTACCACGTCGTGCTCACCATCGAGGGCGCCTGGGCCCTCAAGGGCAGCTCCAAGGACGACCTCGCCCTCGGCCTCGCCGGAGACCCCATCAAGGACCGCGCCAAGGTCCAGCAGACCTATTCCTTCTCCATCGGCTGGGACTACTAATCAGCATCACATTGGCCACGATCCATCCCGCCAGGCTGCGTTAACTGCGGGCCCTCGTTGTTTCTGCTGCACAATGGCAGCAAGCTGCAATTCTGCAGCAGAGCGGCTCGCTGCGGTGCGTGCTCGCGTACCCAAAGTACGCTGCGCGCCACTCACTCGCGCCTTGCCTGGCGGGCGCCTCGTGGCCACTGTGACGCTGTTTGACTCAGCGTCCATGAGACCCTGGATAGGGTACAGATTGCGGCCATGGGCGCCGGCTCGAACCCTGCGGAAGGGAACCGAAGCGATCGGGTGGGGGTCTACTTCTCCAGATCCGTCAGGCGCTTCTCGAGCGCCTCGATCTTGGACATCACGGCCTGGAGGTCCTTCTGCAGACGGGGCAGCGGGTGGATGTTGTCGACGACCTTGCGAACCTGCAGATCCACCTGACTCTGCCACTCGTCCAGCCGCCTCTGGGAGCTCTCCAGGAACTCGCGGAAGGCGGCCGTGGTCTTGGGATTCTCACGCACCGTCCCCTCGTCGCCGCTCGTCGCGCCCCCGTCAGGAGCGGACGACACGGCGCCCGGCTCAGCCTCGCCGGCCTCGCCCTCCTGCCCGCGCCGAAACACCTTCACCACCGCCGAGTCCACCTCACGACCGATCTGCTTCGCGAAGTCCTGGATCGACTCCCCGCTGGTCTGGATGATGCTCCTGAGGCCTACCAGTGGGAGCAGCCGCCGCTTCTTCTCCTCCTCGAAGATGATCTGCGCCAGGGTGACCGAGGTCAGGTCATCTTTGGAGTTGTTGTCGATGATCTGGACGTCCTCCCCCTCACGGATCATCGCTGCGATCTGCTCAAGGGTGACGTAGCAGCTGTGCTGGGTGTCGTAGAGCTTACGGTTTGCATAGCGCTTGATGACTCTGGGCTCGCTCATGGTGTCTCCTGCTCACGCCGCGGCGAAATCGCGGCCCGCCTCCCGCCGGGCGATGCCGCCGATCCGGCCGGGAACATAACACATCGTGTCAAAGACTCCAAACCCGAGACAAGGGGCCCCAACTGTGGAATGTGGAACGGGAACTGGGGCGCGTCAGTCCCCGGCGGCGGTGCGGCGCCCGAAGGGCCACCACCAGGTGCGCCGGCCGGCCAAACGCAGCACTGCAGGGACGAGCATCATGCGCACGAGGGTCGCGTCGAGCGCCACGGCGAGGGCCAAGGCAAAGCCCATCTCCTTCATGGGCAACAGCGAGCCCGAGAGGAACGCGGCGAAGGTCAGTACCATGAGGAACGCGGCGTTGGTGATGATCCCGCCGGTGCGCGACAGCCCCTCGTGGATCGCCTCTCGGTGCACTTTCTCTGCCTCGGCCCCCTGGAGCTTAGGCCCCCCACGTTTCAGCCAGGTCTCCTGCACCCGTGAAACGAGGAACACCTCGTAGTCCATGGAGACACCGAACAGGACGCAGAACATGACGATGGGCGTGGCCAGGCTGAGCGCGCCGGGAGGGGCGCCGCTGTGCCCGAGGAGCTCGATGCCGTAGCCGTACTGGAACACCAGGACCAGGATTCCATAGGTCGTGGACATGGAGAGCACGTTGAGCACCACGGCCTTCAGCGGGATCACCAGCGAGCCGAACAGGAGCATCATCACCAGGAAGGCGGCGATGACCACCGCGGGCACCATGACGTTCAGGCTATCCACGAGAATCGTCAATGTTTCCCAGGACATGGCCGGGCGCCCACCGATCCACACCTTCAGGCCCGGGTCGTCGGAGAATCGCTTCGGGAGCTCCGCGCGAAGGAGGACTACGAGCCGACCGAGCTTCTCGTCCTCCACGTCCTTGGCCTGGACGTCGATGGACACCGAGCGAAAGTCGTCGCTCATGAACTTCTTGGCGAATCCCTCGCCGAAGTCCATGCCGATCCGCTTGCCAAAAACGTTGATCGACAGGCTCATGAGCAGGTCGGCGCTCATGACGGTATCCACGTTCGGCCAGGTGCGGATCTCCTTCATGACGCGAAGCAGCTTCTTCTGGCGCTTCTTGTCGTGCCATGTGCCGCCGTCGTTGATCTCCACCAGGACCGTGATCGGATAGATCTGGCCGACCCCGGTCACATTGATGATTCGATCCACACCCCGCCTCGCCTCGACCTCGGTGGGGATGACCTCGTGCCGCGGGTTCTTCACCTTCATGGAAAAGACGTGGGGGGCGCAGGTGCCGACCAGGATCGCGGCGAGCGCCAGCGGCACCACCGGACGCCTCAGCACCATCCGGCTCCACCGCTCCCAGAACCGATCCACCGCGTCGTGGCTGGCGCGAAACCAGCGCCAGCGGGGCCACGCCAGGGTCGGACGCCAGTAGGAGAGCAGCACCGGCAGGAGCGTCAGCGTCCAGAACAGGGTGCAAAACACGCTCAGCACCCCGGCCAGCGCAACGGAGCGGGGAAACGCCAGCGGGGCCAGGAAGAGCCCGGAGTAGCCGAGCATCACCAAGGTGCCCGAGCCCAGGATCGCCTTGCCGGCGGTGCCGGCGGTCAGCACCAAAGCGTCGACGGTGTCGAGGCCGTTGTCCAGCTCCTCCTTGAACCGCGACACGTAGAGCAGCGCGTAGTCCAGGCCGAGAGCGAGCCCGGTCATGGTGGACACCGTGGAGACGTAGATCGAGATGCGGAAGAACTGGCCGAGCACATTGATGATGCTGAGGGTGCTCGTCACCGCCAGGGCCGCCGTGATCAACGGGAGCAACGCCGCGGTGCCGCTCCGGAACATCCAGATCAGCAGAAACAGGCTGAACAGGATGACGATGATCTCGGCCCGCCGGGAGTCACGCGCCACGATGAAGCCGATGTCGAGGTTCACCGCGGGCGTTCCGGTGATCAGGATCTCGAGGTCTTTGAGCGGGATCTCTCCCCGGGCCGGCTTCAGCGCCCTGCGGATCTTGACGACGCACTGCTCCGCCTCTGTGTAGGCGTTCATCGGCACGCCGATCTCGATCAGGGAGAGCTGAGTGTGCCCGCTCTTGGAGATGAGCAGCTCCCGCACCGGCAGGACGGGATAGTAATTCACCTTCTGGACACACCGGACCCGGGCAATGGCCTTGTGGACCAGGGCGGTGGACGCCCGAAAGTCCACGTCGTCAGCGGTCTGTTTCGGGTGGTGGAAGGTCACCTGCGCCATGAACTGCGTGCGGCCCGAGAAGTCCTTCGCGAGCTTCTGGCTGACGATGGTGGACTGGGCCGCGTCGTTCGACCCGACGATGGACTTCAGGACGTAGTTGACGCGACTCCAACCGTAGATCAAGGCCGGCACGGGCAGCAGCCATACAACGAGCACCACCAGACGGTGACGCAGCAGCCAGGCTGTCATGCGGACGAGGGTGCGTTCGAGCATGCTACTTCGGCGCCAGCACCGTGGCCGCACCTTCCAGCACGGCCTCGCCGTCCTGGTTGGTGCACTGGCAGGTCATTGTCACCTTACGCTTGACGATGTCGGCGATCTCGACGCGGGCGGTGATCGTGTCGCCGAAATAGACCGGCTTGAGGAACTTCACTTCGAGGCCGAGAAAGATCGTCCCGTCTCCGGGGAGCTGATGAGCCATCACGCCGCTGAGCAGCGAGGCGGTCAGCATGCCGTGCGCGACACGTTTGCCGAACACTGATTTGGACGCCGTCACCTCGTCGGTGTGGAGCGGGTTCAGGTCCCCGATGATCCCCCCGAAGGTGTAGACGTCTCCCTCCGTGACGGTTCGTGAGGAGCTTGCGGCGTCACCCACGCTGAGCTGATCCACGGTTTTTCCAGCCATGACTCTCTCCTGTGCCCTCTGGCACGCTGTCTCTCACCACGCCGCGGCGTCGCCCCGGCGGCGGTGGTGTTTATAACACGTCGACCCAAAAGCAACTACGACCAGGAGCTCGTGGAGGGGTCGCCCAGGGAATCCAACGCCCCGACCGAATCGTCGCCGCCCTGGCCCCCGGATTTTGAGCGCCTCGGCGGACTGTGGTACGTTGACATGCCAAGGGCCAGCGAGCCCGGCGGGGTCGTTTGAATCCGACAATGGACAAGGATCAGGCCGTCGAGGTCCTCGGGAAGATCCTCGAGCACGCGCGCGTGCCGATCGCCGTCGCCGACTCGAAGGGGATGGTGACGCTGTTCAACTCCGCGGTGGAGCAGCTCACGGGCTACAGTCGCGCGGACGTGGTCGGCCTGTCGGTGAACCTGTTCTACGAGTCCCTGGAGATCCCTCGCCAGATCCGCGAGCTGGTCCTCCGGGACGGCAGCGTGGAGGATTTCGAAACCACCCTGCTCGGCAAAGACGGCCGGCGGATTCCCGTCAGCCTCGTGGTGACGCGGCTCGTGGACAGCCGCGGAGAGCCGATTGGGATGCTGGCCATCATCGTCGACCTCACAGAACGCCGGCGCCTGGAGGCCACGCTCCGGGACGCCGTTGCGCGAGCGGATTTCTCCAACGATCTCCTAACGCATGACATCCGGAACTACGCCCAGACCATCGGCGGCTATCTCGAGACGCTGCTGGACGGCAAGCTGGGCGACCTCCCCGACCCGCAGCTGCGACTGCTGTCCATCTGTCGCCGCCAGGCGCAGCGGATCGACGGGCTCATCGGCAACCTCCAGCTGCTGCTGAAGGTTGCCGGCTGCTCAGAGGATTCACCCGCTCCACTGTTGATGGCGACCCCTCTGGTGGGCGTCTTGGACCGGGCACTGCAGGACGTCCGGACGCTGTACTCCGAGCGGAGGATCGAGACGGACGTGGACGTGTCCGGGGACGTCGCGGTGCTGGCCTGCACGCACTTTCCCCACGTGCTGCACAACCTGCTCATCAACGCCGTGGGCCACAACCCTGCGGAGACGCCGCACCTCTGGATCCGCGCAGCTCCCATCGATTTGAACGGCCGAGCCGGCTGGGCAATCGCAGTGGCCGACAACGGCCCGGGGGTGCCCCTCTCGATGCGGGAGCGGCTGATGGATCCCGCCATCCGCTTCGATCGACGAGAATCCGGCGTCGGCCTGTCGGTGATCAAGGCGCTGGTCCAGCGCTGTGGAGGACGGTTCCGGTACGAAGATCGCGTCGCGGGCGACCCGGGGGCAGGCGCCCGATTCCTCGTCGATCTCCCGGCCGCGCAGCCCCCCGGCGGTGACGCGTGAGCGGTCGGGTGTTCCTCGTCGAGGACGACCGGGACGTCCTGGAGTACTACGAATTCCTGCTCGTCACCGAAGGATTCACGATCTGGGCCTCTGAGACCAACGGGCGGGCCGCCATCGCGCGCTTCCGCGAGGCGGACACACATCCGGACGCGGTCATCCTGGACCACCGCCTCCCCGGGTGCAACGGCGACGAGGTGGCGCGGGCGCTGCTCGCCGTGGATCCGGCGGTGCGCATCCTCTACGTGACAGCGGATGACCAGGGGATCGAGGCCGCGCGGGCGCTGGGAATTCGACGACTCAAGCGCAAGCCCTGCAGCAACGAACGGCTGCTCCGCAACCTCGAAGACGCGATCCTCGAGCGCCGACGCCAGCTCGCCGCGGCAGGCGCAGCGACGTCACTCCCCGCCGATTAGACAGCTCAGGCCGATATCGGCGTGATACGAGCTCCGCACCAGGGGGCCCGCGGCCACGTGGGCAAATCCGAGCTCCACGCCGTAGCGGGCTAGCTCCTCGAAGGTGGACGACTCGACGTACTCCGCCACGGGCAGGTGCTCTCGGGTCGGCCGCAGATACTGCCCGAGGGTCGCCAGCTGCGCACCGACGCGGCGCAGGTCCCGGAGCGCTTCGCGCAGCTCATCCACCGTCTCTCCCAGCCCGGCCATGAGTCCCGACTTCGTCACCACGCCCCGGGAAGAAGCGTGCGCCAGTACCTCCAGCGATCGGTCGTAGGAGGCGTGGGAGCGCACCTCGGGCGTGAGCCGGCGGACCGTTTCCAGATTGTGCGCGAACACGTGAGGGCGCGCCTCCAAAACGACGTCCACTGCCGCCAGGTCACCGCCGAAGTCCGGCACCAGCGCCTCCACCGTCAGCTCTGGGCACGACTGCCGGACACGGCGAAGGGTGGCGGCCCAGTGCGCCGCCCCGCCGTCCGGTAGGTCGTCGCGGGTCACGGACGTGAGCACCGTGTGGCGCAGCCCGAGCTGCGCGAGGGCCTCGGCGATCCTCGCGGGCTCCGCCGGATCCGGCGGCCGCAGGGCGTGGGGGGACACGCCGCAGAAGCGGCAGCTCCGGGTGCAGCGATCCCCCAGGATCATCAGCGTCATGGACCGCCGCCCCCAGCACTCTCCGACGTTGGGGCACGCCGCCTCGTCACAGACGGTGTGCAGTCCGAGCCGCCGCACCAACCGCTTCAGCTCCCCGTACTCGACCCCGCCCGGGAGACGGACCCGGAGCCACTCGGGGCGCCGCCCGGAGCGCTTCGGTGGACCCGTATCGCTCGACCCGTGGGTGTCACCATCGTCCATGCAGCTACTCTGGGCGGCGGGCGGGCGGCTGTCAATCCAGCCGCGCGGCGCGATGGTGAAACGGAGCAGGCGCGCTCCGCAAATAGACACATATTCCACGGGCCACGGCCCCCGCGCGCGCTCACCTGTGCTATACCGACATTGGCTGCTCCAGGGAGTTCGATGATCGACGTCTGTTCCAGCACGCGCACCCGAGGCCTGTGGGTCCTCTCCGCCGCGCTCCTGTGCTCCTGTCCCCAACCGCTCCCCTCCCCTCCGCGACGCCGGCCGGCCCGCGCCGGTACGCCGGAGCGCATGCTCCCGCTCCCAGCCGACCTCGTGAAGAGCAAAGAGCACTTCCAGTTCCTGATCTTCGGCGACTCCCGAGCGGGCCATTCCCGCTGCGACAAGCCCCGGAAGCACAGCTGCGACATCGTGCTGCCGGGGGGGGCAATCCCCACCCGCGAGGACTGCTCGCTGGAAGAGCGGGCTCCCGAGCTGATGCTCGAAGCCATCACGGAGCGGCTGACGGCCCGCGCCCCTCCGACGGGACCCCGGGATGCCTTCGCGCTCTTCACCGGGGATCTGGTGTTCCGCGGGAGCTGCAAAAAAGACTGGGAGCTGGTGCGGGCGAAGCTGCTCTCCCGGATCCCCGCCCGGCGTCTCTATCCCATCGTCGGCAACCACGAGAGCTGGCACGGCCGCAACGAGCCGCGTCCGCTGCCGTTCTTCTTCCAGGCCTATCCGCATCTCCGGCTGCACGTCGGTGACAAGAAGATCGAGCCCCACTACTACTTCTTCCACCTGGGACGGTCCCTGTTCATCAACCTGTGCACCGGCGGCTATCCCCGCTTCGGCGCCCCGGCCGACTTCGAAAAGGCGGATCGGCGGTGGCTGTGCGAGGTCGCCCCCTTCCCCCGACAGATGGCCTGGCTCGACAAGGTGCTCGCGTATGGCGCCCGCCACGGAGTGAGGCACGTGTTCGTCCAGTACCACAAGCCGTCCTTCTCCTGCTCTCGACACCCGAGCCTGGACGACCGGCACGATCCGATGTTTCACTTGCGGCCGTTCAAAAAGCGTCACCCCGAGGTCAACATCATCGCGCTCAGTGGACACAACCACACCACGGCGCTCTACGTCTCCGAGGGGGTGGTCTCCCTGGTGGCAGGCGGCTCCGGTGCGCCGCAGCACACCGAGTGGGGCGCCCGGGCATGCCACCCCCATAAAAGACAGCCGCCGGAGAGGTTCTGGAACGGCGCGCGGCGGGTCACGCGATACAACTACTTCCGCGTCGTCGTACACGGGAATCAGCTGACGATTGGAGAGCGCTGTCTGACCCGGGTGAACGGCCGCTTCGAATATCGACCGGGGGCCGTGATCTCGGCGAACGGCACGGTCACCCACCGGACCGGCGCCTGTCGGCTGCATTCCACAACGCCGTAAGAGGCGCCGCGGCGGGGCGTGGTCGCAGCCGCCGACCTTTTGACTTCCCCCGGACCCGGTGCTATCCCGGATCGCATGAACGTGTTGGGCATGACCCTGTCGGTGATGGTACTGGCCGCACCCGTGGGCCTGGCCCCCGGTGATCCTCCGGACAGCGTCGCCGCCTTCGATGCGCTGCGCGACAGGCTCGGCGCCCCGGAGCAACGGGTTCGCCAGGTGGCTTCCGGCGCCATCGTCAAGGCGGATCGGAACCTCCTCAAGCTGTACCTCCGGCGCCTGCAAAACGCCGGCCACCAGCGCTGGATCGAGGCGCAACGCATCCTGCTCGTCCAGGCCGGGCTGACGCTGCCTGGACCCACCGGTTGGTTCAACATCCCCAAGCTCAAGCCCGGCGAGAAGTCCCCTGCCGATGTCGATATGCTCGCGGCGATGCTCCAGCGCCCCGTGCCGAAAGACGTGGCGCGAAAACAGGCACACGTCCTGATCCTCGAAACCTGCTCAATCCTGCGTGGACTGGGGGGGATGCGCGACCTCACCATCGCCGAGCCGCTGGTGCGCTTCTCCTTCATGCCCTACGGTATCGCGTTCCGTTGGGAAGTGGTGCGGGCGATCCGGGGGCTCGGCGGTTACGCGGTGCCGGCGCTCCTCAAATTGAGTCGCCTGCGGGTCCGCGACTGGAAGAAAGAGCGCACCCGGTTTCTCGTGAGCCGTTTCGCGTTCCACCTGCTGACCACCATGGAAGAGGCAAACGCCCAGCACGCCCTCGCCACGGCTGACAAAACCCTGAAGCTGCTGCTCCTGGGCGCCTACGGCAAGTTCCGCGACTCGGACGCCGTCACGGCGATCCTCCCCATGACCAATCACGCGGACCCGGATCTCCGCAAGTCCGCCCGGATCGCGCTCCGCGCCTATTTCAAGGGTCCCCGCCCCCGGGCCCGGGTTCGGCGGCTGAAGCTCCCGGGCGGCCAGGAAACGGCCGGGATGCAGAAGCTCTATCTGAGCTACCGCGAGCGCGCGATCATCGAAACCCGCAAAGCGCTGGAACGGCTCACCAGCGGGCGCTACGACCGGTCGATCCCGGGCCAAGAGCTGGTGCGCCTGCTGTTTGCCAAGCAGGACGAGCTGCGGGCGAACCGTTGGACGCGGCGCCTGGAGGAGGCCCTGGTCAAATACCGGAGCGGCGACCTCGCCGGGGCGATGGCCCTGGGCGACGAAATCCTGCGAAACGAGCCCGAGTACCCGGGCCGCGCGCGGCTGTTCCCACTCCTCGCGGAGCGCGCGGCGCGGCTCACCCTGGAAGGACGGCTGGCGCAGGCCGCCGCGCTACTGGAACGCGCCGCGCACCTGTTGCCGGCGGGCGGAGACGCGCACCTGTCGCGCCAGCGCCGCCTCACCTTGGCGGACGCGACCTACCTGCGGGCCCTGCATCAGGAGGCGGGCGGCCGGACCGCCCGGGCCGTGGAGCTGCATCGGCAGGCGCTGACCTTCTGGCCGCACCACCTGGGATCCCAGGTCGCGCTCATGCACCTCGCCCCGACACCGCGCGCCGACCCCACGCTGCTCTGGGTGATATTGCTGTTGGCGGCGCTCGGGTGCCCGGCGTTGCTCGTGCTGATCCGAAGCCTCATGCGCCTGCGGGAGTAGACACACCGGAGCAGCTCGAGCCGGGAGGGAATCTGATGCGACAAGGCTACTTGGTCATGGACCTCGAGACGGTGCCGGATACGGAGCTCTATGCCCATCCCGACACACCTTTCGGAGAGGAAAAACCGTTTCCGCCCATCTTCGCGCACCGGCCGGTGGCCATCGGCGTGCTGTGGCTCGGTGCGGATCTCCGACTGATTCGACTCGGCATCATCGGAGAGGGCCAAGACGAGCGTGGGCAGCTCGACGCCTTCTCGGAGTTCGTCGCCCGGGAGGGTCCGACCCTGGTGACGTGGAACGGACGCGGATTCGATCTGCCCGTGATCGTGCTTCGCTGCCTGCGGCACGGCGTAGGGCTGGGTTGGTACTACGGCCGACGCGACGTCCGCTATCGGTACAGCGACGACGGACACCTGGATCTCGGCGACGCGCTCTGCGACCGCGGCGCCACCCGCCAGACGTCCCTGGATAACGCCGCGCGGCTCATCGGCCTGCCCGGCAAGATGGGCGTGGACGGCAGCCAGGTCGAGGGCCTGTTTCGCGCCGGAAGAATCGACGAAATCAGACAATACTGCCTGACCGACGTCATCCAGACGGCGATGTTGCTGCTTCGCTATCTGCTGCTGTCCGGACGCGAGGAGCGTGCCGCGGTGGTCGAGGCGCTCAACGGTCTCCTCGAGGCCCTCGGAGAAGACGGTCGTTTTCCCGAGCTGCTCGCCGGGATCAACCGCCCCCGACTTCTGTTGGAGTAGAAGCCACCTCAATAACCGCGACCGTCGGCCTTCGGCCGAGCCCAGATCGTCTGCGGTGTCCCTCGGCGGTCGAATATGGCCCGAGTTGCTCCCTTCTCGCTCCGGGCATCCGAGCCGGCCATGGCTCGAATTCCTTGGTCGGGGTTTTTGAGATGGTTTCTAGTCCTTGCAATCGCGCCCGGCCTGGATAAAGTCTAGGGCGCACCTAACTTGGAGGGACCGATGCCAACGGAAAAGCAGCAAGCCGAGCTGGAGCGTGTAGTCACCCTGGTGGAGGGCCACCTGAACGAGGAGGGGCTCACTCCGGCGGACGTGAAGATGAAGACCGCGGACGATCACCCCGCATGGGCGTTCCGACAGGGCTCCGCCTCGGTCCGCATCCATCTCCTGGCGGGAGACAAGGACAGCGATTACGGATATTTCCAGGTCGTAGCCCCTGTCATAATCCTTCCGGACGAGGGCCGAGACAAAATCTACGAGCGGCTGCTCTCGCTCAACGCAGACCAGCTCTGGTCGTGCGCCTTCGCCGTACGTCAGGATCGCGTGATCATCACAGCGGATCGCACCACGCGCGACCTCGACCGCTCGGAGGTCGTGGAGATGATCGAGCGCGTCGCTGCCTATGCCGACAAGTTCGACGACGAGCTAGTGGATGAGTTCGGCGGCACGCGATATACAGATCGGCCCATCGGAAAAGATTCCTGAGCCGCGGCGCCTTCATCGTCATCGAGGGCATCGACGGAGCCGGTACGTCCAGCCAGGCCCGGCTGCTGCTCGAGAAGCTCACGAGTCGCGGAACCGCCACCCATCTCACGGCCGAGCCCTCCGACGGCCCTGTGGGTCGGTTGATCCGCGAGCAGCTCGGACAGATCGCCTTCCCCCCCCCACCCGCTGCCTTGGCGCTACTGTTCGCGGCCGACCGAATCCACCACCTGACCACTGAAATCGACCCGCTCCTGGAACAGGGGACTCACGTCATCAGCGACCGCTACGTGCTGTCCTCACTCGCCTATCAGAGCGTTGATCAACCCCTCGACTGGGTGGAGTCGCTCAACCGTCACGCCCCCCCCCCGGACCTTACGCTGCTGTTACGCGTCGATCCGCAGGTTGCGGCCAAGCGCAGGGGCCAAAGAGGCGGCGCTGAGGAGATCTACGACACGCTGCAGATTCAGCGCCGGGTGGCCGCGAACTACGACGAGCTCGCGGCCCGGCTCACAGACCACCGAGTGGTCGTCGTGGATGCGAACCTTCCCTTCGAGGACGTCGCCGCGCTCGTGGAGGCGCAGGTGACCCAGGTGCTCCGTGAGCAGAGTGAGGCGTAGCACGGGCGTCGCCGCGCTCCTGCTGAGCGGTGCGGCGCTTTCGCTGGCCAGCAACTCCAAGAAATCGGGGTTGCCGGACGACCCCTACGTCTCCACGAGCACGGCACCGGCGGACCGACCCCGCCCCACCCGCCGGCCGGCGGTCCTGAGGAGCCTTCCCTACCCGCCCTGCCCAGCCGCGGCGGGCACCATCCGCCGCGAACAGCTGCGGAAGATTCTGGACCGGTCCCCCGGGCTATTCCTCACAGGCGTCGACCTGGAGATGGTGCCGCTGACCTCACTCCCCGACGGAGGCCGTACCTGGAAAAACTCGCCCGCCGGTGGGAAAGCCGGCCGCTTCGGCGGCTGGCGCATCAAGCGTTTTCACCCCGGTGACCCATGCCTCGACCGCGCGGGAATCCTCCCGGGCGACATCGTCGTGTCGCTGAACGACGTCGCGCTGCGCCGCCCGGGCGACCTGCTGAAGGTGTGGCAGGCGCTTCGCAAGGCGCCGCGTCTGGTGGTGCGCCTCTACCGGGACAGTCAGCCGATGGTCTTCGTCGTCCGCGTCCAGGACTGAAGCGTACTCTGTACAAAATGGCTGGGACGAGCCCTGTCTGTTGACGCCCTCCGGAAGCACTGGTATTTTCAGCCGACTGGCGAATGAATCGCCCGAGTGGCGGAGCAACCCATGATTGCGTACGAAGAGCTGTGTCAGGCACTGGACCGTTACAATCGTCGACTCCGGGGTGAAGATGTCCCGGTCGAGGAGTACGCGGCGAGTGACGACTTCGACATCGTCGAATCGGAAGACGCCAGCGCGGCCGAGATGGATTACGACCTGACGGGACCGGACGTGACGGACGAAACCGCCGTGCCGGACGCGTCGTATGGTGAGTACCCGGCAGGGGGCTCCGGCGAATTCGCCCAGCAGGGATACGATTCGGGTGGTGTCCCCGGCCAGCCCGCGGTGCCGATGCCATCGGACCAATACTCCTCGGGACAGCGGGGCGCTGCCCAGGTTCCCGAAGGCTACGACGCGGAGCCGCCGCCGACTCCAGGGACGTTCCCAGACGGTCAAGATCCCAACCGCCAGTAGTGAGCGCCGGTGCCGGCGGTGGGGTTCCCCCCGTCGCCGCGACCACGACGCCCCTTCTGCCGTGAAGCACTGAGGACACATGCAGACGTTCGACGGGTTCGAGGCGCGTGATTACGAGGCCTACGCCCCCGAGAAATGGCTGAGCAACGTCTACAACCTGGACCGCATGCGGGTCAAGGAGAAGCTCGCCGCCTTGGGCCAAGCGTTGTCGCCCCTTCAGCCTTCCCCGGACGGCGCTCCCCTCACCTGCGAGGTGTCGATCGAGCATCCGGCGGTCTGGAACAACAACCAGGTGTCGGAACAGTCGCTCTACTTCACCCGTAGCGAGCAGGAGCGCAACGAGCTGTCCACGAGGAACACACGCGCCAAATCCATGAGTTTTCTGGTGGCGGATCCGTCCCCCCACCAGGAGCACATCTTCCTGTGCGTCGTGGTCCGCGCCATGGGTATCGAGCTCGGGTTGAAGCTCCACTCCAATGCCGTCGTTGACCGGGAAAACATGGTCAGCAAGCTGAACGACCGCTGGCACATGCAAGCCTTCGCCGAGATCGTCGCAGCGCTGCCCGAGGAGATTCAGATCGGGCTCACCGGTGAATCTCAATCGTCGCCCTCCGAGCTGGGTGTGGATCAACTCCGTGCGCTCGTGCAGAGGTTCGAGACCGCGGCGAGAGAGGCCAAACCCAGCATCGTTCCAGGGGACGCGAAGGTCCTGTGCTTCCTGAAGACCTACCCCAGCGATTACGAGGGGTGCGCCCGGGCCGACTTCGCCGAGCAGGCCCGCGCCGACTTGGAGAAGCTGCTGCCGCTTTACGACCACCTGGCCTGGAGCCGCCAGAATGACTTCGTCGAGGTCAAGGAAACCATCCGGGAAGAGAAACGGGTGAAGAAGTCCCGAGGGCTGGCGAAGAACGACTCCGTGAAGGTCGTCCGCGGGCTGTTCACAGGAAAAACCGGCGTGGTGATGGATACAGACTCCAAGGGGTCACTCAAGGTGCGCCTGGGCACCATGGTCGTGCGGATCGACGCCAAAGACGTCGTCCCCGGTTAGTCGGCGGCGACCGTGTCGGACGCCCGCCCAATCTCGACACTCCTCCAGTCCCCGAAAGGGGCAGCCCACGGCGCATTGCCGCCAACGCCATGAGCGGCCCCGCGCGACGAACCCTCCCGTGGCTTCTCACGGCGTTGGCGCTGTCGGGCTGTCCGATCCGCGCAGGTGTCCATCCGGTCCGCCGCCAGGTCGGCCGTCCCGCCCCACCGGCCCCACCGGAAATCGTCGGTCCGGCCTTCTCCCCTCCCGGGCGCGGACTCCCCTTCTCGCGCTTCGTCGCGGACCGATCCTACATGCACCGCTACCTATATAACGGCGACGACCTCTGGCCGAAAACCGTGAACCTATGCGCCCGGGGGCGGAATGCCCTGCTGGACCTGGATCGCGGCCCGGGCGCAAGTTTCGACCTCGGACTCTTCGGGCCCGCTTGGGAGGCGCACCTGTACGCGGTGGCCGTCGATCGCGATCCGACCACGCCTTGGAACACGACCGGACACACGCGGCTGCTCCACAGCTGGCCCGTGGTTTCGAGCGGCCAAACGCAGCTCCTGGAGCAGGCCCACGCGCTCGGCGTGGCGGCTCGAGATGCGAACACCGCCGCCACGGCGTTCTGGCGCGACTCCCGGGGGCTCCGACTTCGGCTGCGTTTCCAGAGCTTCCTGGCGCTCCGCGCCCCCTCACTGCTGTCCGCGGCCCGACGGTTCGGCGGCGCGACACCGAGCCAACGCCAGGCGGTGAGGCGGCTGGTCGCCGAGTGGGCACGGCGGCTCAAGATCGCGCTGCTGGAGCGGCTGGCATTCTCCGTCCGTGCGCTGAAACCTCAAGGGGCAGGGCTCTCGTCTCCCGCAGAGTACCGACGATTCTCCACTCGACTGCTCGCGCATCAATCCTCGAACACGCCGGAGCTCCGCCGCTTTTCGGCGGCGCTGGAGGGGGCGGCAAAATCGCGCGGCGCGTTCTTCGACGCAGCCCGATACCGCGCGTTCCATGAGCAGACACTCCTGGCGTCCCTCGGTCCCGGCTGGCGCTTTGGACGGGTCACCGCCGACCAACTGCGCGCCATCGCCGCACAGCTCAAGCGGGCCCGGGCCACCTTCGATCAACGCTTCGGACCGGGGTCCTTCGACCGGGCGAGCCACCAGACCGCTCCGCCCGGAATTTCCCGCCGCGCCCGACTGCAGTGGCGGCACGGCGCGAGACAGGCCCGTCTGGAAACGGTCGTCACTCGGGAGCTGGCCCGTCTCGACTTCCTCCTACACGGTCGCACCGGGTGGGGGTGGAAACAGGCCCTCACGCAGTACGGCCAGGCGAAGCTCCGTTCGGACCGCGCTGCATATCAGCGGCTCGCCGCGGAAATCAAGGCCGTCCGGATCCGCGTCGCCGCGCTGGCCCGTGCGTCGATGACCCCCCAGGTCCGCCGGCGGCTGCTGTCCGCGCTGGCGCGGGGCGAGGAGACGTTGATCGTGGGCAGCTTCTACTTCGAAACCGAACACCTCCTCGAGACAACCAGCGGATTCACGCACGTCGGCATGATCAAACGACTGCGCGATCCCCAGACCCGGGAACCGCTCCTCTGGCTCTTCGATCGTGTGCTCGGCTTCCACTACGCATACCCGGTTTCCAAGCTCGACAATTCGGTGCCAGTGGAGGCGCTGGCCCTGTCCGGGAGGGTCGCTCGCACCCCGCGACGGTATCGCTGGCTCGAGCTCACCGTGCCCCCGGTGTTTCGGCTGGGGGGAGGCCGGATTTCCGAGCGCGTCACCTTGCAGAACCTGTTTGCCCACGTGAAGCAGCTGCTGGCGGACTGCCCGGCCCTGTCGACCATGCCCGGATTCTACTACTCCGCGATCACCTGGATCACCAACCACCCGCGCAACCGGGTCACGCTGAAGGACCTCTGGGTGAATCGCGTGCACACGGGGTACGGCTATCGCAGCCTCGACCCGGAGCGACTTCAGCAGCTCCGCGGACGCCGGCTCTGGATCCCGGTACTCCAGCGACCCGGCCGAGCCTGGACGTCCCGCTGCCCGAGGCAACGGAAATTGCGTCGACCGCCCCCACAAAAGCGGGCACAATCGGTGCTGTGGAGGTAGAGCTTTTCCGATGCAACCGGAACCACGTTACAGCGAGCGACCACGCGCACCGCGCCCGGCGCCTCCCTGCCCCTGGTGGCGCCGAAGCCGCTGGATCCCGGTGGCGCTGGTGGTCTCCGGGGCGATCCCCGGCGTGCTGATCGGCATGTCCCTCTCCGAGGTACGCGCCCAAAAAGTGAAACCAAGCCCGTACAAGAAGCTGGAGGTCTTCGCGAGGGTGCTCAGCTACCTGGAGACCGAATACGTGGATCCCATCCATCGCGACCGCGTGATCGAGGACTCCATCCGCGGCCTCCTTCGCGGCCTGGATCCCCACACGCAGTTCTTCTCCGCCAGCCAGGTCAAGCGGCTCCGCGCCGTTCTCACAGGCCGCTTCAGCGGCGTCGGACTCGTGGTCAGCCGTCGAAAAGGCCAGGTCGTGGTGCTCAGCGCCGCCCCGGGAGGGCCCGCGGGACGCGCCGGCATTCGCGCCGGGGACAAGCTCCTGGCCGTGGACGGCCAGAGCGTCCTGCAGTCTGATTTGGCGACCATCACGACGCGCCTTCGGGGCCGACGGGGCACCCGGGTCACGTTGCTTGTGCACCGAGCAGGATCCAGACACCCTTCCCGCCACCATTTGGTCCGCGACACGATCCGCAGCGTGGACGTGATGCAGGCGGCCCTGCCCAAAGGCCTCGGCTACATCGACGTTCGGCGGTTCTCGCACGGGGTGGCCCGCACTGCACTCAAGGCCTTCAAGGCCTTACGGAAAGCTCACGGGGGGCGCCTCAAGGGGCTCGTTCTCGACTTGCGAGACAACCCGGGAGGCCTGATGGACGAGGGAATTCGCCTGGCGGACCAGTTCCTCGAAAAGGGACTGATCGTGCGCAAGGTCGGGAAACGGGGGCGTCTCCGAGAGAGCGAGCTCGCCCATTCGAAAGACACGTTGAAAGGGTTCCCCATCGCCGTATTGATCAACCGCGGCACTGCCTCCGCGGCAGAAATTGTCGCTGCGGCGCTGCAGGATCATGGACGTGCAACGCTCCTCGGAGAGCCCAGCTTCGGAAAGGGCTCCATGCAGTCAATCATCCCGCTGCCAGACGGCTCGCGGCTGAAGCTCACAATCGCCCGCTACTACCGTCCGTCGGGGCACCCCATCCAGAACCGAGGCGTGCACCCAAAAATCAGCGTCAAGAGCCCGGGGCAGGGCCGCCCCATCCCGCCATCGTCGGCCCTGCGCCTACCGGGAGGGACGGAGCACCCTCCCAAAGCCATCCCCGCCTGGATAAGAAGCGACCCGGTCTTGTATCGAGCCGTTCGCTTCCTGGCCAAGCCCGATCGGTAGAGGACAAAAAAATCCATTTCTTTTCAAACCACTGCCGCGTCAGACCCCGCAGACGAATGGTGGCAAAATGCTTGACTGATCCGGCATGTAATCCTAGACTGTGAATACACCTTGGCCAAGGCTACGGCTCAGTTATGCTGAAGCTAATAATCGAGGACGACGAAGGCAAAACCACCGTCGTCCCGTTGATACGCGACGAGATCACCATCGGTCGGAAGGAGGGCAACACCATCCGACTGACGGAGCGCAACGTCTCGCGCCGACACGCCAAGATTACCCGCCAGAATGGTCAGGTAGTACTTGAGGATCTGAACAGCTACAACGGGATCAAGGTCAACGGATCAAGGATCTCCGGGCAAGCTGCCGTGGGTGAGGGGGACCGCATCCAGATCGGCGACTACATGCTGGCCTTCAAGCAGGACCAGCCCGTCGCCTCTGCCGCTCCCGCGGATCCCTTCGATGAAATGAAGACGATCCCCGTGGAGAAGGCCGAAGCCAAGGCCTTGGCGGCGCACATCGCCGCGCAGTCCTCAGTCTCCTCGGCGGCAGTGCCAGCGCCCGACGAGACGCCTACAAGGCAGCTGCAGCAAGACCTTATCGCCGAGGCAGCCCAAGTCGTTGATACCAGGAGTGAAATTGCCAGGACGGTGGTTGTGAGCTCCAACTTCGCGGGGCTCGAGTGCACCTTGGACAAGGCGGCTCAAGTCATCGGCCGGACCGAAGACAACGACATCGTCATCAATCACCGGTCAATCTCCCGTCACCACGCGAAGATTGTCAGGGACGGAGCCACGTATACGATCGTCGACCAGGGCAGCGCCAACGGCGTCTTCGTCAACGGGGAGAAGTACGATCGGGTCGAGTTACGGCCGGGTGATATGGTTGACCTGGGCCACGTGCGGATGCGGTTCGTCGGACCCGGAGAAACCTGGGTATTCGACCCCACGACCGCGGTGGACACCACCCCGACACCGGCCCGTTCGAACGCGACTCTGTACGGCATCATCGGGGCCGTGATCGCCATCGCCGCGATCGTCGGAATTCTCTTTGGAACCGGGGTGCTGGGAGACAAGAAGAAAAAAGACAAGGACTCGGGGCAATCCAAGAAGGACCCCATGTCCGAGACCATGAAGCCCGACAGCATGGCGCCGGCTGAGCCGGTTGCCAACTATCAACCGTCCAAAGACGCCATCGGCCGCAAAGACTGGGCCGCGGCCATCAAGGCAGCCGACGAAATCCTCATCAACGATGGCAACGACTCCGAGGCCAAGAAGCTCAAGGCAAAGGCTCAGGAGGAGCAGAAAAACAAGGGACACCGAGATCGCTTCTTCGACGCGGTGGCCACATCCGACATCGAAAAAGCGGTGCTGGAAGGCTCACAGATCGCCACGGACAGCGTCTACTACGCCGAGGTCAGCAAGCGGCTGAAGAACGAGAAAGCCAGGTACAAGCCCCAGCTCCTGAAGAAGGGGAAACGTCATCACAAGCAGGGCGAGTGCAACAGCCTCCGTGAAATTGCCAAGAAAATGCAGGCCATCGACCCGGCCGAAACGGCGATCGGAGCGCTCGTTCGAACCTGCAAGCAGAAGGAAGACGACCCGGGCACGGACCCGGATCCGCCGGTCATGAGGCGCGCGCCCAGGAACGTCAGCATGCGCGTCGTCGTGGACCGCCCGGTGATGCGGCCGGATCCGCCGGCCATGCGAGAAGCCGGCGGTGGTAACGCGAAAGAGCTCTACCTCCAAGCCAGGGCGGCGTGGCTCGCGGGCATGTGTGGACAAGCCATTCGGCTGGCCACCAAGGCAAACAAGATCCAGTTCTCGCGGAAGAATATCGGGATCATCGGCGCCTGCGCCTGCTCCCTGGGCCGCCGCGGTCAGGCGAAACGGGCGTACAAGATCCTTCGTGGCGGCGAGCGGAACATGCTGCTGCAAGTTTGCAGGTCCAAGGGGATCGAGCTCCCCTGAGCCAATCCTGTCCCCGTTGTCCATCTCCAAGTCGTTCCTCTCCCGGTACGGCCGAATCCTACGCACGATTTCGGCCGTTCGCAGGAGAATAAAAGTGCGAAAGTCGAGACTGCGCCTTCGCGAGTCGTCGCGGCCGGAGTTTCTCGACCGGCCCCTACCTGACTCGTGGGAACCGCGCCCATGACTTGATCGGGGCCTAGCTTGATCGAGGCCTGACGGGTTGGCCATTGTCATGGTAAACTCCTAGACGTACCTAGTGCCGAATCGGTTGACTTGTCGGGCGTTTTTGTAGTAGTTACGGCAACGTCATGATTTGCATGCGGCTGCCCCCCCGCGGGCGGGAGCCACGTCCGGTCGCCACCTTCGGGAGGATTGCGATGAGACTTCGCTATTCATTGTGCGCCGCCGCTGTCAGCGTCTTGCTTCTGCTGAGTCAATCAGGCACGGCCCGGGCCCAGGGCGGGCCCATCGACATCCAGCAGTTCAAGCCTGCCATGGACTCCAAAGGCCACTTCAGCATCGACTCCACTCAGGTGCTCGGCCCCTGGAACACGAGCTTCGGGCTGATGGTCAACTACGCCCGGAATCCCCTCGTGCTCAAGGGCGAGGACGGCCGGACTTTCAAGACCGAGAGCCTGGTGGGCGCCAACCTGCAGTTCGCCATCGGGATGTTCAAGGCCACGAAGCGTGGCAAGCCGTGGTTCGAAGTCGGCTTCGGCCTCCCCGTCACGTTCCATCAGAGCAGCATCAACCCCGCGTCGTTCTCCACAGCGACGCGAACTGTTTGGCAGCAGGACAGCACGCAGCAGGAGAAGTACCCGATGCTCTACGACTCGGGCGGCGGCTTCTCGGCCCAGGGTCTCGGCGACATCTACCTGCACTTCAAGTTCCGGTTCCTGGACACCTCCACCAGCCCGGTGGGCCTCGGCGCGATGTTCTCGATCTACTTCCCCAGCAGCCGCGTGGGCGACGGACACATGAAGATGGTCGGCTCCGGCGGCTTCACCCTCGCGCCCAAGCTCATCCTGGACAAGGAGTGGCGCAAGAAGGGGTTGCTCCTTTCGGTCAACTTCGGGGCTCGCCTCCGAATCGACACCACGGGAGAGCTGAAAGAGAACGAAGGCTGGGGCAGATGCAACTGGACGGATCTCAACACCGGGACGGGCCTGGTCAGCGACTATCCCTGCGGGGATCCGGCGACGATTGACGATTACGGCTTCAACGAGAAGGGGCCGGACAACGGCCTTACCCAGCGGGTGAGGTACCTCTACGAGATCACCTACGGCATCGGGCTCTCCTGGCGGCTCGCCAAGTCCGTGGTGTGGGTCAACGAGCTCTTCGGCGCCGTGGAGCTGAGCTCCCTCGCCGCCAAGGACCCGACGATCACCGGCTCGGGCGACTTCCTGACCAACTCCGGCTACACGGGCAGCTACAACAAGAAGGTCTTCCCGCTGGAGTTCCTGACGGGCTTCAAGTTCTACCTGGCCACGAGCTCCTTCTTCGCCATCGGCGGCGGCGTGGGCATCACCGGCCTCGCCATGGACGCCATCGGGAGCCCGGACTTCCGCGTGTTCGCCTCCTTCGTGTTCGAGCCCACCGTGGGAGACCGCGATGGCGACGGCATCAAGGACGACGTGGACAAGTGCCCCGATGATCCGGAGGACTTCGACGACTTCGAGGACCAGGACGGCTGCCCCGACCCGGACAACGACGGCGACGGCATCCCCGACGTGGATGACAAGTGCCCGAACACCCCGGAGAACTTCAACGGCTTCGAGGACGAGGACGGCTGCCCCGACAAAAAGGACGAGGACCGGGACGGCGACGGCATCCCCGACAGCGTGGACAAGTGCCCCGACGTGCCCGAAGACAAAGACGGCTTCGAGGACCAGGACGGCTGCCCCGACCCGGA
>JBDRSE010000286.1:0-44612 GCA_043825095.1 bacterium
CCCTCCGCTCAGGCTCCGCTCCGCTGCGTTGTGCCGTGAGGACGTCTCTGGGTTGTATCGGATCCGAGCGCCCGGGCAGCCTCTACGGCACCAGCTCGTTGCGCCAGAGCCAGATGCAGCCCACCTGGACGAGCTCCGCTCTGGGGTTCGGTTTACTCTACCCGCGAAGCCGGGGCCTCCGCTCAGGGGTTCGGCTCCTCGGTCGGATCTTCGTGGCTGACGTAGTAGTAGAAGCAGCCGGAGCAGGCAGGGAAGGCGTGGTGGGTGAGGAGGTGGCGGCGGAGGTGCTGGGCGCGGTCCCCGTTCCAGATGTCGACGAAGGGCTGCCGGTAGATGTTGCCGAGCACGTAGTCCGGGCAGACCTGGATGTCCCCGTTCGGATACAGATCCACTTGGGTCCAGGGTGCGCGGCACCGGCCGCGGGCGGCGAGGCGACCCTTGGTGGACGGGTCGTAGTAGAGCGGGAGCTCCGACGGAGAGAGCCGGGGGGAGAACCGCACGCCGTCCCGGCCGGAGAGGGCGTCGATTTGCCGGCGGAGCACATCGAAGTCCATGGCGCCGGGCGTGTAGAGGTAGCTGTCCCAGAGCTGGGACTGGAGTCCCCGCTCGGCCAGCACCTGCTTTTGGCGGCGCAGGCTGTCGGGGTCCACGTAGATCACGTGCTGGAAGTAGAAGCTGTCGATCCCGATCCCCCGGGTCTGAAACAGCTCGTAGAACTCCTCCAGCTGGCGGTAGCTGAGATCGGAAACCACGTAGATGATCCGGACGGTGGGCCGATGGCGCCGCTGGGCGCGCTTACGCGCCGAGATCTCGGCCAGGCAGTCCAGCACCTCGTCGAAGCCGTACTCGGCACCGCGGATCTGCCCGAGGATTTCCTGGGTGCCTCCCAGGGAGACGTGGATGGAGTCCACGAGCTGGAACACCTCGTCGTAGTAGCGGGGGATGTGGAGCGCGTTGGTGCTCAGAGCCACGCGGAGGCCGCGCGACTTGGCGTGGGCGGCCACCTCCACCCAGTCCGGGGAGAGGAGCGGCTCCCCACCGGACAGCGTGAGTGTGCGCGGCCGGTACGCCGCGGTCTGATCGATGAACGTCTTGAGCGCGCCCAGCTCCAGGGGTCGGAGGTGGGCTGCCCGGAAGCCGGGATCCCGGCAGGCGCCCCGCAGCCCCCAGTAGGGGCAGACCTTGCACTTCAGCTCGCAGTCCATGTGCAGCAGGACATAGATCTCGCCGAGCCGCTGGCTCGCCAGGCCGCCGGGGTCGGGGGAGGCGTTGGTCACGGTGCCCGTCATGAGGACCCCGGGGCCCGCTCCAGATCGACGATCCAGAACCCCTCGCAGCGGGGCTGGAAGGGGCAGCCGTCACAGCGGTCCGTCTGCCGTCGCAAGCGGCGGCGCGTCTTGCCGAGGTTGATCAGCCTGCCGTCGAGATCGAGGAGCTCGTCGAAGGGCTCATGGAGCTCCGCCGGGGTGGCGGCGGGCGCCGGCAGAAAGCAGGGGGGCGCCCCGTGGATCGCGACGCTCGCGCCGGTGTCCCGGAGACGGGCCAGCGCCGGCTCGAGCCCGTCGGCGAGGGTTTCCGGCGCGGGCGCGTGGTGTTGGGCGGTCGGGGCGTAGAGGAGCTGGAAGTCGCGCACCCCGAGGTCGACCAGGAAGCGGATCGTCTCCTCGATGCGGGGTAGCGTGGCGGCGAGCAGCTCCACCTGGGCGGTCACCCGGTCCGGTGCGCCCCGAAGGATCCGTTGCAGGCCGGCCACGCGCTCGGCGAGGGCCCCCGGTGCGTGGGTCACCTGGTCGTGCATCGCCTCGTCGTGGGTTGGGAAGACGACGTAGAATCGGTCGACGCGGCAGTCGGCCAGCGCCTCGAGCCGGCCCGGCTCGGCGAACACCCGGGCATCGGTGACCAGCTCCAGGGTCGGAATGCGCAGCTCCCGTGCGGTCCGCAACAGCTCGGCGAGATCCTCTCGGCGGGCGGACTCGGCGCGGAAGCGCAGCGCCGCGGATCGGCGCGCCACCCGGAGCAGGTCTCGCTCGAGCTCCTGCAGTGGGCGATCCTTGCGGGACCCCTCGCGCGGCCGCGCCGTCGTCTCCAGGTGCAGGGTGCGGGGGCGGATCAGGGCGGCGAGCCCCTCCAGGGCGGCCGCGGTGTGCTCCACGGTGTACGGGGGCGGGTGGGGATCGGGATCGAGGTAGTCCTCCTCCCTGAGGATGCCGGCCTCAACCGCCAGCGCGTGCAGCTTCGTCCCGGGATACACCTTGGTGATCTTCACCTGGGCCTCGTCCGGCTCCAGCTCTCGCACCCGGGCCAGGGTTTCGTAGATCGTCTCCTCGGTGTCGCCGGGGTTTCCCACCATGAGGCTCAGCAACGAGCGGATGGAGGCGCGGTCACATCCGGCCAGGGCCGGGGCCACGGTGCTCAGGTCCAGCCCCTTGCGGATGGACGCCTGCACGGTCTCCGCGCAGGACTCCACGCCGAAGATGATCTCGACGCAGCCCGCCTGGTGCATGCGCAGCAGCAGCGCATCGTCCACATGGTCGGTGCGGGTCATGCACATCCACGCGACGTCGAGCCCCCGCGCGAGGATCTCGTCGCAGATGGTCCGGGCGCGCTCCCGGTCTCCGGTGAAGAGGTTGTCGCCGAAAATGAAGTGACGCAGGCCGTACCGCTTGGCGAAGTGCTCGAGCATGTCCACGAAGTAGGTGGCTGAGTGCTGTCGGTAGCGACCTCGTTGCACGCCGCTCATGGGGCAGAACACGCAGCTGTAGGTGCAGCCGTAGGAGCTCAGCAGCATCAGCCCGGAGGGGATGGACGAGCACCGCTTGCCCTTGATGGAGGTCAGCTGCGCGTGGCCGAGCCGGGAGGCGAGGAAGCTCTGGTGCTCAGACAGGGATCGCTCCACCTCGAACCGCTCGAAGGCGGGGTAGGGGAGGCTGTCGAGCTCGGTCACCCGGGGGCGGTCCGCGGTCCGGATCACCTCGTCGCCGCGGCGGAAGGCGATCCCGGCCAGGTCGGCCGGATCCCCGCCCTGTTCGAGGTGATCGAGCAGCGCGGGCAGGGTCACCTCGCCGTCGCCGAGCACCACATAGTCGATGGGGAGCCTGGTCAGCAGCAGTCGGTGCAGCGGCGTGGCAAAGGGCCCTCCGAGCACGATCGTGAGGTCCGGATGCGCTGTGCGCAGCGCCCGGACGAGCTCGTAGACGGGACCGCGGCTCGTGGAGGTTCCGCCGATTCCCACCACCTGCACGCGGTGCTCGCCCACGACCCGCAGGCACTCGTCCACCATCTGCTCGGTAGAGGAGCGCTCGAAATCCCGGCACAGCACGGGGCGCTCGCGCCGCTCCAGGCAGGCCGCGATCAGGGCGATGCCGTAGGGCGGGCCGTAGTACATCGGCGGGACGTCGGGGCAGGGCGGGTGGACCAGCAGCACCGGCGCGCTCATGTAAAGTGGTCCTCGAGCGCTTCGTCCCGGCGCACGTCCAGGGTGCAGCAGTGCAGCCCGCCGCCGAACAGCTCGCAGTGGCGGAACCGGACGGGGATCACTTCGAACCCCTCGGCCTCCAGCGCTCGACGCACACCGTGATCCTCGTCGCGCACGCAGACCCGGCGCTCGTCGACAGAGAGCACGTTGAGGCCCATGCCCGTGAAGGAGGCGAGCTGCACGTGATCCGCGGGGTAGTCGAACCGCTTGCGGGGCTCGTCCTCCACCTCGATCTGCTTCCAGCGGCGGAGCGGCTCGGGGAGCCAGTGCGCGCGCCGGCGCAGGGTGGGGTTGACCAGCAGCACGCCCGGGCGCAGCGGGATCAGCGTGCCGTCGATGTGGTAGTCGGTGACCCGCACGGGGTGGACCCGGAAGCGGTCCCCGAGGTGGCGCTGGAGCCACAGGGCGCCGAGCTCGTGGTTCTTGTTGCCCACGTTCATCAGGAGGTCCCGGCCGAACTTGAGGCAGTTCGCCGCGTCGAAGCAGATCTCCAGCTCCGGCTCGATCTCGCCCGGCTCGTGCAGCCGGTCCACCTCGCGCCACCGTGTGCGGTCGAGGGAGAGATGCAGCGCCGGCCGCGGTCCCAGGGTCCAGCGCGCGCCCCGGCGGAAGTACTCCAGGAACAGCTCCCGCAGCATGAGGCCCTCGAAGTACCGGTTCCGGTTGGTGGGCGGTGTCTCGAGGATCTCATCGCCGAGGCAGAGGAACATGTCCCGCGGCGCGTCCACGGCGTTGGTGATGGCTTCGAAGTGCGGCGTCTTGACCCGAACGATCTCGTCCAGGCGCTTCGGGCGCCTGACCCGGACGCCGAGCTCCTCCAGGGTCCGCGCGAAGGCGTCGAGATCCTCCTGTCGCTCCTCGGTGTAGCGCCGGTGAATCTCCGGCTTGGCGTCGAGGCCGCCGATCTGGCGGAGGGTTTCGTGGTAGAGCTCGACGAAGACGTCGTCGAAGCCCTCGAGGTTGAAGTTCACGCAGCTGCCGAGCACGACCTCACGCAGGGGACCCCACTCGGTGTAGACGTTGACCGGCCGCTCGCTCATCCCGCTCCACCCATGGCCCTGACTACTTCAGCGGCGGACGGCAGCGCACGCCGTCCAGGAGCACATACGTCTTGCCGTCCACGATCGCCGGGGCGGGCAGCTCGACCACCACAGTCTTGGTGCCGAGCCGGTAGGTGAGCTCGATGCGGCCCTTGACCAGCAGACGCCGGCAGCCCAGCACGGGCCGGCTCGCCGGGCGGTGCTCCCGCACCTCCACACGCAGGGCCGTGCTCCAATTTCCCAAATTGTGGCACCGCGTCAGCTCCTCCCGGGTCCGCTGCCGGGTGTGGGCCACGGCCTTGTCGAAGGACCCCCAGGTCTTGGCAGCGTCGGCCGTGAGCTGCGGGCAGCCCTGCACCGTCTCGGCGGTGGGGAGCAGCTGGAGCACCGGGCCGAGCTGGTTCGTCTTGAGCGCCGTCTCGACGGCGGACACGAGCTTTTCGGCGGGACCGCTCAGTGATGGGGACGGCGCCCGGCTCTTGTGCTCGGGAGGCCCGCGACGACCGGTGTCCGCGGCCCCTTTCGGTGAGGCCCGGCCCGGCGACGGCTTCTCGGTCTTCTTGCCGCAACCGAGCGGTGTCAAGGACAGCCCCAGCACGACCAGGGCTGCCAGGAATCGCACGCTCCTCATGGCGATACCTCCTGAGAATCACCAAAGCACACGGCGTGGGAATGTCAAGCGCGGCCGGGCACGGTGTCCTGGCGGTTCCCGCTGCGGGTGGCGGGACGCGTCCCTGCTGGGTACACTCAGCGGATGGTCAGCGGGCTCACAGCGATGGAGCGGCGGCGGTGCCGCGGCGGTGCGGTGCTCCTGGACGGCTCACCCACCCGGTTCGATGAGGATGCGCTCACAGACGCCTGGGCCGCGCGGCTCTCCGGCCGGGGGCGCCCGGGCTCGCCGGACACCGTGGCCGTGTACGTGAATGTGCCCTACTGTGGGTCCCGGTGCCGGTACTGCATGTACCCCAGCAGCGTCTGCGAGGGACCGCATCGGCTCGAAGGCTACGTGGCCTACCTCGAGGAGCGGCTGCGCCGGGTCCGGCGGCGGCTCGGCCGGCTCCGTGCCGGCAGCATCTATGTGGGCGGAGGCACCCCGAGCCTGCTCCCGGTCGACGGGCTCGAGCGCCTCTTCGGTGCGCTGGAGCTCACCTTCGCCGTGGCGGGGGACGTCACCTTCGAGGCCCACCCCGGGAGCCTCGACGAAGAGAAGATACTCCGGGTCACGCGACACGGGGTCGACCGGATCAGCCTGGGGGTTCAGTCCACCGAGCCCCGGGTGCTCGCCGCAGTGGGCCGGGAGAACCCGCCGCGGCAGGTCCTGGCGGAGCTGGTTCGGCAGGCGGTGCGCCACGCCGCGTTCGTCAACGTGGACCTGATGATCGGGCTGCCGGGGCAGACCGCGTCCGGCGTCGAGCGCGATCTGCGCTGGGCCTTGGGTCTGGGCGCGCGCTCGGTCACCCTGTACCGGTACCAACCCGTGGATCGACTTCCCGCGGCTCCGGATTCCCTCACCTACCACGATCTTTCCTGGTCGGCCCTGGTGCTGCGTGCGCTGGCCGGCGGCTACGTCCCGGTGTGGGACGGCGGTCGCGACGCCTTCTCGGCGAGCTTTTTCCGCCCCCTGCCGAGCCGTGCGCCTGCGCCGGGTGCGCTGCCTGGACGGCTCGCGAGCCTGGCGCACCTGATCCGCTCCGGCGGCTTCCGGCGCCCGCTGCCGGCCCGCGCCCGGCTCCTCCATTTCACCGGCTTCGACGTGGGGGCCATCCACGTCATGGGCTTCGGCCCCGGCGCGATCTCTCACCTCTACGGGGGCGCCTGGTACCGGGACGACACGGCCCCGGCTACGCTGCACGGTGGCAGCCCGCCCCGACTCGCCGGCCGCACAGTCCGGCTGCAGGACGAGCTGTGCGGCGCCGTGGCGGGGGGGTTCGCAGAGGGACGTTGGGTCCGGCATGCCGACCACCTCGCATCCGTGGGCCTGGGCCCGGAGGCTCTGCTCGCGGCGCTGCCCGCACACCTGGCCGACGCGCTGCAGTGGAGACGCAAGGACGTCCGGCTCCGCCCGTCCCACGCGGCGGCCGCGGAGGTGATCCGCTGGCTGCTGACGCGGTCGGCTACTCCGGAGGCTCGGTGACGAGGTCCAGGAGGCGCTGCAGGGCGGTGAGGGCCTCGATCTGGCCCGGGTTCAGCTCGCAGGGGGCCTCTGTTTCCCAGATCAGTCCCAGGTTGTAGTCGGCAGAGTGGGCGATGCAGGGCCGGGACTCGTCCCGGATGGAGACCATGAACTCCAAGGGCTCCTCCCCCTCGTCGTGGTCCACCACCAGCACGACCCGTTCCAGGTCCTCCCGCACTTCACCGACCCGCCAGCCCGCGGCCAGGGCGGCGCCGCGCTCGGCCACCCGTGACCGGAGCCGTGGGGCGTGCCGTACCACCCACGCCGACGGCGTCGGCTCCACGGGGGCGGGGACCGGCGCCGGCTCCGCCGAGGTGCCGGCCGCCCCGGACGACGGGGTGGAGGGCAGGAGGGCTGCGGGCGCATCAGCCGCCGCGACGTAGTCAGCGCCCACCCCGGGGGCCGGCTGGAACGCCTCGTCGTCTCGCGACGCGGGCCGGGCCGGGCGTCGGGTGTACGACTCCAGATCGCAGAAGACGAGCTTCTCCACCTGGGATCCCTGGTCGCGCCGAAACTCCTCCACCCGCGACCTGCGGCGACGCAGCTCCTCAGCGGACATTGTCATCGGCGGCGTGCCGGGTCGCGGCTCGTACACGTTGAAGTCGCAGTAGTCGAAGATCGCACCCAGCGCGAGGGTCTGCTCCAGCTCCTCGGCGGTTTCGTCTCCAAAGCCGTAGAGCAGGTCCGTGGTAATGACCAGCGCCGGAGCGGCCCGCCGGAGCTTGGCCACGGCCTCCTCGATGTCTGCGCGGGTGTAGCGGCGGTTCATGGCCCGAAGCACCCGATCGCTGCCCGACTGGACCGGCAGCACGATCCAGGCGAAGCGGCCCGAGGCGAAGGCGTTCAAGGTCTCGTCCAGGTGCTCGAGGAGCCGGGACGGCTCGAAGGCCTCGGCGCTGAATCGGACGTCGCCGTCGATCCGGGCCAGGGCTGCCAGGAGCGCCGCCACGTTGGATCCGACGTCCGCGCCCCAGGCCGAGATGTCGTCCCCCACAAGCAGGATGTCCCGATGCCCCAGCGCCAGCCCGCGATCCACTTCGGCGAGGATCTCCGCGAGGGGGCGGCTGCGCACGTTGCCCTTGGCGTGGCGGATCACGCAGTAGCTGCACTGGTTCAGACAGCCCGTGGACACCAGCACCTGGTAGAGGGGCAGGCGCGGGTCTCCGCTCGAGTAGCGCTCCATGTACCGGTTGGTGCGCACGTCCTCGAAGGCCACCCGGGTCTGGGTGAGCAAGGTGTCGAACAGGCCGTGCTCATGGGGGCCGATGGTCCGCCAGGGCGGCCCCTGGGACAGCGGGTCGCGCACGCGCTCCGCCTCGATCCTGGTGAGGCAGCCGGCCACCACCATCGGCGTGTGCGGTGCGCGCCGCTGGAGCTGTCGGATCGCCTTGATCGCCCTGGCGCTGCGCTCTTCGTTGAAGCCGCAGGTGTTGATCACCTGGAGCGCGGAACCCTCCGGGTCGTCCGTGACCTCACAGCCGTTCTGCTCGAAGAAGTCGTGGATCTTCGCCGTGATCAATGCGGCGTAGGGGCAGCACGTGAAGGCCTGGTGCAAGAACACACTCTGGCCGGGAGCGATGGCGACGCCGTGCGCCGGATCCGCCGGGGGCGGCTGCGCCTGCGCCTCTCCGGCCGGCTTGCCGTCGAGGTCCAGGAAGTCGTAGCCCGCGAGCTCGAGCCGGTCCGCGGGCAGGTCCCTGGCGCTCAGCTCGGCGATCACGGCTCGATACTCCTGCCTGGGCAGCGTGGGGAGCTCGGTGACCACGTGCTGTCTCGAGTCGAGGAGGGCGCCCGCCGCCTGCACCCGGCTCCGCAGCTTCGTCCCCCGGGCCGCCAGCAGCGGGAACAGGGACACCCGGCAGTCCAGGGACAAGGCGTAGTCCACTCGCCGGCGCAGCCCCTCCGCCGTGTCCCCGGGGATGCCCGTCATGAGCTCCAGGTAGGGCCGCGCCAGGGGGTGCAGCAGCCGCACGCTGCGCTCGAGTTGCTCGCGGTCGAAGGGGTCTCGCCCCAGCACCGCGAGGCCGTGATCGTCGTCGGTCTGCAGGCCGATCATCAGCCGGTTCCAGCGTAGGGGCTGCATGATCGCGACCTGCGCTTCGGTCAGCAGCGGCCAGTGAACGAAGCAGGAGTAGCGCAGCTTCGGGGCGGTGGACAGCAGCGTCTCGCAGAGCCCACGCAGGAGCGCGTCGTCGTAGTTGATCGCCGCGTCGCAGATCACGATCTCGTCGAACCCGTGATCCACGGCCCACCGCAGGTCGGAGGCGATGCGCGCCCGCGAGAACCGGCGCAGGGTGCGCTGGCCCCGGGACCAGGCGCAGTAGGCGCACTGGTTGGGGCAGCCCCGGGTCCACTCCAGGTTCAGGTGGCTGCGCCCCGGAAGCAGGTGCACGAGGCCGTCCCCCAGGGGATCGCCGCAGGGGTCCAGGCACTCGGCGCCGTATCGCTCGTAGCCGCCGCCGACGACTGCGCCGTCGTGTCGGGCCCAGAGGTTGCCGATGGTCGCCAGCCGCGCGCCCCGCCGGGCGGGATCCTCCTCGGCGAGGGCGCGCAGCAGCGCGGCGAAGGGGCGCTCGCCCTCACCGGAGATGACCACGTCGATTTCAGCGACCTCCTCGAGCAGCTTGGCGCCCTCCAGGGTGGCGTTGGAGCCACCCACCACCACGCAGATGTCCGGACGCCGCTGCTTCACCGCGGCGATCACCCGCAGGAACCGCCGGTAGGACCACGGGTGCAGCGAGAACCCGACCACCGCGGGCGCGTCCCGGACGACGGCCTCGACCATCTCCAGCGGGTCGCACCGGAAGTGATCGGGCGCGTCGACCTCCCACACCGACTGAAGCAGCTCGTACCGCTCGGCGAGATCCGGCTGGGCGCGGGCGTGTGAGATCAAGAAGGGCACCCCGAGGCCGAAGCTCCGGGCGCTGTCGTCGAGGTTGGCCTGGTGCAGCTGGACGAGCGGACGGCTCCGGGCGCAGGCGTGAGCGAGCCCGTCCCAGAAACCGGCCGTCGCCGCCACGCCGTGGGCCGCCCGCGCCGGCTCGTCGGCTCCGGCGGTCAGACGCCGACGAGCGTATTCCAGACACCGGGCGTGCTCCCGGGGGCTCAACGTGTCGGTGCCGAAGACGTAGTACTCGCGCTCGGGATCCGGGTGCAATCCGAGACGCTCCCGGTCCCGGTACAGCCTCGAGCCCGGCGGGGCTTGGAGTGGAAAGACCGTGAGCTCCGCGTCCAGCTCTCGCAGGTGCTCGATCCGACGCAGGAAGGCGTCGTAGGTGTCCCCCGGCAGGCCGGTGATGAGCTGCACTCCGGGTCGGGTGAACCGGGCCAGCGCGTCCACCGCCCAGGTGAGCTTGGCGCGGTCGAAGGGCGGGCGTCCCACGGTCCGCAGCGTCTCGTCGTCGTCGGACTGCACTCCCACCACGAGGCTCTTCCACTCCACCTGGCGCAGCAGGTCGAGCTGTTCTTCGTCGAGGTGCTCGTAGCGCAGAAAGCCCACGAAGCGCAGCCCGGAAAACCGGCTCCCCTCGGCCACCGCCTCACACAGCTCGGCGAGCCGGTCGGTCTCGTGGTTGAGGGCGGCGTCGTTGAGCGTGATCTCCTCGAATCCGCGCTCCCGGGCAAAGGCGAGGTCGTCCAGGATGCGCTCCCGGTCGGCCCGCTGGACCCGGCGCGACGCGTTGCCCCAGTTGCAGTAGGCGCAGCTCGTCGGGCAGCCCCGGGACCACTCCACGTGCAGGGTGGGGCATTCGTCCAGGTCGAGCAGGCCGCTCCGCAGCGGGGAAGGGACGGCGTGGGGCGGCAGCACCTCGGCCGTCGTTGTGCCCTGCACCGAGCTCCCGATCCGGAATTGGAGTCCGGCGGTGGCGGCGAGCCTCGCGGGGTCGGGCGACGTCTCCCCCAGCGCGCACAGCAGCCCGGCGAACGGCAGCTCTCCGTAGCCGTGCACGAGGAAGTCGAGCTCCGGCAGCTCCTCCAGGAGCGACGCGCCCGTGCCGGCCACCAGGGGGCCGCCCGCCACCAGGGCCACCTCGGGCGCCGCGGCCTTGATCCGCCGGATCGCCTCCTTGAAGATCCGCGCGCTCCACACGGTCAAGGTGAACCCCACCAGTCGCGGCCGGGTGGCCAGCACCAGCTCGAGCACCGCGTCGGCCGTGGGGTCCGCGCGGCCCGGCCGTCCCGCGCGCCAGGCGCGGTGCTCGAAGCACCAACCCGCGGCCAGCTCGGGCCGGCTGTGGCCGTAGGCGATCAGCGACGGGATGCCGAGCCCGTAGCGCCAGCCGCCGTCCCAGAGGCTCACGTCGTGGAGCTGGACCAGCGCGCGGTCGCCGTCGAGCTCGCCCAGACAACGGGGGGGAGGCAACGCAACCTCTGCCGGTCCCGGGTGCAGAACACCGCTGCGCGTTACCGAGTCCGCGCCGAGCGTCACGTGCGCCTTCCGCGAATTCCGGGTGTTTCGCCAGACCCGCTCGTGCTCCAGGGCCAGATCGTGCGCCCGCTCCACGCTGTAGGCTGCCGGACGAAAACCATAGAAGCGCGGCGCGGCGTGTCCGCGGTAGTAGTCCATGAAGGACCGCGCCGTGGACTCGATGCCGTAGCTGTGGGGGTCCCGGTTCATGGGCGCCAGGGGCTCGATGGCCAGCACCTCTGCGTTCACGCCGATGTGATTGAACCGGCGCCCGATCTCTTCGCACAGGGCGATGGACTCCTGCACGTGGCGCTCCTCCTCGAAGGGCAGCCCGGTCAGGAAGCACAGGTCCCCCCGGACAGAGAGCTGCTCCAGGCGTTCGAGGCAGCGCATCAGATCCGCCCGGGAGAAGTAGTTGTCCTTGTTCTTGCGCCGCAGCTCGTCCGAGGCGGTCAGCAGCACGAAGTCGAGTCGACTCCGAGGGCCGAAGGTGTCGGCGAAGCTTCGCAGAAACTCCTCACTCGGCAGGTGCAGGCACTCGTGGATCATGCTGATCCGGAGTCCCGACTCGCGGATGCGTTGGAACAGCTCCAGGAAATACGACGGGTCGGGGGATGGGTCGAAGGTGTTGTACCAGGTGTCCAGGTTGTGCTCCCCCATGCGGTGCAGGTCGGCGAGCATCGCCTCGATGGGTCGGTGCACGAAGTGCGTGCGGCCGCCGATCCGCTGCTGCGCCTCGTGACCGCCCCCGCAGAAGGTGCAGTCGTAGGGGCAACCCCGTCCGCAGTTGCAGTAGAAGGTCCCGGGGTCGAAAGGCGCGTCCAGACGAATCTCGCCCTCCATGATCCCCGCCTGGGTGTACAGCCGGTGGTGACGGAGCAGCTCGAAGCGGCTGTAGGTGAAGGCCGCCAGCTCGTCGGCGCCGTTGACGTGCAGCGGCTCGCTGCGCACCGCCGCGCGCCCCTGCCGATAGGTGAGGTTGGGCACCTCCCGGAGCGCCCCCCCGGCCTGCAGCGTCTCCAGCAGCCGCAGCAGCGGAACCTCCCCGTCCCCCCGGATCACGTAGTCCACGCAATCGAAGCGCTCGAGGATCTCCTCGGCGCAGGCCGAGGCGGTGTAGCCCCCGAGCACGATCGCCACGTCGGGGCAGTCCTGCCGCAGGTGCTGCGCGGTGTCGATCACCGCGCGGCTCTGCTGGTGCCAGTGCAGGTCGAAGCACACCAGCCTCGGGCTCGTCTCCCGCACCGCCGCGCCGAGCGCGAAGCCCGGATCGAGCGCCACTTCGATGGGTAGGTGCAGCACCTCGGCACGGTGGCCCGCCCGGCTGAGCCAGTCGGCCATGGAGAGCAACCCCATGGGCATCAGGTACGCCGGGCTGTCGGAGGCGTGGGCCTTGCCCTGGTGTACCAGCAGTGCGTCGAGCGGCGGTGCCATGGTGATCGGTGTAGCACCCTTTCCACGTGCAGCGATAAATGATCCGCGCGGGGATCACTGCCGTCAAGGGCGAAAGCGCGGACAGACGCGCCGCTTGACCCGCCGGGAGGGCGACAGGATACTGGGAACGATGCTCGAAACCGTCCACCCGCAACCCGCTGTCCCGCGGTGCTGACGCTCCGGCGCGAAGAGTCGCCGGCGCGCCCGCTCCCCCCGGACACCACGGCGCGACACCCCGGCTTCCACACCCTCGAGCGGGAGGACGCCCCGCGCACGGCGATCCTCCGCATCGATGACGCCGCCCGGCTCCTGGACCCGGCCGCGCGCCGTGAGCTCACCGACGTCCTGACCGATCTGGCCCGACGTCGTCGCCGCCCTGCGGTGGAGATCGTGGGCATCGAGCGGGGGGACGATCTCGTGCTCGCCGCGACCCTGGCGCTCTTCGTGCACTTCAAGTCCGCGCGCATTCCGGTCACCATCGTCGTCTCGCCCGAGACGCTCAGCCCGGAGCTCCTGGAGCGCTTCGAGCGTGGACTGGCCAAGCCGGCCCTGCTGCTCAAGATCCTCGAGCAGGCCACCTTCGCCCGGCTGCACTACCTCATCGGTGAGGGGGACGACGCCGGGGTGGAGGCCTTTGCCCCCCGCCTGCCCTTCGTGGAGCTCATCGGCGACGGGGACCCGGCCCTCTGCCGGCGGCTCGCCCGGAGCCTCGACCTCCACAAGCGCAACCTCCAGCTCATGACCACCCGGCGTTGCCACCTGCGGTGCGTGTACTGCCCGGTGGAGAAGCGCGACGAAGATCTCGGCCGGGAGCACGCCCTGCGGGGTCTCGGGCTGCTGCTGGCCAGCGACAACAGCTCCTTCCGCATCGACTTCACCGGCGGGGAGCCGCTCCTCCGGAAGGAGTGGGTGCGTGCGGTGATCGAGACCGCCCACGAGCGCGCCCTGCAGGCCGGCAAGCGGGACTCCTACTACCTCGTCACCAACGCGCTCGAGCTGGACGAGGAGTTTTGCCGGTTCCTGTCCGGGTTCGAGGTGGAGCTCGAGATCTCCATCGACGGCGCGGAGGCGACCCACAACCGCAACAAGGTGGTCGTCGACCCGGGCGTCAATCCGTACCGGGCCCTCCTGGGGAACCTCGAGCACGTACACCGTCACGACATCCACTACAACGCCGTGCTCGTGTTCACGCCGGACAGCCTGCCGGCCCTGCGCGGCAACCTGGACCACGTCCTGTCCCTGGGCTTCCGGAACATCTCCATCAACTACGCCATCGGCTACCTCTGGCCCGACGAGCTCATCGCCGAGTACGTGGACGTCCTCGTGGACTTCGTGGAGCGCTACGACATGCTCGACTCTGCCGAGGGGGGCGACGCGGGCGCGGGGTTCTTCCTCAAGAACCTGCTGCACAAGACCGAGCCCACGGTGCTCAACTCCGAGCTGATGCTCGACTGTGACGGCTCGCTGCACTTGCTCTCCGAGTGGCAGTTCCGGGAGCGTCACCGGCGTCGTCCGCCCCCATTCCGGTACGCGTTGGAGGAGCTCACGAGCATCGATGAGGTGTTCTTCACCCGGGCCCAGGTGTACCACCTCCTGTACGAGGTGTACCGCGCCGAGGATCGCGAGCTGCTGCGCATCATCCACAGCAGCGTGCACATGGGCCTCGAGGTTTCTCGGCGACTCAAGCGACGCCTCGGCGCTCGTCTCGAGGCGCTCCAACGCTGCTGAGGGGTCGCGACTGGCTAACTCCTCGAATCAGGGCGCCGAGGCGGCCGGCGCTTCAGCGGTCTTCGCGGGTCGCCGACAGGTGGCCGTCGATCACGATTCGCTCCACCGCGGCGTCCTCCAGCAGCGCCGGAACGACGCCGCTCGGATTGGAGAGCAGGGCTTCAGCCAGCGCCCGGAAGCGGCGTGTGATCTCGGCGTCCGGCTCCAGCTCGACGACCGTCCGGCGTTGGCGCTCGGCGGCGAGGATCAGCGGGGAGTGGGGGATGAACTGCGCGACCTCGGTGCCCAGGCCCTTGGCGAAGGCCGAGATGACGGCCTCCTCCCCGGGGGTGCCTCGCAGGTTGCCGACCACGCCCGCGAGGCGGGTGGCGCCGCTGCGGGCGTAGCGCCGGATGCCCCGGCAGATGTTGTTGGCGGCGTAGAGTGAGAGGAACTCGCCGGACACCACGAGGTAGACGTCTTCGGCGTAGCTGTGGCGAATGGGCATGGCGAAGCCGCCGCAGACCACATCGCCCAGCACATCGTAGAGGATCGCGTCGTAGGGGGACTCGAAGACTCCCAGGGCCGTCAGGGCTTCGATGGTCACGACGATGCCCCGGCCGGCGCAGCCGACGCCGGGCTCGGGCCCGCCCGCCTCGATGCAGTGGACGCCGGAGCTCCCCACCAGCCTCAGCTCCTCGGCGCGAACCCGGCGCACCAGCTCCCGGCTCGAGCCGAGCTCCCGGATGCGGTCGAGCACCGGCCTGGGCGCTCGACCGCCGAGGTGGCTCCGGGTGGAGTCACACTTGGGATCGCAGCCGAGCTGGAGCACCTGGCGCCCGGCCAGGGCCAGGCAGGCGGCGACGTTCGACACCACGGTGGACTTGCCGACTCCACCCTTTCCATAGAAGGCTATCTGTCGCATGGCCGCCTCTTGGCATGATTCTGTGCGATCATCGATTCACCACGCGGTTGACGAGGTCGACAAAGCCCCGGAAGAGCAGGAAGGGGCGCTCTCGCAGGCAGTGATAGTGATAGGAGGGATAACCGAGCTCCACGAAGGGCCGGCGCAGGTCGAGGATGCGTTCGAGATAGTGACCGTCACTCGAGCCCACGCAGAAATCGAGGCGACTCCGGTCCAGGGCCTCGAGGGCGGCTACGGACGGGCGATACAGTGTCGGGATCTGACCGATGAATTGCCGCCGCCGCAGCTCGTCCGCCGCGTGATCCTTCACCGACAGCGCCGCGAAGGCGGGCTGGCAGCCGAGCTCGGCGAAGGCCCCCAGGACCGCCTCGCCGAGGAGCGGCTCACCGTAGAAGCCAAAGCGTCGGCCCAGCAGGTGATCTTCCAGGACGGCGTCAATCAGGGGGATCGTGTGATCGAGCTCTGCCTCTGCCCAGCGCAGGGCGGCGCCGCCAGCCCCTGCGATCTCCCCCAGTGTTCGGGTCCAGCGCTGGGAGGCCTGGAGGCCCAGGGGAAGGTCCATCTCCACCAGGTTCGCCCCGGTGCGGCGGGCCAGCTCGGCGGCGGCCTGGCGGCCGTAGGGCAGCGAGAGGATGGTCCCGGCGCGCCCCACCGCTGCCAGCTCGGCCACGCCTTCCCCCCCGGGCCAGACCGAAACCAGGTTGAGCCCGACAGCTGTACAGGCGCGGCGCAGCTCAGCAAGGTTCCCCACGTGGTCCCCCTCGTTGCGGTCGAAGAGGGCGCCCACGACGGCGACTGCTTTGGGAGAGGTGCCCCCCTCGTCGAGGGGCAGCTGCCGGCTCAGGGACAGCAGGGTTTCGGCGTACCCTTCCAGCCAGTCGGCGCCGATGTCGGGCGCACGGATATGGACCAGCCGGTGGTCGCCGGGCTCGGCGGCGTCGGCGATGATCGCGTCGTAGTCGATGCCGGTGACGGAGACGGCCGGCATGGAGGCCACCAGGATCACCGGCCAGTCCTCGCCCTGACGCAGGCGCCGCAGGCTCTCGGAGAGCTCCTCGGAGCGGTCATGAACGAGGCGATCGGGATCGACGCGAGTGCAGTGGACCCGGTGGCCCGTCGGGACTCGATACAGGTCCGAGAGCAGATCGTGCGTTCCGGTGACGCTAAAGAGCTTTTCGTAGCCGCAGCCCGGGGCGTCGAAAAACAGGAAGGCGTCCCGCACCGCGTTGACCGCCAACAGGACCCCGTCGAGGAAGCCGTGCCTGATGGTCGGCTGTACCAGCTCGTGGGCAGGGGCCTGAGGAGGTGTTGCGCTCATGTCAGTCACTCAGCGGTGCGCAGGGCCACCGACGGTGGCGCCGGTAGTCGCGGAAGTAGTCCAGCTCGCAGAGGCGCACGAGGTGCTCCGCGGCCCGACAGGCGCCTTCGAAGCCGAGCTCGAACAGCAGCAGCGCGAAGGGCGCCTTGCCCTGCGCGGTCAAGCGCAGGTCGCGCTTGAGGTCGGAGTAGATCAGGCGCCGTCTCGGATCGGCCAGCCAGGCGTCGACCTCCTCGGGGGTCGACGCAAAGGCTACGGAGTGACGTCCCCCCCGGTCGGGCTCCCGCGCCGCCAGCTCCGCCGGCTCCGTGGCGGGCGCGAGCAACAGATCGATGCCGAACCCCATCTCCTCGAGGAGTGCGAGCACGGGGATCGGCAACAGCAGCGGCGCGTCCGCCTCCGTGGCCAGCCGGGCGCCTTCCGCCGGCGTCAGGATCAGGCCCACGCGGTGCGCGCGCGCCCGTTCCTGGAGGGCCGTGTAGGTCGCCCGGTGGCCCTCGTAGTAGGTGCGCCAAGGCTCGTGGGCGTCGAGGTCCACGCCGCCCTGGCGAGCGATGGCCTCGACCCAGCGCCGGCTCCGCGTGAAACCGTAGGGAGCTGCCGGCGCCAGGACGGGGGTGCCCAAACGGCGGAATACGTCGTCGTAGAGCTGGTCATATTCGGGGACGGGGTTGAGCACCTGGAGCTCGGCGCGTCGCAGCTCTTCCGGCGTCAGTCCCGTCAGCCCCGGGATCGGCTGACCCAGGACGCTGAAGCCGAGCAGCGAGAGCAGCGCCACGAGGTCCCGCGCGCCCTGATCGTCGCGGAAGCCCACCAGATTGAGCCGGCGGGTTGCGCCCTCGGCGGCGGCCCGGGGCGCCGGATGCGCGGCGAGCTGCGCGGCCAGGTCGGCGTGGAATTTCTCGAGGCCGATGTTGGCGTCGTGTAGGATCGGGACGCCCGTCCGCGCCTCGGCTCGGCGGCTGATGGACTGCCAGTCGACACCCGTCACCCTGCCGATGCAGGAGTGGTGGAACAGGCAGCTCCGGCTGCCCAGGGAGCAGGCGGCCACCAGACCGTCTTCGATCCGCTCCTCGGCGCCGAACACGACCTGCTCCTCGCCGAGCTCTGCCGCGGCGAACAGGGACAGAAAGCCAGCCAAGGCGCCCTCTGGATCCATCCCGACGTGCGGGAAGCCGATCTTCTCCCAGACCGCCAGCGAGAGCGCGCTCATGCGTCCATAGGTGCGGAACAGCGCCTCCAGAAGGTCGTAGTGGACGAGATAGTAGGCGCTCGGTGCGTGCAGGCACTCGGCATCGGCGCAGCAGAAGAAGACGAGCTCTGGCGTGAGGATTCCGAGCTGCTGCAGCAGCTCCCGCGTGTCCTTGGCAAACAGATATCTGTACCGCAGCCCCGCATCGCGATCGAACACCGACGCGCCGGCGCCCCCATGTGGGACCTGCTCGGGCCGTTGATCGCGGCTGTTTTGGAGGGCTTGGCCCAGCGCGGCGATGTCGGCAAATCGCATCTGCGCAGTATACTGGATCCGTGTCCTTATGGAGTCCGGATCTGATCCTCTGATGGTTGTCGCGAAACACCACCGCGGGACCGGCCCCCTCGGCGACAGCGACACCGACGGTTTTTTCAGCCTCGAGACCTTCGACAATCAGGTGACCGCGGGGCAGTTCGGCTACGGCCACGAAGGCCAGTCCATGCTGTACCGGCATCCCGCCCGGGGGCTCCTCACAACGGGACTGCTCGGAATCAGTGAGTCGGTGAGCGCTACTGTAGGACCTTGACGTGGGGACAACGGGTGGGAGCGAAGGTTCCGTCCGGCTGCTTGGTCTGTTGGTAACACTCGAGGGTGCATTGGCCGGCGCCCTGGTACTGGTAGTCGATGGTGTAGGTGCCTCCGTTCAACATGTGGGCGGCGATCCGCCGATAGCAGTACCCCACGGTGTAGTAGGTCCGGTACGCCACCCGGCGGGTCTCCGACCGCGTGCAGACGGAGCTGCCGCACTGGTAGCTCCGGGTCTCCGTGACGAGGCGGTGGTGCACACGATACCGCCGGAAGAAGCTCGTGCCAGAGTACTCCCTCCAGCCCGGCATGACCCGGGTGGCGAGCTGATAGGCGCGCTCTCCGGTGGACCGGTGAGACACGTACTTGCCATCGATGTGGACGCTGTTCACCAGCCGTCCGAGGGGATAGGAAAAGGTGTGGTTCACGCGGAAACCCACCGTGGCGGATGGTTTGCCCGGCTCCGGGGGCTTGTGCCACATGCACCCGGCCAGACCGACAGACACCGTCACGCAGACCAAGCACGCGAGACGCCTCATTGCTCCCTCCTGTTGGATGGACGCCTCGGGCGCGCAGGATGCACCCGAAACGTAATTTGGGGACGGCCGATGGGGGGAGTATCCCGTAGGGGTCACAGGGGGTCAAGCAAGAATCGAGCGAGAATCGAGGTCAGATCGGGGGAACCAGGCGCGCCGCGCATTGTGACGATGCGTCGGCCTTCTGGCCGTGACTTCGAAATCAGCTCGGGCGCAGCTCCCCATCGCCATGCAGCTCCAGGTAGGCCTCGAAAGTGCCGCTGCACCGCCGGAACCAGCGACAGGGCCGGCACTTGTCGGGCTTGGTGAAGGGCTGGTCCAGCACGTAGAGCTTCAGCACGTCGGAGATGAGCTCCTCGCTCGGCAGCACCGGGGACTGGACCCGCTCGGCCACGCACAGGGGGAAGGCCAGCAGACAGCTCACCCGGGCCCGGTCGGCGATCTCGTCGTACCGGGGCATGAGCGCGGCGTAGGGTCGGTTGGCGCTCTTGGCGCGGACGGGGATCACGCACAGGGGGAGGCCCCAGTCGTCGCGGACGAGCGCCTCCAGGGCGGCCAGGTGCGTGAGGTTTTGCCGCACCAGGTTGGCGTGCACGTGGATCGTCGCGCCCTGCCCGCGGAGGTTGTCGATGGCGCGCACGGTGTCGGCGTGACTTCCGGGAGTTTGGGTAATGGCGTCGTGCACGGCTGCGTCCGCGGCGTACAGCGGAATGGCAAAGGCGCGGGCACCGGCGTCCACGAGTGCTCGGGCCCGGGCGGGATCGGCCAGGGGGGCGCCGGAGGTGAGGATGTCGAAGGTCTGAAAGCCGTACCGTCGGCCCGCAGCCAGGATGGCGTCGATGTGCGGGTGCAGCAGGGGCTCGTTCCCCGCGATGCCCAGCCGCGGGAGGCCCAGGCGGCGGTTGTCCGCGAGCCAGCGCTCCACACCATCCAGTGGCGTGGGTGGAAGGGGCTTGGCCAGGCAGAACAGGCAGTCGTACCGGCATGCGTTCTCCAGCATGAGGATCGGTAGCCTCAGCAGCTCGGGGCGCCGCATCATCACCCGGGCCTGGTGCGGGAGCGACCGCCGGAGGATTCGGTCCTGGAGCGGGTTGCGATCCACGACCCGGGCCGCGGCGTGCTGCGGGCCGGTCGCCGTGGAGGTGGGCTCAGGCGCACCGAGCTCGTCGAGGGTCTGCTGGATCCTGCGCCCAAAGAGGAGCTGCTGCTCCACGAGGCGCCGCGGCGCGGAGTCCTCGTCCGGGTACACCTTGCGAAGGATCACCAGGTTCTGCTCCCGGGTGCGCCGCAGCCCGTCGAAGGTCGTGAGCTCGAAGATGTCACCGATGCGGTTGGCCGGGCGCAGGCCGGGCAGCACCCGCTCGCCGAAGAGCGCCGCGTCGCTGAACAGCGCCCCGTTCACGTCCAGCAGCAGGTCGTTAGAGAGCACCGTGGGCTCGGCCGCGCTGCCGAGGTTCTGCAACCTGACGTCCGGCCCCTCGGGATCGAGTGTCCGCGTGGCGCAGCGCCGGAGCGCGTCGCAGAACCGCAACTGGGCCTCGTCGGTCCATCCGAGCTGCAGCGAGTAGCAGACCTGGATCGTTCGGGCGCCGAGCCCGGCGATGTACTCGAACCGCGGCAGCAGCGCGTCGACGTCTTCGGGCGTGACCACCATGTTCACGAAGTAGTCCACGCCCGAGGCGAGCAGCTCCCGCAGGTTGCGCTCCAGCACGTCCGTCGGGTCGGCCCCCGACTTTGCCAAGGGCCGGAACCGCCGCATCACGTCCTTCGGTCCGTCCAGGGAGAACATGACCCGCACGTCGAACCCTCGCAGCGCTTCGAGGACCCTCCCGTCGAGCAACAGGCCGCTCGTGGTGATCACGAAGGAGAGCTGCTTGCCCCGGTCCCGGGCGAGCTCCGCGGCCCGACGCATGGTGCGGAGCACTTCCCTGCGCCGTAGCAGCGGCTCCCCTCCGAAAAACTGCAGCTCGAGCCGCTCCCGGGCCGACGTCAGGAGCAGGTCCACCGCCCGGTCCAGCACCTGCGGCGCGGTGTCCTGGCGGCCCAGCTTCACCGCGCAGTACGTGCAGCGGAAAGGGCAGGCCGTGGTGGGGATCACTTCCAGCCGTCCTGACTCCGGCCAAGGCGGAAACTCAGCCAGCTCCCGGCGCGCTGCCTCCAGCTCCTCCTCTGTCACCACCGGCGCGGCACCCAGGGCCGGCAGCGCAGGCAGCTTCTGCAGCGGCTCGATCAGACGAGCTCCATGGTGGGTGAGATATCGTTTCTGCAGGCCCGGGCAGCCGCCCCGCGCCACGCATCGCCCGCACGGGTCCGCGTGTGCGAAGTTGTCGTAGAACTCCGCGAAGTAGTCGTCTTGATCCTGCGCATCCAAGATGGCGGTGTCGATGTCGTGGGGCTCCACCTCGATCCCCGGTACGTCCCCCACCACGCACAGCGGGAACCCCCGGAGCTGGATCGTCGCCCCGGCCAGCTCGGGGTCCGCGCCCAGGCTCCGCGCCACCTCCGCCACCCGGTCCAGGGGCAGCGCCTCGGGGAAGCGCTCGGACAGCAGCATGTCCCCCACCAGGAAGCGCCGCACTCCGCGCCCCGCCAGCTCCCGCAGCAGCGGCTGCATCCCGTCGACGTTGTCCACGCACAGCAGCGTGTTGACCCGCACCAGCAGCCCGGCGTGTTGCGGTTCCCGGGCCAGTGCCAGCAGGTTGTCCAGCCCCTGCAGGCTCTGTTCCAGGCTCCCCTCCACCGACGTCAGGCCGTCGTGCACCGCGCTCCTGAGGTCATACACCGTGACGCAGGCTTCGGTCAGTCCCGCCTCGACCACCGCCCGCGCGAGCGTCGCCTCCGCCAGCCGTCGCCCGTTGGTGACAACGCCCACTTGCTCGAACCCCATGGTGCGGCAGCGCGCGATTAGCTCCGGCAGGTCCGGGAGCAGCGTCACTTCGCCTCCGGAGAGCAGCACCCGGCTCGACTCGCCCCGGATCTCCACCAGCCGCGCCTCCAACTCCTCGGACGGCACCTGGATGTGGCGCAGCGTGGTGCGCGGGCAGAACCGGCACCGGTTGTTGCACTCCAGGGTGATCGTAGCGTCCGATCGGGCGGGGGACGGCATAGAGGCGGTCGCGGTCATCGAAGCGAGTATCCGTCCTCGCTTCCCGACCGGTCAAGGCGGGAGTTGCCTCACAGGTGGGAGTTGCCTCACAGGCGGGAGTTGCCTCACTTGCGCGCTTTGCCCTTCAGCAGGACCTCGAACAGAATGCCGCACCGTTTTCCGCCCGCGCTCTGGGCGGACAGCTCGCCCGCGAAGTCGGTCTTGCCGCCACGCGGAGAGAGCTTGAACCAGCCCTCGTAGCGCTTGCCCCGTTGCCAGCGTATTTTGGATCCAGAGCGCTTTGGGTAGCACCCCCGGAGCTGCCGGTAGAGCTTCTTGAAGAGCCGCTTGAGCTCGCCGCAGCTCTGCCCATCCACCATGCACGTCACACTGGCCTTGGTTTCCCGCGTGCCGGCCCCCTCCACCGACACGGAGCACCCGGACGCGAACTTCGGCACGAACCGCGCGTCGTAGATGTTCGTGAAGCTCAATCTGCTGTTGCCGACCACCCGCCGCTGGATCCGTTTCCCACGCAGCTTGGCGAAGCGGCTCGGCGAGGCCTCCCGCAGCCGATCCATCTCCTTGCAGAAAGAGCTCCGCTTGCGCGGCGCCTTGGCTTGGGCGGGCACTGGCGTCGCGGCGACTGCGACGAGCGCAAGGGGCAGGATCAGTGTTCGGATCATGGTGCCTTTCCCATCGCGCCGCTACGCCAAGGATTTGCGGGCTTCGTAGCGAGCGTACCACACGCCCGCGGTCTTCTTGGGGTGGAGCCGCATCCAGATTTCGTCGGGCAGGAACACCTGCACGCTGCAGTAGCCGCACAGGATCGTGCGCTCGGACTGCTCGTTGGCCTGGAGGGCGCCGCCGCACTGCGGGCAGTTGAGCACGATGGGCGCCGCGCCGGTGGCCAAGGCCGCGGCGTGCTGTCCCGGCGCGGCCGTGGTGGTGTCTCGGTCCGCGCGGTAGAGCTGCTCGAGCTTGGGCACGAGCTTGCGGGCCCAGGCCGGCGCGGGGTAGGTGGCGTTGGGCTTGCCGCAGGCGGCGCAGAACACGTTGCCGTCCGTGCCCACGGGGATGTCGTCCACGGGCAGCTCCTCCTTGCACTCGTGGCACTTGGGGCGGGCGGCCTGCCATTGGATTTCGGTGGTGAAGTTGATCGTCATGCCCCCGCCGCCCTGGTGGTAGTCGGTGTAGGGCGTGCCGAGGAGGCTGTCCCAGAAGTCCGCCTTCAGCGTCAAGTCGGACTGGCAGCCGTCGCAGTGGGCGTTGAGCACGGGGCCGTTGAGCGGCAGGGCCGACTTGCACTCCGGGCACTGGGTCATGATCTTGAGCGCGGCGTAGCGCGGCCCCTGAAGGCTGGTCTGTTCCTTCTCCTCGACCACGAAGGACGGGTCCACCGAGGTTTCGATGGCCGCGGCCAGCCGATCGATGTCGGCGACGAATTGCTCGAGCGCTGCCACCGGGTCGCCGGCCTTGGTGAGCGCGCGGTCGTCGAACTTCACCTCGAGGGAGTCACTGGCGCTGACCTTCTTGATGTAGGAGCCCCACCGGTCCACGAACTCTTTGGTGAAGTCGAGGGTCGGGCCCGCCGCGGACAGCCGCTTGTGGATGAACTTGTTGCCCCAGCGCTTCTTGAAGAACTTGTTGAAGTGGTCGTTCTGGGTGTCGAAGGGCCGCTTCTTGAGGTCGGGCTCGTAGCTCGCCGCCTCGGTTTCCAGGTCGAGCTCGATCTTGTGCCCGGTCTCGTTGCGCCGCCAGTACAGGAACACCTCCAGGATCTTGTGCTCGTCGTCGCCCCAGGAGTCGGTGCGGAGCAGCACCTTCCGTCGACCGAGCTGCCCCACCAGCCCATGCTCGTCGTAGATCCGCGCCAGGTCGTCGTCGGTGAAGCTGTCGAGCTGCTCGTTGAGCTCCTCGTCGACGTCGAAGGCCCAGAGCTGGGAGCTGTTGCCGCCGATCATGAACCCCTTGTTGAGCAGGTGCTTGACCAGGGCCGGGGCGAACTTTCCGCGCTTCTTGTCCGCGCCTACCGAGACGAGGGCCTTGAGGAAATTGAACCCCGGGATCGCGATGACGAACACCAGGATGACGCCGATGACGATGATCTCTTCGAGGTCCATTGAGGCTCCTCCCCGCTGAGTTGCCACGCTGAAACCAGCGTGGACGCCTGTGTCGGTTTGCCCGCCGCCTTCAAGCTGCCACGTCGTCCCGAGCCGGAGTATCCGACGTCTCAAGGTGGCGGGTCAAGTGCGTCTGACACTTGTGCTTCTTACACTCGTCAGTGCTCGCCTTGACACCTTTCTGACGGCGAGGTGATACTCGCACAGAACGTTGAGAAAGGCGCTACATGGCCGAGCTGGTTGACGAGCTGCTGGCGGTTGCGTGGCCGGAAGGCTTGCCGGGACGGTGGGCACCGCTCGTGGATCGCGAGCTCTGCGAGGCGCTGCTCAGGGATTTCAAGCTCGGTGTGATTTTTCCGTTCGGTGGGGAGGTTCGGCCCGTGCGGCTGGCGCTGTCGGCACAGGGGGAGCGGGAGCGGTGGGAGCGGGAGGTGCTGCGCGCCTGGCCGTCGGAGCGACTGGAGGGGTTTCTGGGGCAGGTGCCCGCGGAGACGCGGCTGATGGTGGACAGCGACGGGTCGGAGCGGGCGGTGGTGTATCTGGACGATCTGCAGGAGGTGGAGCACGAGCTGCGGGCGCCGTCAGGGATGGCGCTCATGAGCGCGACGCTGGGTCTTCCGGGGGACCGGCTGGGTGTGTTGACACGCCACACCGAGCCGCCGGTGGAGCGAGTGACCGGATCGTTGCGCGCGCGGCTCGAGGAGCTGGTTGGGCTTGGGGCCGAAGGGCTGTGGTCGCTGCGCTGGGAGGAGGGCAGGGTGTTGTCCGTGCTCTGGATCAGCGAGAGCCGATGGCGCGGGAACGCGGAGGCGTCTCGGGCGGTGCTCGGCGGGCTGGGATCGAGCCGCGCCTGGGCTGAGGCGTTGCGGGTTGCGGAGCGGCACGGTCGACTGGGCTATCCAGATGCGGTGGAGCTGCTAGGATCCGGTGGTGTCGACGTTACCCTTGGAATTCTCTGAGGTTCACGCCGGAGGAGCACCAACTGTTATACTCCTGTTAGACCGCGGCCGGCCCCAAAACCCATCGAGATAGATCATTGCAAGCGCTGAATGCGTGTGGTACGATACGAGCTAACCTGTTGATTATAGGGCAACAGTCGTTGCACCAGGTCGAGGGTGAGCCAGTGAGAAAGTATACACGTCGTTTTGTCCTCGGATCCAGCGCTTCGGCGCTCGGACTCATGGTTTTACGTCCCCGGTGGAGCCCGAGCCCGAGCCCGAGCCCGAGCCCGAGCGGAGCAGCGGAGGGCATGCTTGCGAAGCGCGATGCCGGAGGTTCGCTCAAAGTCTACCGGGCCAGAGCTGCGCAGCGCGTACCGGGCGAGGCTCCACCTGCCACGGTGGAGCTGCTCGGCGCACCGGTGACCGCGCCGCCTCCCTGGAAGGCCTTGGCGCCCTATGAGCCCGGCTCCGAGGTCGCGTCGTCCTGGAGCGTGCACTCCTTGTCGGGCATCGCCGACGGCTCGGCGATCCTCACTCTTCGGCACATGGACGGTCGGGACGCGCAGCTTCGCCTGGTCCGACGCGGCCTGGTGCCCATCGGGGTCGCCCAGACGGGCCAGCTGGACCTGCTGCTCGTCAACGGCGCCCGGGGGAGCACCCGCACCGAGGAAGGGCTCGCTCGGGTGATCCGCGCCATGGCCGCCGTGATCGATTCGCACGAAGCCGCCCATCCGTCCGGACGGGCGCTGCTCGCGAGCCTGAAGACGCCACCCGCACACTACTGTTGATCCCTTCGCCGGAAGGCTCCCACATGTCGAACTCCGAGAAGCCCAGTGAACCCGTGTCTGCCCCACCCGACCGCGTCGACAGCGCCGACGGCGCCGACAGCGTCGAGCTCGTCTACGACCTGGGGACGCGCAGCGTCCGGTTCGAGCTCGACGAGGAGCTCTACCCGCGGCCGGTGATCTTCGGCGCCGCGTACATCTTCATCGATCGCTCTTACGTGTATCTCACCCGGCCGGCGGACCGGCGGGTGGGGGTGCGGCTCAAGACCAAGGGAGCCGAGCCCTCGACCGAGGACCTGGAGGCGTTGGCAGGCGAGTTCGCCAACGAGCTGCTCAACCAGCTGCTGCGGTTCCAGGTGAGTGAGTCCACCTCAGAGATCCGGAAGTACTACATGGCCCGGGCGTTCTTCGGGCTGACCGGGAACCCGAGCATCGATGCGCTCCTCATGGAGCTCGACGACGAGGAGCTGGAAGACGACGCCCTCGAGATCGCAGTGCCCTGGGAGCAGAAGCACGAACCCAAGGCGGGGGTCGGTGCGGAGCAGGCAGCGTCGGCCGACGCGACCGCTCCGACCGACGCTGCCGCTCCGGTCGACGCTGCCGCTCCGGTCGACGCTGGAGATCGCGATGCCTGAGCGCCGGATCGAGTTCGCGTCGTCGCTCTACTCCGAGGAGGGCGTGCGGGAGGCGGCCCGGGCCTTCGCCGAGGTGGTCGAGATCACCGTGTCGGTGGAGGGCGCGGCGATTGTCGCGCAGCTGGGGGACTACGACGGTGACCGGGACGTGCTGGGTGACGAGCTCGGCAACCACGCGCTGTACGAAACCATCGTCCGGGAGACCGAGGCAGGGGACTGCTGATGGCCCAAAAGACCGTACAGGCCCGTCGGCGTCGCGTCGTGCCGGAGAAGCTGTCCTTTTTCCGCTACGGCCGGATCGGGGACCGGATGGTCGTGACCAACGACGCCGCCGAGTGGCACCTGCTCACCGAGGCGGACTTCGAGCTGTTCCTCGCCGGCGAGCTGACGGCCGAGCACCCGGAGCACGCCGCCCTGCTGCAGAAGGGCTTTCTGCGGGACGACCTCGACCTCGACGGCCTCGCGGATCGGGTGCGGCGCAAGAAGGCCCACGTGGGCCAGGGCCCGCATCTGCACATCGTGCTGTCCACCCTGCGCTGCAACCAGAGCTGCGCCTACTGTCACGCCTCCCGGGCGGGCCTGCAGGACGTCCTGACCGACATGACGCTGGAGACCGCCAAGCGGGTGGTGGATCTGGCGATGCAGACCACGTCCCCTTACGTGAACTTCGAGTTCCAGGGGGGCGAGCCGACGCTCAACATGGAGGTGGTGAAGTTCGTGGTGGAGTACAGCCGGGAGAAGAACCGGTTCGAGGGCAAGGAGCTCAACCACTCCATCGTCACCAACCTCACGCGCATGAGCGAGGAGATCGCGGACTGGCTGGTGGACAGCGACGTGATGGTGTGCGCGAGCCTCGACGGCCCCGAGGAGCTGCACAACTGGAATCGCGCCTGGCGGGGAGAGGGCGCGGGCAACGCCTACGCCGAGACGATCCGCTGGATGGACTACATCAACCAGCGATACGTGGACCAGGGTCGGGAGCCGACCCTGTGGCACGTGGACGCGCTCATGACCACGACCCGCAAGACCTTCGATCATTGGAAAGAGGTGATCGACCTGTACGTCGAGCGCGGGCTGCCCAGCATCCACCTGCGCCCGCTGAATCCTTACGGGTTCGCGGTGCCCACCTGGAAGACCATCGGCTACGCGGCCGACGAGTACCTGGCGTTCTACGAGCGCTGCCTGGACTACATCCTCGAGCTGAACCGGCAGGGCGTGGAGCTCATCGAGGGCACGGCGGCGGTACTGCTGGCCAAGATGCTCACGCCGGACGACCCGAACTTCACGGACATTCTCTCCCCCTGCGGCGCTGGAACCGGTCAGGTCGCCTACAACTACGACGGGCGCATCTTTACCTGCGACGAGGCCCGCATGACCGACGCCATGGGGGATGATCGTTTTCAAATTGGAGATGTGCGCGATTCAAGTTACACTCAGGTGGTGCGGCACCCGACAGTCAAGGCCATGGCCATAGCATCACTGCAGGATTCCCTCCCGCAGTGCGACACCTGTTGGAACAAGCCCTTCTGCGGCGTCTGCCCCATGCACAACTACATGACGGGCGGGGAGCTGTTCGGGCAGAGACCGAACTCATCGAAGTGTGCCGAGTACATGACAATCTCCAGGCTTCTCCTCGAGCGGCTGGGCAGCGACTCGGACGGCAGCACCGAGGAGATCTTTCGACGTTGGACCATTCGGAAGCGGCGTCCCATGGCGCGCGACTGCGCGGTGTAGGAGCAGGGCATGAGCAAGAAGAACAGCGGAACAGATTCTTCGCCGAAAAAGGCTGCGTTCCCCGAGATCAAGAAGCGGCCCTTCGGCGATCTCCGCCACGGGGAGGCGCGGCTGGCGGAGGGAGACGGGGTTGCCGTCATCCCGCCGGTCAGCAACCCCCTGGTCGACAACATGCTGCTGGCCCATGCCTCCCACGCGAGCCACGGCTCGCACGGTTCTCACGGCTCGCATGGGTCGCATGGGTCCCACGGCTCGCATGGGTCGCATGGGTCTCATGGGTCCCATGGTTCCCACGGCTCTCACGGTTCCCACGGCTCTCACGGTTCCCACGGCTCTCACGGTTCCCACGGCTCCCACGGCTCCCACGGCTCCCACGGACAGTGGTGATGTGTGCTCGTCCTGACAGTGACGAGGCAGTGCAACCTGCGCTGCAGCTACTGCTCTGCCCCCAAAGACGACTGGCCCTCCCTCTCTGCTGAGGACTGCACCCGAGCGATCGAGCTCTTCGCCGGCCGGTATGGCGGCGGCGACGTCAAGATCTTCGGCGGCGAGCCGCTGCTCGTCCCCGAGGCGACCCGGGCGGCCGCGGCCGCGGCCCAGGCGGCGCCGGAGATCCATCGGGTCTATCTGTCCACCAACGGGTTGGCGCTGGATGCGGACTGGCTCGCCCTGGTGCGCGAGACACCGAAGCTGGTGCTGACCGTTTCCCTCGACGGGACCGCTTCGGATCACGACCTCCACCGCCGCAGGCGGGGCGGGGAAGGGGGCAGCTATGAGCGCGCCGTGGAGCGCTTGCCGGAGCTGCTGGCCACGCCGCGGGTCGTGGTGACCCAGACGATCCCTCCCGCCCTCGCGCACCGGGCGGCGGAGAATCTCGAGCACCTGCTCTCCCTCGGCTTCCGACGGTTCAACCTGCTTCCGGGGTATTTCCTGCCCTGGTCCGAGGAGCAGCTGACAGCATTGCGTGACAACTTCGCGCGCATCGCCCGCCTCATCGAAGCCCGTTGGGAGCGGGGCGAGCGCTTCTACCTGCGGAACCTGTTTACGTGGGCTCCGTCGGCGTTTTTCAATCAGGGGTTGATCGTGGATGCGGACCGTCGGATTCATGCCAGCAACCTGGGACAGTGGGGATCGTTCGAGGAGCTCCTGGAAGAGACGCTGGTCGGAGATCTGGATCACCCGCCGGCGGCCACGACCCTTGCGGTTCGGGGGCGTCGGGTGCTCGCCCTGCTGGAGAAGGTGGTGCCCGGGCCGGCGCTGGAGTCCACTCGGGCGGTGGACGCGGCGCTCACCGCGTTCTGTCGACGGCTCTACCCGGCCCTGGCCGCCAGGCGGCGACGGGAGCGGGACGTGGCATGAGCGCCACCGTGGAGCGGCCGGACTGGATCGGTCCCGACGGCCAGCCCATGCGCCGGCTCGAGCTGCACCTCTCCTATGCGTGTCCACAGCACTGCTGGTTCTGCTCCGAGGAGCAGCGTTTGCGGGAGCACCGGGAACACACGGTCACGTGGGGCCGCATCGCGCGGACGCTCCGGGAGCACCGGGAGCGCGGCGTCACCAGTGTGCATCTGACCGGGGGTGAGCCGACGATCCATCCGCGCTTCGGCGACGCCTTGGCCTTGGCGCGGAAGCTCGGCATGCGGACGTCCGTGGGCACCAACGGCCACACGCTGTGCCGGGAGGAGGCGGCCCGGGCGGCGCTGCCGCTGCTGGACGAGGTGATGTTCTCCCTGCACGGCCCCACCCCGGAGGTGCACGACGAGCAGACCGGAGCGGCGGGCAGCTTCGACCGGGTCTGCGAGGCGATGCGGCTCTGCGGTCGACTCGCGCCGAAGGTCGAGCGGTTCTGTAACGTCGTGGTGACGCGAGTCAACATCGACCACCTCCGGGCCACCGTGGCGCTGGCCGAGTCCCTCGGCGCCGGCCTGGTGCTGCTGTCGAACCCGACGCCGGAGGGGGCGGCCGAGGCGCGGTACGGCGAGCTGGCCGTGGACTTCGCCGGGCTCGACTCGAAGCTCGGGGACGCCGTGCGGGGCGCTCTGCGGGCAGTGGTGCGGTTCTTCGGCGTGCCCCTGTGCCTGCTCGGGGAGCACGCCATGCTGTCCAACGATCTGCACTGGGATCCTCGCGTCACGGTGGAGTGGGTTTCGCGGCCCGGGAAGGTGGTGTTCGAGGCGCTGTACAACTGGGCGCCCACCCGCCGTCGCATCCACGTGGGCCCGTGCCGGGACTGCGCCTGGAAGGGGCTCTGTCCCGGGGTCTTCGACACCGCGGCGAAGCTCTGGCCTCACGCGGCGCTCCGGCCGCAGCGCGAGGCCGGCGGGAGCGGGCCGTGACGGGCGGTGGAGAGCCGTCGGCCCAGCCGGGGCGCGACAATCCAAACCGGATCCGCGGGATCCTCCGGCTCACCCTCGCCTGCAACGAGCGGTGCCTGTTCTGCAACGAGCCCGCGGAGCGCTACCCCTGCCCGCACCCTTCACCAGAGGCGGTGGAGGCACAGCTCCAGGAGTTCGTCGCCACGGGGCAGGACACGCTGACCATCTCCGGAGGGGAGCCGACCCTGCGGCGTGAGCCCCTGCTCGACCTCGTGCGACGGGCCCGCGGGCACGGTGTCGCGAGCGTGGTGCTGCAGACGAATGCGGTGCGCATCGACGACGAATTCGCGCGGGCCCTGGCGGAGGCGGGCCTCACGGAGGGCTTCGTGTCGCTGCTGTCCCACGACGCGGCCCTGCACGACCGGCTGATGGGGCGCGAGGGGACCCACGCGCGGTGCCTGGCCGGGATCGACGCGCTCCTGCGGGCCGGCGTGGCGGTCACCCTCAACCCGGTCTTCACCGCCGACTCGCAGCACACCGTTGTCAGGTACGTCGAGTTCGTCGCGGCGCGCCTGCGGTTGGTGCGCTTCGTCTCCCTGTCGGTGGTGCAGCCCAACGGCCGGGCCGCCGGGAATCCCGCGCTGCTGCCTGACTACGCGGTGCTGGGCCCGGAGATCCGGGCGGCGCTGACGGCCGCCGACCATCACGGGATCAAAGTGATCAATCCTTACTGCGGCGTGCCGGTGTGCGTGGGGTGGCAGGACCACCTGGAGCGGTGCACCGAGGGGCTCGAGGCGCTCACCGGCGGGTTTCAGGACACCCCGGGGATCGTCAGCCAGGATCAGAAGTCCCACGGGCCACCCTGTGGGGGCTGCACGCTGCGGCCCCGCTGTGGCGGAGCCTGGAGGGACTACTGGAGGATTCGGCACGGGAGCGGGATCCGGCCGGTCGGGGCGCGGATCGAGCCGTGGCTGGCGCAGGCCGACGAGGCCGCGGGGCAGACGGTGGTGCGGGCGCCGGGCGGTCCGGACGCGACGACCTGGGAGGCCGTGGCGCGGGCGGATACCGCCACCGTGTGGCTGTGGACCGATCGGCTGGCCGCCGGAGACGCGCTGCGGCTGGGCGCCTCCCGCTGCACGGATCTCGCCTTGGAGCTGAACGTGCGCGCGCTCCCTTCCCTGCGGGAGACCCTCCGCGAGGCGCGTCGACTCTGCGCGCTGGACAGCCGGGCCGTCGGGGCGATTCGAACCCGGCTGATCCTCGGGCTGTCCGCCGCGTCGGTGCGGGAGCTGCCCCAGGCCGTGACCCTCGCGGTGAGCCTCGGGGTCGGGGCGGTGCGCCTGCTGGTCCCGGAGCCCGCGCGGATCACCGCCCTCGTGCGGGATCTCGAAGCCACGTACCCCCGGCTCGAGCTGGCCGCGGTTCAGCCCTCGTCGGCCACGAGCGCCACGGGCCCCACGGGCTCGAAGTCGGCCCCGCCGTAGAGCGTGAGGTAGGCGTTCCAGACCCCTTCGCAGAGGTGGGCCACGGTGCACTGCCCGCAGGCATCCACCCGCGACTTGAGATCGTGCCGCTTGCGCTCCTGCCAGTTGAATCGCGCGCGTCCGTCTTCTACGGTGACGCGCCCGAAGTTCCCTTCGCTGCGGATCGAGCAGTCGGTGGCCATGTCCCGATACTCGCCCATGTACTGCCGCACCAGCCCCGGGTCGTTGAGAAAGCTCTTCGGGAGCACGCACATGGGGAAGCCGCCAAATGTGAGCGTGTGGCGGTAGTGCGCCTCGTTCAGCGCCACCGCCTTCATCAGGTTGGACACGACCTCGGCGAAGCGAGGCGTGAGCTCTCGGCTGCCTTCGGCGTTGCCTTCGGCCCGGATGAAGTTGATGCGGAGATCCCGGAGGCCCAGCTCCGTGAAGAAGAACTTCTGGATGCGCAGCAGGGGTTTGTAGTTCCAGGCGTTGAGCACCAGGTTCACGGACACGCCGTCTCGGAGCTGCCCCTCGGCCTGGCGCCGCAGCAGGAGCCGGATGGCGTCCACCTTCTTCTGATAGGTTCCCGGGACCCGGGTCAGCCGGTCCTCGAGCGCAGCGGTGTGGCTGTGCATGGAGATCGTGACCCGGGTGAGGCCGGCCGCGAGCAGCGCGTCGGTGAAGTCGACCCGGTGCAGACGCCTGCCGTTGGTGGCGAGGGTGATGCGCGTATAGCCCTGCTCGCGGGCATAGGCGACGGCGTTGACGATCTGTGGGTAGATGGTCGGCTCCCCCCCCAGGAAGCCGACGGACCGGTGGCCCTGCTCGGCCCAGCGGCGGATCTCTGCGCGCATCTCGTCGTAGGGCATGGGCGCCTGTTGGGCCCGGCTCGACAGGCCGTCGAGGCAGAAGACGCAGTGGCTGTTGCACACCTTGCCGACGTTGATCTCGACGTTCCTTCGGTCGTCTCGCTCGGGGTCGTGGGGCCGCTCGCTCACCGGGCCACCTCCAGGGGTACGGGCCCGTTTACTATGACCCGCCGTGGATCCCTTGTCTATGAGGTGTGCTATCGTGGTGGGCGTATGGCGGACCAAGGGCCGAAGCAAGTGATCGACCAAGGGCTTCAGCAGAAACGCCACTGGGTGCGGATCACCACCGCGTGCAACAACCGCTGCCTGTTCTGCCTGGACGCGGACACCCCCCGGGACCTCGTCCTTTCCGCGGACGAGGTGCGGCGGGAGATCGACCGCGGCCTCGACGAGGGGGGCGCCACCCGGCTCATTCTCTCGGGCGGGGAGCCGACGCTGCACCCGGACTTCCCCGCGCTGGTTCGGTACGGCCGAGCGCGCGGGTACGACCGGGTGCAATGCATCACCAACGGTCACCGGTTCGCCGATCGGGAGTTCCTGCGCGCCTGCCTCGATGCCGGGCTCGGGGAGATCACCTTCAGCCTGCACGGGCACACCGCCTTTCTGCACGACCGCCTCACCCAGACGCCGGGCTCCTTCGGTCGCCTGATCACAGGGCTCACCCGCGCGCTGCGCGACGGCCGGCCCGTGGTGAACGTGGACGTCTGCTGTAACGGGTTGAACATCCGCCACCTCGAGCAGATCGTGGAGCTGTGCATCTCCCTCGGCGTGACCGAATTCGATCTGCTGCACGTCATCCCCCAGGGAGCGGCCTTCGAGAATCGCGCGCAGCTCTTCTACGACGTGGCCGCGCACCAGGCCGGGCTGCGGCGCGTGCTTCGGCTCAACCGACACCCGCGGTATCACATCTGGACGAATCGACTTCCGCCCCAGTACCTGGAGGGACTGGAGGACCTGATTCAACCGCCCCGCAAGCTGCTCGACGAGGTGCTGGGGCGGCGCTATCCCCTCCGCGCCTACGTGGATCTCGGCACGGCGCTCGACTGCCGACACGTCGAGCGCTGCCCGAGCTGCTACGTCGAGCCTTTCTGCACGACCTTGGACGAGATGCTCGGGCGGCTGCACCGCCGCGCGTATCAGGTGTGGTGGATCGGCGACGCGCCGGTGACCGAGACCACGGTTCCAGACCCGCTGCCCTTCGGGTGCACCCAGCTCGGCCTTTCGGTGAGCACGCTGGCTGCCGCCGCGGAGCTCGAGGTCGCGCCGAACGTGGGTCTGGTGCTACGGGTGCGAGATCCGGCGCCATTGTCGGCGTCCCTTCCCGAGGGCCGCCCGCTCACACTGATCGCGGACACCGACCGCCACCTGCAGTCGTGGCTCGGCGGCCCGGCGTCACTCCCGGCCGGCGTGGAGCTCGACATCGAGCTGAATCGGAAGACAGCGCCCTGGCTGGTTGCGAATCGGGACCTGCTCGCGGCGCAGCTCGATGTGGTGCGCGTGACCCAGCCGACCTTCGAGCGCTTGGCGGACACGACCCAGTGGGAGGTCGAGGATCCGGCGCAGCTCTTTCGAACGCTCGATCTCCCGGTGCGCACGAGCGGCCTCCCGGCCTGCCTGGCCCCCGGCACTCGGCTCGTCGAGCCGATTCCACGGCTGGACTATCGTCTCTTTGATCCGCGCACAGGGCGGCTCGAGCTCAGAGCCCTGGCGTGTCACCACATCTTGGAGAACCATCGCGCGAAGTCAGCTCGCTGCGAGGCCTGTTCGGTGAACGCTCGCTGCTCGGGTGCACACATCAACACGATCCGGAACCAGGGATTCGCGCGCCTCACTCCCTTGGACGAAGCCGACCCGTGGGCTCGCGAGGCGGCCCGACAGCTTCAATCCAGGCACCCGGAGCCACCCGTGAGCGTCGCTCGAGGCCGGGCTCCGGAGCTGCCCGTGCCGAGCCTGCCGGGATTCGAAGCGGTGCATTCGGCCCCGGCCGACCCCCTGGCGCAGGCTGCCCCTGTCTCAGAAGCTATATCGGCATCATTCGAGGACCCCGAGGACTGAGGCTTGGCGGCTCTGACCAGACCCTCGAATTGAATCCTCAGCTAGATTACGCCGGAGATTCCAGGTATAATCCTGGGCGGATTGATGTATTAGACATTTAGACTCACAGACCAGGCTCCGGCTTGCGCGGCAAGCCCAGCCCGCTCGGGAGGTGTGCAGTGTCATCTCTGTGGAATCGATTACAGCGATTCTCTCTCGTACTGGCGGCCCTGGCCGCGACCGGCCTGGGGCTCCTCGGGGGATGCGGGGGCGATTCGCCTGGGGGGGGGGATCCCGACGGCGCTATCGTGTGCGAGAACGAAGAGGATTGCCCGGCGGGAATGACGTGTCAGGGCAATATCTGCGTCCCGGTGGTCGTGGACCCGGACGCTGCGGTAGACGCCGCAATCCCTCCGGGTCGGATCAGCGTGTTCCCGGATCCTGTGCAGTTCGGTTTTGCGCCCCTGCACATCGATACGGTGCGCGAGGTGACCATCGCCAACGTGGGGAGCGGCCCGTTGACCGTGACCGAGATCACGGTGAACGAGAATGACCTCCTCGATGAGTACACGGCGCAGCCCTCCGGGCCGGTTTCGATCATCCTGCAACCCACCGAGACGACCACCGTGCAGGTGGTGCTGCACCCCGAGGACGGCGAGCTCGACTTCGGCACCCTAGACGTGCGCTCCGACGACCCCAACAACGTCTTGGTGTCGGTCCAGCTCCAGGCGGACTACAAGGGCGATCCCACCCTGGAGATGTGCGTGCTCGACGACGATGTCGTCGACCCGGAGCCCTTTGTGGACTGCAACGTGGATCAGGTGAACAGTGAGCCGCTCATCGACTACGGGGTCGTGCCCTTCGGCATCCCGGCGGTGGCCGTGGTGGCGATTCGCAACGGGGCCGACGGCAACGCGCCGCTGCGTATCGACGACGTGCAGATCCAATCCAGCATCCCGGCCATCCAGGCCGACATGTCGCTGCGGCTGTTCCAGTACGACACCGGCGGCGCCTCGGAGATCCCCGTCGTGCTGCCGATGTGGCTGAGCGCCGGCGATCCGCTGCTCTCCCTCGATCCCGAGCTGATCTATGCCGAGGTGACCTTCGGCGCCAACGTGGATGGGGTCATCAGCTCCACCTGGCTGGTGGTGATCTCCAGTGACCCCAACGGCCGGGACGTGCCCATCTCGGGCATGGTGAGCGGATGCCCGGCGGGCTGGGTGGACCTGAACCAGAATCCGGTCGACGGGTGCGAGTACGAGTGCACCTACACCGGCCCGGAGATCTGCCAGTCGGGCAACGACGACAACTGCGACGGCAATCAGGACGAGCCCGACGCCCTCGGCTGCACGACCTACTACCGGGACGTGGACATGGACGGCTACGGCGTCACCGCCGACGCCACCTGCCTGTGCGAGCCCAACGCGGCCGAGTCCTACACGGCCACGGCCATGGGCGACTGCAACGACCTCAACAACTCCGTCAACCCGGCGGGGACAGAGGTGTGCAACGGCATGGACGACGACTGCAACAACCTCGTCGACGACGGCCTGGGTCAAACCACCTGTGGCCTGGGCTTGTGCCTGCACACCGTGGACAACTGCGTCGGCGGCGTGCCCCAGGTCTGCGACGCGATGCTGGGCGCGGTCCCGGAGAGCTGCGACGGCCTGGACAACGACTGCGACGGTAGCGTCGACGAGGACCTCGGGACCACCACCTGCGGCCTGGGGGAATGCGCACACACCGTGGACAACTGCGTGGGCGGATCCATCCAGTTCTGCAATCCTTTCCAGGGCGCGGGGCCGGAGATCTGCGACGGCCTGGACAACAACTGCAACGGCGCGGCGGACGCGGACCCTGCCGGGGAGGTGGACAACGACGGCGACGGCGTCCTTTCGTGCAACGACTGCGACGACAACGACCCGAACAACTTCCCGGGGAACCCCGAGGTGTGCGACGGGCAGGACAACAACTGTAACGGCGTGGCCGACTTCCCCGGCTTCGAGGTCGACAACGACGGGGACGGGAGCCTGTCCTGCGCGGACTGCAACGACAACAACCCGAACAACTTCCCGGGGAACCCCGAGGTGTGCGACGGGCAGGACAACGACTGCAACGGCCTCGCCGACTTCCCGGGAGAGCTGGTGGACGCCGACGGGGGCGGGGTCCGGTCCTGCGCGGACTGCAACGACAACGACCCGACCAACTTCCCGGGCAACCCCGAGGTGTGCGACGGCAAAGACAACAACTGTAACGGCGCGGCCGACTATCCCGGGGAGACCACCGACGCGGACGGCGACGGGGTGCTCGCCTGCGCGGACTGCAACGACAACGACCCGACCAACTTCCCGGGGAACCCCGAGGTGTGCGACGGGCGGGACAACAACTGCAACGGCGTGGCCGACTTCCCTGGCGAGCTCACCGACTCGGACGGCGACGGAGTGCCCTCCTGCGCGGACTGCAACGACGCCAATCCGAATAACTTCCCGGGGAATCCCGAGGTGTGCGACGGCCAGGACAACGACTGCAACGGCGTGGCCGACTTCCCCGGCGAGCTCACCGACGCCGACGGGGACGGGGTCCGGACCTGCGCGGACTGCAACGACAACGACCCGAACAACGGTGCGGGGAACCCCGAGATCTGCGACGGGTTGGACAACGACTGCAACGGCCTGGCCGACTTCCCCGGGGAGACAACCGACGCCGATGGCGACGGGGTGCCCGCCTGCGCGGACTGCAACGACAGCGACCCGAACAACTTCCCGGGGAACCCCGAGATCTGCGACGGCCAGGACAACGATTGCAACGGCTTTGCCGACGCGCCCGGCGGGGAGATCGACACCGACGGGGACGGGGTGCTGAGCTGTGCGGACTGTAACGACGCGGATCCGAACAACTTCCCGGGGAACCCCGAGATCTGCGACGGCCAGGACAACGACTGTGACGGCCTGGTGGACCAGGCCGACGTGCCGGTGAGCGCCATGTGCGGCGACGTGCCCAACGCGACCGAGGCGTGCAACGGCGCGGCGGGCTGCGGCATCGCCGCCTGCGTGACGAACTTCTACGACGTGGACGGCGCCTACTTGAACGGCTGCGAGTGTCAGGCAAGCCCAACCCCGGCGACCTCGGGCGCCACCTGCGGCACCGCCATCAACCTCGGCACCTTCACGGACAACCCGGCGTCCCAGGTGGACGTCATTGGCAACACGCCCTTTGCCGGCCGCGAGATCTGGTATCGCTTCGCGGCCACCGACGACAACGACACCATCGGGGACGAGTACCACGTGGACGTGCGCTTCCTGACCAACCCGGGGAACCTCTACGTGATGGACGTCTGGGAGGGCGGCTGCCCGGCCACGGGCACGCAGATGGCCAACACCGAGAACTGCTGCTTCGACTGGTACACCGACTTCAACCGCACCTCCACCGGCTGCACCATCTCGGCGCCCTGCGGCGAGGGGAACTGCCGCGCCACCAACCAGAGCGGCTACAACATCTGCAACAACGACAGCAAGACCTTCTACGTCCGGATCCGCCACACCGCCGGGCAGCCCATGTGTACGGAATACGATCTGCGCGTGTCCAACGGCGTCTACTAGACGCCACGTGTTCACGTAGGGGATCGACAACCGCAGCCGGAGTCTGGTGCGAGGTCACGCACGGGGAGCATCTCTTTCCCCGCGCCTTTCAATCGGCGATACTGATCGCATCCAACCTGCCGGGAGAGGACTGAGATGAGCCGTCGGTCTGACCTTGTGGTTTCGCTTCTGCTGCTCGAAACCCTCAGCACGGGCGCGTGTGGCGACGACCAGGCCGCTTGCCCCAGGGGGTTCGAGCGCCAGGGGGCGTCCTGCGTTCCGATCTTCGACGACTGCGCAGGACCGGCCGAGATCTCCGTCCGCGGCGGCGGTTGCAGCTCCGTCGGCGTGACTTACTGCGCCACCGGCCTGTTCGAGCCTGACGGCGAGGGCGGCTGCGACGCCATCCTGCCCCCGTTGCCGGGCCCCTGTCCGGCCGGGAGCATGGAGGTCCTCGGCCGGACGACCTGTCAGCCGGTGGGCGTCACCGAGTGCGCCCCAGGCTTCACGTCCGACGGCGAGGGAGGTTGTGACGCCCTCCTGCCTCCGGGGCCAGACCCCTGCCCCCCGGGCACCATCGCCCTGCTCGGCCACACGGAGTGCGTGGCGCTGGGGGACTGCGGGAGCGGCGCCTGGGGCGAGATCGTGGACGACGGGCAGACCGTGTTCGTGGACCAGACCGCGGACGCAACCGGCGCGGACGGCTCTCCACAGGCGCCCTTCGTGTCCATCGGGGAAGCGTTGGCCGCGGCGCTCCCCGGGGGCCAGGTCGCCATCGCCGCTGGGGACTACACCGAGCGTTTGAGCCTCAACCGGCCGGTGCGCCTCACCGGGCGTTGCGCCGCGCTGGTCACGATCCGGGGGAGTCTCTTTCTCGGCAACCCCGCCCCGGCGGTGACCGTCGCAGCGGGGGGGACGGGCACCTCGATCCGCGGCGTCACCCTCACCGGCCCGGGCGTCGGGCTCGTGGTGGAGGGCGCCCAGCAGGTGACCGCGCAGGAGCTGCAGGTGCTCGACGCGGGCGATATGGGAATCGCCGCGCGTCAAGAGGCCGAGCTGAGCCTACAGCGGGTGGTGGTGGCGCGTTGCGCCACGGCAGGGGTCTACTCGAGCGGCAGCACGCTCGAGCTGCGGGAGAGCGTGGTGCGAGACACGCGAGCCCATCCCGCCTCGGGCACTCTCGGTCGGGGGGTGAACGTCGAGTGCGCCTCTTCCGGCATTTGTGGGAGCCTGCGCGTCTCTTCCTGCGTGGTCTCGGACAACCGGGCCGTCGGCATCGCAATCCTGGACGTGGACACCGAGATCACCGCCGCGGTGGTGCGCAACACGCAATCCGAAGAGAACAGCCTGACCGGGGGACGGGGCATCCACGCCGAGTGTCAGACCACGGATCGCTGCGGGGGGCTGCTGGTCTCCTCGAGCCTCGTGGAGGCCAATCGGGAGATGGGCATCTACGTCACCAGCCTGGACGCCGAGATCCGCTCAACGGTCGTCCGGGACACCCAATCGGCAGAGCTCGACGGCTGGTGGGGCCGCGGGATCGCCGCGGACTGCTCGCTCCTGACCGAGGCTTGCGGGAGCCTCCGCGTCTCATCGTGCCTCGTCTCAGGCAACCGGGAGACCGGCATCTCCTCCGGCGGCGTGGACACCGAAATCACCGCAACCGTCGTGCAGGACAACCGGTCAGAGCAAGGCACCGGCTGGTTCGGCCGCGGCGTCGCGGCCCAGTGCTCCTCCCTGGACGTCTGCCCCGTGCTCCAGGTTTCCTCCAGTCTCGTCACCGGAAACCAGGAGATGGGCATCTACTCCATCGGCGCCGACACGGACATCACCTCCACCGTGGTGCGGGACAACCTGCCGGAGGAGCTCACCCAGAAGTTCGGCTGGGGAATCGGCGCCCGCTGTGACACCGCGGTGGGGCGCTGTGGGAGCCTGCACGTCTCTGCGAGCCTCGTGGAGGGCAACCTGGAGGGGGGGGTCGCGGTCGTCGGCGCCGACACGGACATCACCGCCACCGTGGTGCGCTCCACCCTGCCGGACGCGGCCTGGGGGCTCCCCGGTCGGGGCGTCAATGCCCAGTGCGATCAGGACACCCGGGACTGTGGGACCCTGCTGGTCACTTCAAGCCTCGTCGAGGCCAACGTGGGCTTCGGCATCAACATCGCCGGGGTGGACGCCGAGGTCGCCGACACCACGGTGCGGGGGACTCTGCCGGAGGACGGCCGGGGGCTCTTCGGCCGCGGCGTCGGCGCCCGGTGCGACCCGGGGATCAGGTCCTGCGGGAGCCTGCTGGTCTCAAGCAGCCTGATCGCAAGCAACGTGAACGCCGGCATTTTCAGCGCCGGCACGCCGACCACCCTCGAGGGTGTCGCCGTGATCGACACGCGGCCGAACACCTTCGGGGAGTGGGAGGGAATCTACAGCCAGGGGATCTGGGCGCTCTGCGATCCCGAGACCGGAGACTGCGGCGGCCTCTGGATGACCGGGTGCCTGGTGGAATCCGCCGAGAGCGCCGGAGTGGCGGTGGAGGGGGTCTCCGGCTTCGTGGCCTCCAGCACGGTGCGCAACGTCTCACCGCAGTCTCTGGACGGCAAGTACGGCTACGGCGTCCAGATCGGCGGCCTGGAGACCCAGCAGGGGGACGCCATGCCGGTCTTCAGCGTCTACGACTGCGTGATCCAGGACGCCGCGCTGGCCGGGATCCTCTACTTCCGCGCACGCGGCGCCGTGACCGGCTCCGCGGTGAGCGGCGCCGAGAACAGCGTGGTCATGAACGAAGGCTCCGAGCCCACCATCCTGGAAACCAACGCCCTCTCCGGCACGGTCGAGAACGAACCCACCTGGGCCAACCTCTTTCCCTCTCCCGCCCCACCCCCGGCCCTGCCGCTGGAGCACTAAACAGCATCACATTGACCACGATCCATCCCGCCAGGCTTCGTTAACTGCGGGCCCTCGTTGTTTCTGCTGCACAGTGGCAGCAAGGGCTCGGGGCCCGGTACAGACCGATACAGGAAACCCGTTGCTTTTTTCGGCGCGTGATTACGCTAGTATGGGTTGGTTGAGGCCCACGGAATTGGCAGGCACCATGAACCGAATCGCTGCTTGGCTCGTCCCGTTGACACTGGCGCTTTCTGTGGGAGGCGCGGCGGGAGGGTGCGGGAAGAGCAAAGGGGACAAAGGCAAGAAGGCGCGGACGATCCCGGTGCGGGTGGAGCCCGCGGGCACCCACACCGTGGTGGACGAGGTGTTCCTCTCCGGGGAGATCCTGGCCGACGTGGAGGTGCGGGTCTTCAGCCTGGTCCCTGAGCGGATCGCGGAGCTGAAGTTCGAGGAGGGAGACCGGGTGAAGAAGGACCAGGTGCTGGCCGTGGTCAAGGGAGGCGCGCTGTGGCAGGCGCACCGCCAGGCCAGGGCGGGGCTGGCCGCGGCTAAGACCCAACTGCGGCTGGCGAAGCTCGAGCTGGACCGCACCCGCAAGCTCTACCAGACCCAGACCGTGGCCATCGCGGCGCTGCAGCGCGTGCAGGCCCAGTACAGCGTGGCCCAGGCCCAGGTGACCCAGATGAAGGCCGGCGTGGGCCAGGTGGACACGAGCATCGCCAACGTGTTCATCCGCGCCCCCATCGACGGCGTCATCGGGCAGCGCTTCCTGAGCATGGGCGACCTGGCCGGCCCCGGGCTCCCGCTGTGCACGATCATCCAGACCGACTCGGTGCGCGTGAAGGCCATGGCCACCGAGTTCGATCTGGTGCGGCTCAAGAGCAAGCAGCTGGTCCAGGTCACGGTGCCGGCCTTCAAGGACCGCGTCTGGAAAGGGGACGTCGACTTCCTCTCGCCGGTTATCGATCGCCGTACCCGCACCGCCTGGGTCACGGTGTTGGTGAAGAACCCGGGCGGCGTGCTGCGCCCGGGAATGTTCTCCGACATGCGTGTGCGCACCGGGGTGCGCAAGGGGGTCGTGATGACCCTGGCCCGAGCGGTGCAGCGACGCGTGGACGAGAGCGCCAAGGTCCACTACCACGTGTTCTTGGCCCAGGGGAACGTGGCCAAGCTTCGGCAAGTGCGGATCGGCCCGCGCCACGGGGGGCGGATCGAGATCGCCGCGGGGCTGAGCGTCGGGGAGCCGGTGGTGGTGCTGGGCAACAACCGCCTGCGGGACGGCAGCCTGGTCTCCCTCGTAAAGCCCAAAGTCCGGAAGGCGCTGCCCGAGACGATGCCGAAAGCCAAGCCCCCGTCTCCGCGCGCGTCGGGCGCCGCCCCGCAGCGGTGAAGTGGGCTTCGGCCCGGGGACGATGATGCAGCCATGAGCCTCGCCAGTGTCAGCGTCAAACGTGCCGTTACGGTGTCGATGTTCTACATCGCGGTCGTGGGCTTCGGCATTTTCGAGTACGCCAAGCTCCCCCGAGACGTGTTTCCGGACATCTCCTTTCCCAAGGTCGTGGTCGTCACCCAGTACGCCGGCGCGGGGCCCAAGGACGTGGAGAAGCTGGTGACCCAGCCCATCGAGAACGCCGTGGCCTCGGTGGAGGGGGTCAAGGAGGTCACCTCCAAGTCCAAGTACGGCATGTCCGTGGTGGAGGTGGAGTTCTCCTGGGGGACCGACATGTTCCGGGCGGAGACTGACATCCGGAAGAACATCGATCTCTTCGCCTTCGCCCTGCCGGACGACGCCGAGAAGCCCATCACGTTCGCCTTCGACCCCTCGCTGCAGCCGGTGGTGTTCATGATGGTCAACGGGCCCTACGGCCCGGCGGAGATCCGGAAGATCGCCGAGGACCTGGTGAAGCCGCGGCTCGAACGGGTCCCGGGAGTCGCGGCCGCGAACAGCGCCGGGGGGCTGAAGCGGGAGATCCAGGTGGAGCTCCTTCCGGAGCGGCTCCGGGCCCTGATGGTGGCCCCGCAGCAGGTGCTCCAGGCGATCCGCACGGCCAACGTGCAGCTCCCCGGCGGCGCCGTGCGCCAGGGGGGGCAGCTCCTGGCCATCAACACCCAGGGCCGCTTTGTGAAGGTGTCGGAGATCAAGGAGGTGATCATCACCCAGCGGTTCGGCCGGGAGATCCGGGTCAAGGACGTGGCCCGGGTCAGGGATTGGTTCCAGGAGCCCACCCGGCTGATCCGCAACAACGGCAAGTCCTCGGTGATGGTGCTCGTGCGCAAGCAGTCGGACGCCAACACGCTGCTGGTGGCCAAGGCGGTGCTCCAGAGCCGGAGCAGCATCGAGCGCATGCTGCCCAAGGGCACCAAGCTGGAGGTGATGTGGGCCCAGTCTGACATGATCAACCGCGCCCTGGGCAACGTGGTGTCCACCGGCTGGCAGGCCTTTCTCCTGGCGGGCCTGGTGCTGCTGCTGTTTCTGACCAACGGTTGGGCCGCGGTCATCGTGTCCCTGGCGATCCCCATCTCCCTGGTGGTCACCTTCCCGGTGATGAACGCCGCCCATGTCACGCTGAACACCATCTCCATGACCGGGCTGGCCTTGGCCATCGGATTGCTGGTGGACAACGCGATCGTGGTGATCGAGAACATCTACCGCCACATGGAGCTGGGAAAGCCCGTCCGCGAGGCCGCGGTGCAGGGGGCCCAGGAGGTGGGCATGGCCATCACCGCCTCCACCCTGACCACCCTCTGCGTGTTCATTCCGGTGCTCTTCGTGCCGGGCATCGTAGGCGCGCTGTTCAAGGACATGGTGGTGACGATCTGTCTGTCCATCACCGCCTCTCTGATCGTGGCCCGGACCCTGATCCCCATGGCGTCCTCCCGGCTGCTGAAGACCCAGGCGGAGCTCGACGCACAGCGCGCGGCGCGCTCCACCACCGCCCGGGTGGTCATCGTGCTGCTCTTCTTCTGGGTGCTTTGGTGGCGTCCCGTGGGCCGCGGCGTCCAGTGGCTGCTGCGGGGGTTCACCCGGGGCTACGCGGCCCTGCTGCGGGTGTCCCTGCACTGGCGGAAGACCACGCTGCTCGCCGCGCTGGGCATCTTCGTGCTGTCCATGGTGATGGTGGCGAATCTGGGGCGCGACTTCATGCCCAAGACCGACAACGGCATGATCGTGCTGCGGCTCAGCGGCGCCAGCGGCAACAACCTCGAGCTCACCTCGGAGCTCGCCCGGGACGTCGAGGATCTCATCCAGGAGGCGGTGCCGGAGTCGGACGTCTACAGCGTGGATCTCGGCGTGGGAGAGGGCATCGGCGCGGTGTTCGGCTCCGGGGAGTACGCGGGCCTCGTGCGCATCCGGCTGCCGCCGCTGAAGAAGGGCT